>NZ_JAQIRN010000004.1:0-486207 GCF_050600815.1 Klebsiella sp. 141161 | reverse complement strand
TGAGCAGCACCGGTGATCATGTTTTTAACATAGTCGGCGTGGCCCGGGCAGTCTACGTGTGCGTAGTGGCGAGTCGGGGTGTCATATTCAACGTGAGAAGTGTTGATGGTGATACCACGAGCTTTTTCTTCCGGCGCGTTATCGATCTGGTCGAATGCGCGAGCAGCACCGCCGTAGGTTTTAGCCAGTACGGTGGTGATTGCAGCGGTCAGAGTAGTTTTACCATGGTCGACGTGGCCGATAGTACCAACGTTGACGTGCGGTTTTGTACGTTCAAATTTTTCTTTAGACACGGCTATATTCCTTACTATAGTGCTCTCCCCTGAGGAGAGAGCACGGGACTTAGGTTTTAATCCTGTGGATTATTTACCACGGGCTTCAATAACGGCCTGAGCAACGTTGTTCGGCGCATCATCATACTTCAGGAATTCCATGGTGTATGATGCACGACCTTTGGTCAGAGAACGCAGCTGAGTTGCATATCCGAACATTTCAGACAGCGGAACTTCAGCGTGGATCTTAACGCCAGTTACTTCAGATTCTTGACCGCGCAGCATGCCGCGACGACGGCTCAAGTCACCGATTACGTCACCGGTGTTCTCTTCCGGAGTTTCTACTTCAACCTTCATGATCGGCTCAAGCAGAACTGGTTTCGCTTTCTTAAAGCCTTCTTTAAAGGCGATAGAAGCGGCCAGTTTAAACGCCAGCTCAGAGGAGTCAACGTCGTGGTAAGAACCGAAGTGCAGACGGATACCCATATCAACTACCGGGTAGCCAGCCAGCGGACCAGCTTTCAGCTGTTCCTGGATGCCTTTATCAACGGCCGGGATGTATTCGCCAGGGATTACACCACCTTTAATGTCGTTGATGAACTCGTAACCTTTCGGGTTAGAGCCCGGCTCCAGCGGGTACATGTCGATCACAACGTGACCGTACTGACCACGACCACCAGACTGCTTGGCGTGTTTACCTTCAACATCGGTAACTTTCTGGCGAATCGCTTCGCGGTAAGCAACCTGAGGTTTACCGACGTTCGCTTCAACGTTGAATTCACGCTTCATACGGTCAACGATGATGTCGAGGTGCAGTTCACCCATACCGGCGATGATGGTCTGGTTAGACTCTTCGTCAGTCCATACGCGGAATGACGGGTCTTCTTTAGCCAGACGACCCAGAGCCAGACCCATTTTTTCCTGGTCAGCTTTGGTTTTCGGCTCAACGGCGATGGAGATTACCGGCTCAGGGAATTCCATACGCTCCAGAATGATCGGCGCATCCGGGTCACACAGGGTGTCACCAGTGGTTACGTCTTTCAGACCGATAGCGGCAGCGATATCGCCCGCGCGAACTTCTTTGATCTCTTCACGTTTGTTAGCGTGCATCTGAACGATACGACCGAAACGCTCACGTGCAGCTTTCACGGAGTTCAGTACGGTATCACCAGAGTTAACCACACCGGAGTACACACGGAAGAAGGTCAGGTTACCAACGAACGGGTCGGTAGCGATTTTGAACGCCAGTGCAGAGAACGGCTCTTCGTCGCTTGCGTGACGCTCAGCCGGGGTATCTTTACCGTCGTCCAGGATGCCGTTGATTGCCGGAACATCGATCGGGGATGGCAGGTAATCAATTACCGCATCCAGCATCGCCTGAACACCTTTGTTCTTGAACGCAGAACCACAGGTTACCAGGATGATTTCGTTGTTCAGAACGCGCTGACGCAGAGCTTTTTTGATCTCTTCTTCAGTCAGTTCTTCGCCACCCAGGTATTTTTCCATCAGCTCTTCGGAAGCTTCCGCAGCGGACTCGATCAGGTTCTGGTGCCATTCGTCAGCCAGTTCCTGCATGTCAGCCGGGATATCTTCGTATTCGAAGGTAACGCCTGCATCAGCTTCGTTCCAGTTGATGGCTTTCATTTTCACCAGGTCAACAACACCGGTGAAACCTTCTTCAGCACCAATTGCCAGCTGCAGCGGAACCGGGTTCGCGCCCAGACGGGTTTTGATCTGACCAACAACTTTCAGGAAGTTCGCACCCATGCGGTCCATTTTGTTAACGAACGCAATGCGTGGAACTTTATATTTGTTTGCCTGACGCCATACGGTTTCAGACTGCGGCTGAACACCACCAACTGCGCAGTAAACCATTACCGCACCATCAAGAACACGCATGGAACGTTCTACTTCGATAGTGAAGTCAACGTGCCCCGGGGTGTCGATGATGTTTACACGGTGCGGTTCATACTGTTTAGCCATACCAGACCAGAATGCAGTAGTCGCAGCGGAAGTGATGGTGATACCACGTTCCTGCTCCTGCTCCATCCAGTCCATGGTAGCGGCGCCGTCATGAACTTCACCGATTTTATGGTTTACACCGGTGTAGAACAGAATACGTTCGGTAGTAGTGGTTTTACCGGCGTCGATGTGCGCACTGATACCGATGTTACGGTAGCGTGCGATGGGTGTTGTACGAGCCATTTGATTCCTCGTTTATTTCTTTAGGCGTTCAGTTAAGTTATCCAGAGCGGGCGACTCATCTGAAACGCCCGCCTGGTGACTATGACTCCGAAGGGATTACCAACGGTAGTGTGCGAACGCCTTGTTGGCTTCGGCCATACGGTGAACGTCTTCACGTTTCTTAACTGCAGTACCTTTGTTGTCTGCAGCGTCAGTGAGTTCGTTCGCCAGGCGCAGAGCCATGGATTTATCACCGCGTTTACGAGCAGCTTCAACGATCCAACGCATTGCCAGAGCATTACGACGAACCGGACGTACTTCAACTGGAACCTGATAAGTAGAACCACCTACGCGGCGGGACTTAACTTCGACAGTCGGGCGCACGTTTTCGAGCGCAACTTCGAAGGCTTCCAGTTCAGTTTTACCAGAGCGCTGAGCCAGGGTCTCCAGCGCGCTGTATACGATAGTTTCTGCAGTAGATTTTTTACCATCTACCATCAGGATATTTACAAATTTAGCCAGCAGTTCTGATCCGAACTTCGGATCCGGCAGAATTTTACGCTGACCAATGACGCGACGACGTGGCATGGAAATACTCCGTTGTTAATTCAGGATTGTCCAAAACTCAAAGAGTTTAGTTTGACATTAATATAAAACGTTTGGCCTTACTTAACGGAGAACCATTAAGCCTTAGGACGCTTCACGCCGTACTTGGAGCGAGCCTGCTTACGGTCTTTAACGCCGGAGCAGTCAAGCGCACCACGAACGGTGTGGTAACGAACACCCGGAAGGTCTTTAACACGACCGCCACGGATCAGGATCACGGAGTGCTCCTGCAGGTTGTGACCTTCACCACCGATGTAGGAGGTGACTTCGAAACCGTTAGTCAGACGCACACGGCAAACTTTACGCAGTGCGGAGTTCGGTTTCTTAGGAGTGGTGGTATATACGCGAGTACATACGCCACGTTTCTGCGGGCAGGCTTCCAGCGCCGGCACGTTGCTCTTTGCAACTTTGCGCGCGCGTGGTTTGCGTACCAGCTGGTTAACTGTTGCCATTAAATAGCTCCTGGTTTTAGCTTTTGCTTCGTAAACACGTAATAAATCGCCTCATATAATATGAGGACGCAGAATTTTAGGGCGGTGCCGAAAAGGTGTCAAGAAATATACAACGATCCCGCCATTACCAAGCCAACTGACCTTCATGTTTGACCGTAAGACTGACGAAATCAGTATAGTCAACCCTGACGACACTGTCCGCAATTTGACCAGCCAGCCCGCGGGCTTCGATATCGTCTTGCAGAGCATGTAGGGTTATGGGGGCGGATTGCAGGATTTCAAGGAAACGGCCGCCGTCAATCGCCGCGACCACGCCATCGGAGAGCAGGAGCAGATCATCGCCTGCCTTCACCAGACGCAGCATCGCGTCGATATCGACATGCCAGGGAGAGACGCTTAGAGTATGGAGCATCTGGGCCTCAGAATCGTAGAATCACGTTGAACTCATCAAGCCGGGCGCGCAGCGCTTCTGGCTCGAGGCTTTCGACATCCACCACCCACGGCGTATCGGCGGCCAGGCCGCGCTCGCGGGCAGACGCCGCGCATAGCCAACACTGTTCGATGTCATACAGCGATAACAGCTTGAAGGTGGCGATATAATCACGGGCGAGGATTTTTCCCGGCTGCTGGCCAGGGATAATCTGAAACACGCCGTCGCCGACAAAGAAGACGCCGAGATCATCGGTAAGCGCCGAGGTCGCCAGTAAGGCGTCCAGCCCTTCCCTGCCGGCTGCGCTGCCGTGCGGCGCGGAAGAAAATACGAAAGCCACGCGTTTCATCAGAACTGCACCATTCTATCGCAGGTTAATGACGCTTCAGCCAGTGCGCCTAGCCCGCTTAAGGT
This sequence comes from Klebsiella sp. 141161, assembly GCF_050600815.1. Taxonomy (NCBI): domain Bacteria; kingdom Pseudomonadati; phylum Pseudomonadota; class Gammaproteobacteria; order Enterobacterales; family Enterobacteriaceae; genus Klebsiella; species Klebsiella sp. 141161. The sequence continues at coordinate 481,849 of NZ_JAQIRN010000004.1, read as the reverse complement.
GAATCCCGGCTGCAGATTATGCGCCGGCAAGCCAAGCTGCTGCGCTTCGCGTTCATCGATCACGCCGCGGCGTAACGCCGCTGCCACGCAAATGTGCAGCGCAACGGCATGTTCATCATGCAGGCGCTGCCAGTGACGCACCAGGTCTACCTCATCGCTGGCGGGGGCCGTCAGCTGATTAGCGTTGTAGACCCCTTCACGATAGAAAAATACGCAGGCCAGTTCATGCCCTGCGTTAATAACCGCCTGCGCAAACTGCCACGCGCTACTGGCCTGCTGAGTACCGTAGGCAGGCCCGGTTACCGTGATGGCAAAACGCATTACTTATCGAGCCCCTGGAAATCACCGCTTTTAAACTGGCGGATGTAGAGGTACACCGTGTGTTTAGAGATATTCAGGCGATCGGCTACCTGGTTAATCGCATCTTTGATATCGAAGATGCCTTTCTCGTATAGATTCAGCACGATTTGGCGGTTTTTCGCGTTATTCGATACGTTGCGATCGGCATTCACCTCTTCAATGGTGAACTCCAGCGTTTGCGCCACCAGATCATCCACCGACGAGGCAAAGTTAACCTGAGAGTTCACTTCCGGCGTTTCCGGTGGAATAAAGGTGCTCATAATCTGCGAGAACGGGACATCAAGGTTCATGTTGATACACAGCAGACCAATCACCCGATGTTCCCGGTTGCGAATAGCGATAGTCACCGATTTCATCAGCACGCCGCTTTTCGCGCGGGTAAAATAGCACTTCGATACGCTGCTATCTGCTCCCGTCATATCGTGCAGCATACGTAACGCCAGATCGGTAATCGGCGAGCCAATTTGGCGGCCGGTGTGTTCACCGTTAGCAATACGAATAGCGGAGCATTTTAAATCCTGCAGTGAGTGCAGCACGATTTCACAATGGGAACCAATGAGCATCGCTAACCCGTCCACCACCGCTTCATAGGATTTTAGGATATCGAAGTCGGTCTGGTCGAAAGGACGTTGATCCAGCAGGTCAAGCTCGCTGGTTTCGTTGGTTAAAAGCGACCTGGACATGTAAAAAAGCACTCCTTTTCAGGAGCCTGTCGTTATCGTCAGGGCAGGCTCATCATCATTATTAAGCTATCTAAAGTAATACAGCGCCTGAGGAATTTTCCAGTTTTAATTATATCTGCTGCCAATAAAAAAGCCGCCGCCCCTGAAGGCGGCGGCTTATGGCAGATTACTTCTTAGCGTCTGCAGCCGGTGCTTCGGCAGCGGCTTCTGGCTTAGCATCAGCCTTCGGAGCCGGTTTGATGTCCAGCAGTTCTACATCGAATACCAGCGTAGAGTTAGCCGGGATACCCGGAACGCCAGTTTTGCCGTAAGCCAGATCTGGTGGGATGACCAGCTTGATTTTGCCGCCTTTTTTGATGTTTTTCAGGCCTTCGGTCCAGCCAGGGATAACGCCATCAAGACGGAAAGAGAGCGGCTCGCCGCGGGTGTAAGAGTTATCGAACTCTTTACCGTCGATCAGCGTACCTTTGTAGTTCACCACGACGGTATCGCTGTCTTTCGGCGCATCGCCGGTACCGGCTTTCTCGACTTTATACATCAGGCCGGATTTAGAGGTTTTCACGCCCTTCTCTTTAGCGAAGGCGTCACGGAACGCTTTGCCTTTAGCATCGTTCTCGGTCGCATCTTTTTCCATCTTCTGCTGAGCGGCGGTTTTCACGCGGGTCTCAAAGGACTGCAGAGTGGTTTCAATTTCTTTGTCGGACAGTTTGCTCTTATCGGCAAACGCATCCTGCACGCCGGCGATCAGCTGGTCTTTATCCAGTTTGATACCCAGCTTCTCTTGTTCTTTCAGGGAGTTTTCCATGTAACGGCCGAGGGATGCACCCAGCGCATAAGCGGATTTTTGATCGTCATTTTTAAATGCCGATTTGCTGTCCGCCGCCGGTGCAGCTTTCGCTGCGGTATCGGCAGCAAAGGTCAGCGGTGCATTCAGGGCAACGGCCATCGTGGTCGCCAGCAGCGTTACTTTAAACAGTGATTTCATCCATTTCTCCAGGGCCGGGGCATCTCACCCCAGGGTTATCATAAAAAGCAAAAAACGTACTATAGAACGTTGCAGAACAAATCTACATACGGACCTACCTGAATATCGCCTCATTTCAGACTATTTTTGTATGAATTAGTTTCCTCTCTGACGTTACGATGCTGCGTTAACGCGGAAACTTGAGTAGAATCCGCCCGCAAACAAGACAGAAGAGGCGACCTATGAACGATAGCACAATGGAGACGCGTCTGGCGGAACTGGAAAGCCGACTGGCGTTTCAGGAGATCACCATCGAGGACCTCAACAAAACCGTCACGGCGCATGAAATAGAAATGGCCAAAATGCGCGAACATATGCGCTTGATGATCGAAAAACTGAAAGCGACACAGCCGTCGCACATCGCGTCACAGTCTGAAGAGACGCCGCCTCCGCATTATTGAGACGTAAAAAAAGCGGGTTTCCCCGCTTTTTTGGCTATTCGCGCGAACGCGACGCCATTAGTGGCAACCGCAACCGCCGTTACCGCAACCACCTTTGCCATGTTCATGGTCGTGACCATGATCGTGGCCGTGGCCGCCGCAGCAGCCGTCATGACCGTGGTCATGATCGTGATCGTGGCCATGAGCGCCGTGTACGTGACCGTGCTCCAGCTCTTCTGCAGTGGCTTCGCGCAGGGCGACAACTTCTACGTTGAACTTCAGATTCTGGCCAGCCAGCATGTGGTTGCCGTCAACCACCACGAAATCGTCGCCGACTTCAGTGATTTCTACCGGTACCGGACCCTGGTCGGTTTCAGCCAGGAAGCGCATGCCAACCTGCAGTTCGTCAACGCCCATGAAGACGTCTTTAGGAACGCGCTGAACCAGGTTTTCGTCATACTGGCCGTACGCGTCATTCGCGCCGACTTCGACATCAAATTTATCGCCCACTTCGTGGCCGTTTAATGCGTTTTCCAGGCCGGAAATCAGGGAACCGTGACCATGCAGGTAGTCCAGCGGCGCACTCACCGGAGACTCATCAACCAACACACCGTCTTCTGTACGTACCTGATAGGCCAGGCTGACCACCAGGTCTTTTGCTACTTTCATGATATCTCCTGAGCATGGGAAGAATAGTGGCGCAGATTGTAGCGGAATTCTGCAGCCGTGTACCCTCTAGCTTAAAAAAAGGCGACAGATAACGCTAGTCCGGATGAAAAATGCCGATCACTTGCTCTTCTTTGCGAACGTGTTCGCGGACCTCTTTATCGGCCTCGCGCATCTGATGTCCGCACTTAACGCACTCAACAATATCGACATTATTCTCGCGCCACATCGCCAGTGAATCCTGCGCCTGGCACGCCGGACATTTTGCGCCGGCAATAAAACGTTTACGTACCGCCATTTTGCTCTACCTTCTATTCAAACTCGTCCCAGCCGTCCAACTGCCGGCTTTCTTTCTGCATTTCACGCTCAAAAATCTCTTCCAGCTCGCGCCGGGCTTCCCGCACGCGAGATATCTGTACAGTATCAGTATGCACTGGCATTAACTCGCGCAGCATTCGCATATCGAGGCGTCGAAAGTGCAACTGCGCGCGCTGCGCCTGATGCGGATGCATTCCCAGAGTCACCAGCGCCTTGCGCCCCAATTCCAGGGCGCTGGAGAAGGTTTCTCGCGAGAACTGCGTCACGCCAGCCTGTAATAACTCATGCGCTTCTACGCGCCCCCGCGCTCGGGCCAGAATATGCAGGTGGGGAAAATGCTGTTGGCACATCTCCACCAGCTTCATGGTATCTTCCGGCTCGTTGCAGGTAATCACAATCGACTGCGCCTCTTCCGCCCCCGCCGAACGCAGTAGCTCAAGCTGCGTCGCGTCGCCGAAATAGACTTTGTAGCCATATTTGCGCATCAGGTTGACCGCGCTGATATCGCGTTCAAGCACGGTAATACGCATTTTATTAGCCATCAGCAGACGCCCGATCACCTGACCAAAACGCCCGAAGCCGACGATAATCACCTGTGGCTTATCATCCTCGACCCACGGCGCCTCATCGGTATCCTCCGCCGGGTTAAGCCGTCGCGACAGCACTTTATCAATGACCTTCATCAGGAGCGGCGTGGTCATCATCGATAAGGTTACGGTAACCAGCAGCAGCGCCATTTGATCGTTATGGAACAGCTTCTGCGAAGCCGGCATGGAAAAGAGAACAAAGGCGAACTCGCCGCCCTGGCTCAATACTCCGGCGAACTGCGTGCGCTCGGCGCTGCGCAAACCGTATACCCGGGCCAATACATAAAGCACCAACGCTTTAACCGCCACCAGCGCGGCAACGCTTAGCGCGACCCACAGCAAATGGGTGTACAGCACGCCAAGATTCAGCGCCATGCCGACGGAGATAAAAAATAGCCCCAGCAGCAAGCCTTTAAACGGCTCAATAGCAATTTCCAGCTCGTGGCGATATTCGCTTTCCGCCAGCAGCACGCCCGCGATAAACGTCCCCAGCGCCATTGACAGCCCCAGGGCATCCATAAACAACGCTGAGCCCAGCACCAGCAGCAGCGTGGCGGCGGTGAAGACCTCGCGCACGCCGGAACCGGCGATAAAACGGAATACCGGGCGCAGCAGAAAACGACCGCCAATCAGCATGCCGGCGAATGCCAGCACCTTCATCCCTACCGACATCCAGTTAAAGTTATCGTCGCCGTGTCCGGCGAGCAGCGGGACCAGCGCCAGCGCCGGGATCACCGCTAGATCCTGAAATAACAGTACTGAAAATCCAAGCTGGCCGGATTCGTTACGGCTCATTCCCTTCTCGCGCATCAGCTGCAGCGCCATCGCGGTAGAGGACATTGCCAGCCCAATACCGCCCACCACGGCCGCCTGCCACGAAAACCCGGTGACCACCAGCAATCCGCCGAGGATCGCCGCGCTAAACAGCACCTGCGCCGCGCCGACGCCGAAAATCGAGTTGCGCAGTTGCCACAGTTTGGCCGGATTGAGCTCAAGGCCGATGATGAACATCAGGAATACAACGCCCAGCTCGGAAAAATGGAGAATTTCATCCACATCGCTAATAAAGCCAAGCCCCCACGGGCCAATTGCAATCCCGGCCAGCAGGTAGCCGAGTACGGCGCCAATGCCCAGCCGGGCCGCCAGCGGTACCGCCACCACGGCAGCAAACAAAAACAGTACCCCTGCTAATAGCAAATCAGCTCCCGCCATTGACGCCTCCTGTAGCAACAGGATTCGCGAGCCAATCGCGATATGCGCGGGCGTGGCTTTGCAAATCTTCCGGCCGCTGTCGGCGCGCCCAGTAAACAATAATCGGACTCAGCCAGTGCATGCGGCACATGCCGGCCGTTAACTCAAAAGGGCGCAGAATATCATTCATCGGATAGCGATTAGCATCGCGGCGGTAAGCGCTCTCCGGCTCGCCGGTGGTGATCACGCTACGCCAGTACTTTCCCGCCAGTTGATTTCCTCCCGCGCCGCTGGCGAAGCCGCGGCTCAGCACCCGGTCCAGCCACTCTTTCAACAATGCCGGGCAGCTCCACGTATACAGCGGATGCTGGAAAACAATCACCTGATGCTGACGCAGGAGATCCTGCTCATGGGCGATATCAATAAAAAAATCTGGATAGTGCGCATAAAGATCGTGCACGGTGACATTCGGCAACTGTAAGGCCGGTTCAAGCAAAACCCGGTTGGCCACGGAATCCTGAGATTCTGGGTGGGCATACAGCAGCAACACTTTCGCTGTCTGAGACATCATTCCCCTCCCGAACGTCATCTGGCGGCTTGCGAAGCGGCTGCGTCTCGACGCAACCAGAATGACTTTGTCTATCGTCTTCATTTTGGGCTACCATTGCGGCCCTATGGAGCGTTTCGCTTCCACACTACATTATCATAAAGACAAATTAACATAGTCTGAACATACGGCACCTTATGATTGTTTTCTCCTCGTTACAAATTCGTCGCGGCGTACGCGTCCTGCTGGACAACGCCACCGCCACCATCAATCCTGGCCAGAAGGTCGGTCTGGTGGGTAAAAACGGCTGCGGTAAATCTACGTTGCTTTCGCTTTTGAAAAACGAGATAAGCGCCGACGGCGGCTCCATGACCTTCCCGAGCAACTGGCAGCTGGCGTGGGTTAATCAGGAAACGCCGGCCCTGCCGCAACCGGCTATTGATTATGTTATTGATGGCGATCGCGAGTTCCGCAAGCTGGAAGCCGATTTACAGCAGGCCAATGAGCGCGACGACGGCCACGCCATCGCTACCGTTCACGGTAAGCTGGATGCCATTGACGCCTGGACGATTCGTTCCCGCGCCGCCAGCCTGCTACACGGCCTTGGTTTCAGTAACGAGCAGCTTGAGCGGCCGGTCAGTGATTTCTCCGGCGGCTGGCGTATGCGCTTAAACCTCGCGCAGGCGCTGATCTGCCGTTCCGACCTGCTGCTGCTCGACGAACCGACCAACCACCTCGATCTTGATGCGGTGATCTGGCTGGAAAAGTGGCTGAAAGGCTATACCGGTACGCTGATCCTGATTTCCCACGATCGTGATTTCCTCGATCCGATCGTCGATAAAATTATTCATATCGAACAGCAAACGATGTTCGAATACACCGGTAACTACAGCTCGTTTGAAATCCAGCGCGCGACCCGTCTGTCGCAGCAGCAGGCCATGTATGAAAGCCAGCAGCAGCGCGTAGCCCACTTGCAGAGCTATATCGACCGCTTCCGCGCCAAGGCTACCAAAGCGAAGCAGGCGCAGAGCCGTATCAAAATGCTTGAGCGCATGGAGCTTATCGCTCCGGCGCACGTCGATAACCCGTTCCACTTCAGCTTCCGCGCGCCGGAAAGCCTGCCGAACCCGTTACTCAAGATGGAAAAAGTCAGCGCCGGCTACGGCGAACGGATTATTCTCGACTCCATCAAGCTGAACCTGGTGCCCGGTTCGCGTATCGGTCTGCTGGGGCGCAACGGCGCCGGTAAATCAACGCTGATTAAGCTGCTGGCCGGTGAACTACAACCGTTGTCCGGTGAAATTGGCCTGGCTAAGGGCATTAAGCTCGGTTACTTCGCCCAGCATCAGCTCGAATTCCTGCGCGCCGATGAGTCGCCGATACAGCATCTGGCCCGCCTGGCGCCGCAGGAGCTGGAACAAAAACTGCGCGACTACCTCGGCGGCTTTGGATTCCAGGGGGATAAAGTCAGCGAAGAGACCCGCCGTTTCTCCGGCGGCGAAAAAGCGCGCCTGGTGCTGGCGTTAATCGTCTGGCAGCGCCCTAACCTGCTGCTGCTCGATGAACCGACCAACCACCTTGATCTCGATATGCGTCAGGCCTTAACCGAAGCGCTGATCGACTTCGAAGGGGCGCTGGTCGTGGTCTCGCACGATCGCCACCTGATCCGTTCCACCACTGACGATCTGTACCTCGTACACGACGGCAAAGTCGAACCGTTTGATGGCGATCTGGAAGATTATCAGCAGTGGCTGAGTGATTCGCAGAAGCAGGAAAACCAGGCCTCTGAAGCGCCGAAGGATAACGGCAATAGCGCGCAGGCGCGTAAGGATCAAAAACGCCGCGAAGCCGAACTGCGCACGCAAACGCAACCGCTGCGTAAAGAGATCGCCCGTCTGGAAAAAGAGATGGATAAACTCAACGCGCAGCTGGCGCAGGCGGAAGAGAAGCTGGGCGACAGCGAGTTATATGACGCCTCGCGCAAAGCGGAATTAACCGCCTGTCTGCAGCAGCAGGCTAGCGCCAAATCAGGTCTCGAAGAGTGCGAGATGGCGTGGCTGGACGCGCAGGAACAGCTGGAGCAAATGCTGCAGGAAGGCTAATGAGTAACCGTTCGGCGGTGAGAGAAAATTCACCGTCGGACTGCCTGCTTCAGATATACCGGCAGACTTTTATTCCGGGAGGCTTTCCGAAATTCATCGCTCAGCCATTCTCTTCAATCATTTTCATGTAATCTATACCGATTACCCGCAAGACCACATATTGGCTAACCGCCCACTTTTAAGCGCGGTATAGTGTTCTAAAAGTTTCTTAATAATCCTGGTACTATGGTTGAAATAACCCCGACAGCAGTGACGCCCCCCGATAACGATTCGCGCGAATTCCATCCGATGCGCGGCGTGGGCAATCGTCATCTGCAAACCATGCTGCCGCGGATCATCCGCCGCAAGCTCCGATTTACGCCGCACTGGCAGCGCCTTGAGCTGCCGGATGGCGATTTCGTCGATCTGGCCTGGAGCGAAGACCCCGCCGGCGCGCGCCACAAACCGCGTCTGGTGGTTTTTCACGGTCTGGAAGGCAGCCTGCACAGCCCTTACGCCCACGGTTTGATTCACGCCGCTATGCAGCGCGGCTGGCTCGGGGTGGTGATGCATTTTCGCGGCTGCAGCGGCGAGCCGAATCGTAACAGTCGTATTTACCATTCTGGCGAAACGGAAGATGGCACCTGGTTCCTGCACTGGCTGCAGCGTGAGTTCGGCGCCGCGCCGACGGCAGCGGTAGGCTATTCGCTTGGCGGTAACATGCTGGGCTGTCTGCTGGCGAAAGAAGGCGACAATATTCCGCTCGATGCGGCCGTCATTGTTTCGGCGCCCTTTATGCTGGAAGCCTGCAGCTACCATATGGATAAAGGATTTTCGCGCGTCTATCAGCGTTACCTGCTCAACCTGCTGAAAGCTAACGCCGCGCGCAAGCTAAAAGCCTATCCGGGCTCGCTGCCGGTCGATCTTCGCCAGCTCAAAAGCATGCGCCGCATACGCGAATTCGACGACATGATCACCGCCAAAATCCACGGTTTCGCCGATGCGCTAGACTATTACCGACAGTGCAGCGCGATGCCGCGCTTAAGCGATATCACCAAGCCGACGCTGATCATTCACGCAAAAGACGATCCGTTTATGGACCATCATTCCATCCCGCCGCAGGAACAACTGCCGGCAAACGTCGAATATCAGCTCACGGAACAAGGCGGCCACGTTGGCTTTGTCGGCGGTACGCTGCGAAAACCGCAGATGTGGCTGGAGCAACGTATTCCGGATTGGTTAACCCGCTGGCTGGGAGGACAGGCATGATTATTCCCTGGCAGGATCTCGATCCCGAAACGCTGGATAATCTGATTGAAAGCTTTGTGTTGCGCGAAGGCACCGATTATGGTGAACATGAACGTTCGCTTGCCGATAAAGTCGCCGATGTAAAACAGCAGCTTAAAACCGGGGAGGCCGTGCTGGTGTGGTCAGAACTGCACGAGACGGTCAACATCATGCCCCGCAAGATGTTTAACGGCTAAGCGCCATGCTCCTCTAACCGCGAGAGCCTGGCGCAATACGGCGACACACCATCACTTAATCAGGGAGTTGTTATGTCTGCCAAACATCCAGTGATCGCAGTCACGGGCTCCAGCGGCGCGGGCACCACCACCACCAGCCTCGCGTTTCGCAAAATTTTCTCGCAGCTGAACCTGCACGCCGCGGAGGTCGAAGGGGATAGCTTCCATCGCTACACTCGCCCGGAAATGGACATGGCGATCCGCAAGGCGCGCGATCAGGGCAAACACATCAGCTACTTTGGCCCGGAAGCCAACGATTTCAGCCTGCTTGAACGCACCTTTTTAGAATACGGCGAATTCGGCAAGGGCCAGTCGCGCAAATATCTCCATACCTACGATGAAGCGGTTCCCTGGAATCAGGTTCCCGGTACCTTTACCCCGTGGCAGCCGCTGCCTGAACCCACCGACGTGCTGTTTTATGAGGGGCTGCACGGCGGCGTGGTGACGCCGCAGCACGACGTGGCGAAACATGTCGACCTGCTGGTCGGCGTGGTGCCGATCGTCAACCTCGAATGGATCCAGAAGCTCATTCGCGATACCAGCGAACGAGGCCATTCGCGCGAAGCGGTGATGGACTCGGTGGTGCGTTCGATGGAGGACTACATCAATTTCATCACCCCGCAGTTCTCACGTACCCATATCAACTTCCAGCGCGTGCCGACGGTGGATACCTCGAATCCGTTTGCCGCCAAAGGCATTCCATCGCTCGACGAAAGCTTCGTGGTGATTCACTTCCGCAATTTGCAGGGGATTGATTATCCCTGGCTGTTGGCGATGCTACAGGGGTCGTTTATCTCGCATATGAACACCCTGGTGGTACCGGGCGGTAAGATGGGGCTGGCGATGGAGCTCATTATGGCGCCGCTGGTCGAGCGCTTGATGGAAGGCAAAACCATTAGTTAAGGGTAAAATAAAACCCCGGTCGCCGTGCTGCCGGGGTTAGTGTCCCGCTACGTCAATTCGTCTCAGGCTTCGATCACTTCGTAAGAATGGGTGATGTTGACCGCCTTTTCCAGCATCAGCGCCACCGAGCAGTACTTCTCCGCGGATAAATCCACCGCACGGGACACCGCCGCATCCTTCAGCTCTTTACCGGTGACGATAAAGTGCAGATTGATATGGGTGAACAGGCGCGGCGCCTCTTCACGGCGTTCAGAGGTCAGCTTCACTTCGCAGTTAGTGACGTTTTGACGCCCTTTTTGCAGGATAGACACCACGTCAATTGCGCTACAGCCGCCCGCCGCCATTAACACCATCTCCATCGGGCTGGGCGCTTTGTCCCCGGAGTTGCCATCCATTAAAATCTGGTGGCCGGAGGCCGACTCACCGATGAAGGTTAGACCTTCCACCCATTTCACACGCGCTTGCATAAAATTTAACTCCGCTGTTGCAATTTTCCTGACAGATTACGCGCACATAACAAATCTCGCAACGGAAGGCGACCTGGGTCATGCTGAAGCGAGACACCAGGAGACATGCGGTGAAAGCTATGCTAAAACAGTCTGGATGCTACAGTAATACATTGATGTACCGCATGTATGCTGAGGAGTTCACATTACAGGCTGCATAAATTGAGCAGCCAGCTTCCCAGGCATAGGGAAAAATACGATTGCATGCCCGGATGCCGTGTAGTGTCGGCGTCCGGAGATAGCTTATAACAGAGGATAACCGCGCATGGTGCTTGGCAAACCGCAAACAGACCCTACCCTTGAATGGTTCTTGTCTCATTGCCACATTCATAAGTACCCATCAAAGAGCACGCTGATTCACCAGGGTGAGAAAGCGGAAACGCTTTACTACATCGTAAAAGGCTCCGTGGCTGTACTCATCAAGGATGAAGAAGGTAAAGAGATGATCCTCTCTTACCTCAACCAGGGCGATTTCATCGGTGAATTAGGCCTGTTTGAAGAAGGTCAGGAACGTAGTGCCTGGGTACGTGCGAAAACCGCATGTGAAGTGGCCGAGATCTCTTACAAAAAATTCCGTCAGTTAATCCAGGTGAACCCGGACATCCTGATGCGCCTTTCTTCGCAGATGGCGCGTCGTCTGCAGGTCACTTCCGAGAAAGTCGGTAACCTTGCTTTCCTCGACGTGACGGGCCGTATTGCTCAGACCTTACTGAATCTGGCGAAACAGCCTGATGCCATGACCCACCCGGACGGGATGCAGATCAAAATCACCCGCCAGGAAATTGGCCAGATCGTCGGTTGCTCTCGTGAAACCGTCGGCCGTATTCTGAAGATGCTGGAAGATCAAAACCTGATCTCCGCACACGGTAAAACTATCGTCGTCTACGGTACTCGTTAAGTCGCTAAACGGCGTATTGCTCCGCGCAGTACGCCGTTTTTGTTTCTCCCATGTGGCGCAGGCTGATTTACCACCCGGAAGTCAACTATGCACTGCGGCAAACGCTGGTGCTGTGTCTACCTGTGGCCATCGGGCTTCTGCTCGGCCATCTGCAGCAAGGGTTGCTGTTCTCTTTAGTTCCCGCCTGTTGCAATATCGCCGGTCTCGACACCCCGCATAAACGCTTTTTCAAACGCCTTATCGTTGGCGGCTGCCTATTTGCCGGCAGCAGCCTGATTGTGCAATTGCTTCTGGCGCGCGACATCCCTTTGCCGCTTATCCTCAGCGCGCTGGCGCTGATACTCGGCGTGACGGCGGAAATCAGTTCGCTACACGCTCGCCTGTTGCCGGCATCGCTAATCGCCGCCATTTTTACCTTAAGCCTGGCCGGCAATATGCCCATCTGGGAGCCGCTGCTTATCTATGCGCTGGGAACCTTGTGGTACGGACTCTTTAATTGGTTCTGGTTTTGGCTCTGGCGAGAGCAGCCGCTGCGCGAGTCGTTAAGCCTGCTTTACCGCGAACTGGCTAATTATTGCGAGGCCAAATATAGCCTCCTGACGCAGCACACTGACCCGACGACCTCCCTGCCGCCGCTGCTTACCCGCCAGCAGAAGGTGGTCGATTTAATTACCCAGTGCTATCAGCAGATGCATATGTTAGCCGCCAACCAGCGTAGCGATCATAAGCGACTACTGCGCGCGTTCCAGGTTGGGCTGGATCTGCAGGAACATATTTCAGTGAGCCTGCACCAGCCTGAAGAGGTGCAAAAACTGGTGGAGCGCAGCCATGCGGAAGCGGTCATCCGCTGGAACGCGCAGACCGTCGCCGCGCGTCTGCGCGTGCTGGCGGATGATATTCTCTACCACCGCTACCCGCGCCGCTTCCAGATGGATAAGCAAATCGGCGCGCTGGAAAAAATCGCTTATCAGCACCCCGATAATCCGGTTGGGCAGTTCTGCGCCTGGCACTTCAGTCGTATCGCCCGTGTGCTGCGTACCCAGCGCCCGCTGTACGCACGTAACCTGATGGCGGATAAAGAACGGCGCCTACCGCTACTACCGGCGCTGAAGAACTACCTGTCATTGAAATCCCCGGCGCTGCGCAACGCCGCGCGCATCAGCGTCATGTTGAGCATCGCCAGCCTGATGGGCAGCGCCCTACATCTGCCGAAGCCGTACTGGATCCTGATGACCGTGCTGTTCGTGACGCAAAACGGTTACGGCGCCACCCGCGTGCGAATTGTCCACCGGGCGGTAGGCACTCTGGCGGGCCTGGTGATCGCCTGGCTGACCCTACATTTCCACGTACCGGAGAGCTATACGTTAAGCGGTATGTTGTTCATCACGCTGCTGAGCTATCTCATCATCCGCAAACACTACGGCTGGGCGATGGTGGGCTTTACCGTCACCGCGGTATATACCCTGCAGTTGCTAACGCTTAACGGCGAGCAGTTCATCGTCGCCCGCTTTATCGATACCATCATTGGCTGTCTGATCGCCTTTGGCGGGATGGTCTGGCTATGGCCGCAATGGCAGAGCGGCCTGCTGCGTAAAAACGCCCACGATGCCCTGGAGGCCGATCAGGAGGCTATTCGGCTGATCCTTAGCGCCGATCCGCAGGCCCCGGCGTTGGCCTACCAGCGCATGCGCGTCAACCAGGCGCACAACGCCCTGTATAACTCGCTTAACCAGGCGATGCAGGAACCGGGTTTTAACTCGCACTATCTGGAAGATATGAAGCTGTGGGTAACCCATAGCCAGTTTATCGTTGAGCATATCAACGCCATGACCACGCTGGCGCGCGAGCATACGATGCTAACGCCGGACCTGGCGCAGCGGTATCTGGAATCTTGTGAAATTGCCCTGCAGCGCTGTCAGCAGCGTCTGGATTCAGACGGGCCGGGCAGCGCGGGCGATGTGAATATTATGGAATCCCAGGATGGGGAAGTGTTGCGTGGGCCGCTCAGCACCCTTGAGCAGCATCTGCAGCGGATCCTCGGCCATCTGAACACCATGCACACCATTTCGTCGGTGGCATGGCGTCAGCGTCCGCATCACGGCATCTGGCTACGCACGACTAGGCGCTAAGCACGTTTTTAACCGCCTGCGCAAAGCGCGCCATCCCTTCGGCGATATCGCTATCATCAATCACCAGCGACGGCACAAAGCGCATCACGTCCGGCCCGGCGTTTAACACCATCACCCCGGCCTGGGCCGCGGCATAGAGGAAATCGCGCGCGCGTCCATGATGCTGCGGCTTAAGCGCGGCGCCGATTAACAGCCCCATGCCGCGGATGTCGCTGAACAGATCGAACTGCGCATCGATCTGCTGCAGGTGTTCGACAAACAGCGCCCGTTTGGCATTCACGCCCTCCAGCACCTGCGGCGTGTTAATCAGGTTGAAAGCCGCGGTCGCCACCGCGCAGGCCAGCGGATTGCCGCCGTAGGTGGAGCCATGGGAACCGGCATGGAAGGCGCTGGCAATTTCATTGGTGGTCAACATCGCGCTAATCGGGAAACCGCCGCCGAGCGCTTTCGCGCTGGTCAGGATATCCGGGGTCACGCCGTAATGCATATAGGCGAACAGCGAACCGGTACGGCCCATACCGCACTGCACTTCATCAAATACCAGCAGCGCCTGATGCTGGTCGCACAGTTCGCGCAGCCCCTGCAGGAACGCCGGCGTCGCCGCCATCACTCCGCCCTCGCCCTGAATCGGCTCAACCACCACCGCGCAGGTATGGTCATCGATCACCGCTTTCACCGCCTCGAGATCGTTAAAGGGGACATGCACGATATCTGCCGGTTTCGGCCCGAAACCATCAGAGTATTTCGGCTGACCGCCAACCGAGACGGTGAACAGCGACCGTCCGTGGAAGGCATTATGGAAAGCGATGATTTTGGTTTTGTACGGGCTATGACGAGTAATTGCGTAATGACGCGCCAGCTTGAACGCCGTTTCGTTGGCTTCCGTTCCGGAGTTCATAAACACCACGCGTTCGGCAAAAGTGGCGTCCACCAGTTGGCGACCCAGGCGCAGCGCCGGCTCGTTGGTAAAAACGTTGCTGGTGTGCCACAGGGTTTCGCCCTGCTCGTGCAGCGCCGCCACCAGCGCCGGGTGGCAGTGGCCCAGCGCGGTCACCGCAATCCCGCCGGCAAAATCAATGTACTCTTTGCCCTGCTGATCCCAAACGCGGCTGCCTTTCCCCTTCACCGGAATAAACTCCGCCGGTGCATAAATCGGCAGAATGACTTCATCGAATGTGGCGCGGGTGATTGCCGGTTGCTCTGTTGCCATGTGATGCCCATCCTTCTGTGTAATGTGCAATGATTGCGATGTTTTAATCACAAAATATGCATAATAAATCACTTCATGGCAACTACAAATCAGCGTTTAAGGAAGTTTTCCAGCAAGTGGTGTCCCTGTTCGCTAAGAATGCTCTCCGGGTGGAACTGCACGCCTTCGAGATCCCACTGGCGATGGCGGATACCCATGATTTCACCGCTGGCGCTGCGGGCGGTAACGATAAAATCATCGGGAAGAGTTGGCGGGTCGATAACTAATGAATGGTAGCGCGTAACGGTAAGCGGGTTGTTTAGTCCCTGAAAAACGCCCTCGCCGTTGTGCTCAATAAGCGACGTTTTACCATGCATGACCTGAGCGGCGCGCACGATGCTAGCGCCGAAGACCTGGGCGATGGCCTGATGACCCAGACACACGCCGAGCAGCGGGGTTTTTCCGGCATAGCGGCGGATAACGTCCAGCGAAATACCTGACTCATCGGGCGTGCAGGGGCCCGGCGAAATAACGATTTTCTCCGGCGCCAGCGACACTATCTCTGCCAGCGTTAACTCATCGTTACGCTTAACCAGCACCTCCGCTCCCAGTTCGCAAAAGTACTGGTACAGATTCCAGGTGAAAGAGTCATAGTTATCGATTAGCAGGATCATAGCGGCTCCGGAAAAAACAAAACCGGGCTATTCTACTCAGATTCCCGCGCTTCGCTCACCACTTTACGAAAGATCCGCTCCAGCGGCTCCGGGTCGCCCATCGCGCCCAGCTGGTTAGCCTGGCTCCACGCATCCGGATCGATGCCCCGCCAGTCGAGCAGGTAGCCGGCGTGAATGGCCAACTGTTCGAAGAAGATCCTTTGCGTCAGACCGTTACCAAGGCGGAACGGGTGCAGGACATTGATTTCGCCGTAGTACCAGCTCAGGCGCTCGACGAAGGTCTCCCAGGGTTGTTCACACAGATAGTCCTCTTCTTCCAGCTTGCGCATCAGCGCGTTACCCTCTTTCTCTATCCACGCGAAGTGGCAAAACGGCGTATCGCCCTGGTAGATATCGATCTCCCGCAGCTTACCCGCCCAGTCAAAGAGATCCTGATAAAGTTGCCGGTGAATGGCGCAGAGATGCGGTAAGCCGCGGCCGCGCGGGCCCAACGGGATCGTCGCCGCGCGCAGCGAAGTGAATTCCCAGACCGTTTGTTCCAGCCGTTGCGCCTGATGAATACCCAGCCGGTTGCGCAGCACATCCAACGCCGGATAGAGATAGGGGTCGCGGTCGTCGCCATATTTATCGCTCATGACGCCTCCTCAGCTCGACAATACGCGCCAGCGCTTCCTCAGCCGTCAGGCTAACCAGCGGTACCGTCGCGCCTTCAAGGCGTCGGCTGGCCTGAAAATTGGCATTGCGGGTCTGTTCCCAGAGCCGGGATTTTTGCTTATCGGTGAGTAAACGCATGGTCGCCTCCCTTATCGTCCCCTGTGTGCCACAAGTATAAGCAGCAATTTCAGGTTACGCAGAGAGGCAAGCTGGGCGCAGGCGGACCGCCCGCGCCAGAAGAGGGTTACGGCAGTACTTTCGCCGAGAGAATGACGACCGGTTTGGACGGAACATTTTGGTACGGGCCGACGTTGTGGGTCGGAACCTGAGAAATTTTGTCGGCGACGTCCATTCCCTTCACCACTTTACCAAATACCGCGTAGCCAAAATCGCGCTGGCCGTGGTCGAGGAAGGCGTTATCGGCCACGTTGATGAAGAACTGGCTGGTCGCGCTGTCCTGATCGGCGGTACGCGCCATGGCGATCGTTCCGCGGGTATTACGCAGGCCATTGTCGGCTTCGTTTTTAATCGGCGGGTTCGGCTGCTTTTGCTGCATCTGCTCATTAAAACCGCCGCCCTGCACCATAAAGCCCGGGATCACCCGGTGGAAGGTCGTGTTGTTATAGAAACCGCTGTTCACGTACTTCAGGAAGTTATCGACAGAAATCGGCGCCTTCTGGCTATTCAGCTCCAACTCGATGTTGCCAGCAGAAGTGGTCAGCAGTACGTGCGGGTCGCCCTTGGCCGCCATGGCGGGGGAGAATGCTGAAATGGCGAATACGGCAGCCATCGCCGCCAGAGTGGATTTGAGCATGGAAATTCCTTAACGGAGCAGAGTAAAAAGCAAGTGCCTTGATTCTAAAGAGCCTTTGCATAGCGGGCTAGCCTTTTACCTAATTTTACTTAGCTGAAACACTTGTTACGAACTGACTCAGGTGTGAGCAATCTTATTAATGTGATCAAAGTCACACAAAACCATGCAATAAGCTCTACATTTCAATATAAACGTTTGCCTTCATCACTTGAATGAATAAAATCTGTGCGCCCGGCGCAGCGTCAACGCGCTTTACCTATCTATTCACAGGCCTGTCATGACTAACAGCAATCGTATCAAGCTCACATGGATCAGCTTTTTCTCCTACGCCCTGACCGGCGCGTTGGTGATCGTCACCGGGATGGTGATGGGGAACATCGCGGATTATTTCCATCTGCCGGTGTCCAGTATGAGTAACACCTTTACCTTCCTCAATGCCGGTATTCTGATTTCTATCTTCCTCAATGCCTGGCTGATGGAGATCGTGCCGCTGAAAACCCAGCTGCGCTTCGGCTTTATCCTGATGCTGTTAGCTATCGCCGGGTTGATGTTCGGCCACAGCCTGACGCTGTTCTCCGCATCGATGTTCGTGCTTGGTCTGGTCAGCGGGATCACCATGTCGATCGGTACTTTCCTGATTACCCACATGTATGAAGGCCGTCAGCGCGGCGCGCGTCTGCTGTTCACGGACTCCTTCTTCAGCATGGCGGGGATGATCTTCCCGATGGTCGCCGCCGTTCTGCTGGCGCGCAGCATCGAGTGGTACTGGGTTTACGCCTGTATCGGCCTGGTCTACGTTGCTATTTTCGTGCTGACTTTCGGCTGTGAGTTCCCGGTGCTTGGCAACAAAGCGCTGGCGGAAAACAGCCAGCCGGTGGTGAAAGAGAAATGGGGCATCGGCGTGCTGTTCCTTTCCATCGCCGCGCTATGCTACATCCTCGGCCAGTTGGGCTTTATCTCCTGGGTACCGGAATATGCCAAAGGCCTCGGCATGAGCCTCGGCGACGCCGGTAAGCTGGTCAGCGATTTCTGGATGTCCTATATGATCGGTATGTGGTCGTTCAGCTTCATCCTGCGCTTCTTCGACCTGCAGCGCATCCTGACCGTTCTGGCGGGCCTGGCGACAATCCTGATGTATCTGTTCATCAATGGTTCGCCGGAGCATATGCCGTGGTTCATCCTGACCCTTGGCTTCTTCTCCAGCGCCATCTATACCTCGATCATCACCCTGGGCTCGCAGCAGACTAAAGTCGCTTCGCCGAAGCTGGTGAACTTTATTCTGACCTGCGGCACCATCGGCACCATGCTGACTTTCGTGGTGACCGGGCCGATCGTCGCAGCTAGCGGCCCGCTGGCCGCGCTGCACACCGCGAACGGACTCTATGCCGTGGTATTCGTGATGTGTCTGCTCCTTGGCTTCGTTTCCCGCCACCGTCAGAACGCATCGGCGCACTAAGCCTTAGGCCCCTTTGCTTCGGCAAAGGGGCTATTTTTGGTAAAAAACAACTCCTCGCCGCCTTTATCGGTCTGTATCCACGTCTGCGCCAACTGCGTAGTTGCAATGACCCTTCCCTGACGAATTGACCAACGCACCGGCACCTGGCAGCGTACGGCTTCAAAACCGTTTTCAGCAGGCAGGATCACCAGATTGGCCGGGTTGCCGGTAGCAATGCCGTAATCATTGAGACCAAAGGTTCTGGCGCTGTTGTGGGTAATCAGCTGTAGACTGTCGTTAATCTGCTGATAGCCCATCAGTTGGCAAACGTGCAGCCCCATATGCAGCACCTGTAACATGTTGCCGGTTCCCAACGGATACCACGGGTCGAACACATCATCGTGGCCAAAACAGACATTAATGCCGGCCGCCATCAGCTCCTTGACCCGCGTCACGCCGCGCCGCTTCGGGTAGTCATCAAAGCGCCCCTGCAGATGAATATTGACCAGCGGGTTGGCGACGAAGTTAATGCCCGAGAGTTTTAACAGGCGGAACAGACGCGAGGTATAAGCGCCATTGTAGGAGTGCATCGCGGTGGTGTGGCTCGCGGTCACCCGGGGGCCAATTCCCTCTTTTAACGCCAGCGCGGCGACCGTTTCGACAAAGCGCGACTGTTCATCGTCAATTTCATCGCAGTGGATATCCAGCGGACGCTGGTATTTCTGCGCCAGACGAAAGGCGATATGCAGCGATTCCACCCCGTATTCACGAGTAAATTCGAAATGCGGGATCGCCCCAACCACATCGGCGCCCAGCCGTAACGCCTCCTCCAGCAAACTCTCACCATTGGGGTAGGATAAAATCCCTTCCTGGGGGAAGGCGACTATCTGCAAATCGACCCACGGCACTACCTCTTGTTTGACTTCCAGCATCGCTTTCAGCGCGGTCAACGTTGGGTCGGAAACATCGACATGGGTGCGGACAAACTGGATGCCGTTAGCGATTTGCCAGCGCAGGGTTTTCCACGCGCGGGCTTTCACATCCTCATGGCTTAGCAGCGCTTTACGCTCGGCCCAACGCTCAATCCCTTCGAACAGCGTCCCAGACTGGTTCCAGTTCGGTTCTCCCGCCGTCTGCGTGGTATCAAGATGAATGTGCGGTTCGATAAACGGCGGAATGGCCAATCCGCCGCGGGCGTTAAGCACTTCGTAGCTCTCGCTGCGCGCCTCTCCCATCGGCGTAATGTCGCCGAATCGCCCTTTATCAATCGCAATCTGCCACAGCCCTTCCCTCTTTGGCAGATGGACGTTCTGAATTAACCACAGCGGCGTTGTCGACATAGTTTGCCCCCTGAATATTGCTTATTTCTTCTGCTGCCTTTGTACATAAAAAGAACAGAACGGAAAAGCCTGATTTTTCCATCACTTAGAAAAATCATTATAAATCATAAATATACCCATTAAGTGGTAGGTAAGTTCTAAATTGATTTGTATCAATGAGTGTAGTAGCTGAATCGTTAAGGTAGGCGGTAATAGAAAAGAAATCGAGGCAAAAATGAGCAAAGTCAGAATCGCTATTATCGGTAACGGCATGGTCGGCCATCGCTTTATCGAAGAGCTTCTTGATAAGGCGCCTGCCGGACAATTCGACATTACCGTGTTCTGTGAAGAGCCGCGTATCGCCTATGACCGTGTCCACCTGTCGTCTTACTTCTCCCATCACACTGCGGAAGAGCTGTCGCTGGTACGCGAAGGTTTCTATGAGAAACACGGCGTCAAAGTACTGGTCGGCGAACGCGCGATTACCATCAACCGTCAGGAAAAGGTTATCCACTCCAGCGCTGGCCGTACCGTTTTCTACGACAAGCTGATTATGGCGACTGGCTCATACCCGTGGATCCCGCCGATTAAAGGCGCGGAAACCCAGGATTGCTTCGTCTATCGTACTATTGAAGATCTTAACGCCATTGAATCCTGCGCCCGTCGCAGCAAACGCGGCGCGGTGGTCGGCGGCGGCCTGCTCGGTCTGGAAGCGGCTGGCGCGCTGAAAAATCTCGGCGTGGAAACCCACGTGATCGAGTTTGCTCCGATGCTGATGGCCGAGCAGCTCGACCAGATGGGCGGCGAGCAGTTGAAGCGTAAGATCGAAAGCATGGGAGTGAAAGTTCACACCAGCAAAAACACCAAAGAGATCGTTCAGCAGGGTACCGACGCGCGCAAAACGATGCGCTTCGCCGACGGTAGCGAACTGCAGGTCGATTTCATCGTCTTCTCTACCGGTATCCGTCCGCGCGACAAGCTGGCTACCCAGTGCGGTCTCGCCGTCGCCCAGCGCGGCGGCATCATGGTCAACGATAGCTGCCAGACCTCCGACCCGGATATCTACGCTATCGGCGAATGCGCCAGCTGGAATAACCGCGTGTATGGTCTTGTCGCCCCGGGCTACAAAATGGCGCAGGTTACCGTTGACCATATCCTCGGCAACGACAATCTGTTCACCGGCGCCGACCTCAGCGCCAAGCTGAAGCTGCTCGGCGTTGACGTTGGCGGTATCGGCGACGCCCACGGGCGCACGCCGGGCGCGCGTAGCTACGTCTATCTCGACGAAAGCAAAGAAGTCTACAAACGTCTTATCGTCAGCGAAGATAACAAAACCCTGCTCGGCGCGGTACTGGTCGGCGACACCAGCGATTACGGCAACCTGCTGCAGCTGGTGCTGAATTCCATTGAGCTGCCGGAAAACCCGGATTCGCTGATCCTCCCGGCCCACGCCGGCAGCGGCAAGCCGTCTATCGGCGTGGATAAACTGCCGGACAGCGCGCAGATTTGTTCCTGCTTCGACGTCAGCAAAGGCGACCTGATCGCCGCTATCAATAAAGGCTGCCACACCGTGGCGGCGCTGAAAGCGGAAACCAAAGCCGGAACCGGCTGCGGCGGCTGTATTCCGCTGGTGACGCAGGTGCTCAACGCCGAGCTGGCGAAACAGGGTATCGAAGTGAACAACAATCTGTGCGAGCACTTCGCCTACTCTCGCCAGGAGCTGTTCCACCTGATCCGCGTGGAAGGCATCAAAACCTTCGACGAGCTGCTGGAAAAACACGGTCAGGGCTACGGCTGTGAAGTCTGTAAGCCGACCGTCGGTTCCCTGCTGGCCTCCTGCTGGAATGAGTACATCCTCAAACCACAGCACACGCCGCTGCAGGACACCAACGATAACTTCCTCGCCAACATCCAGAAAGATGGCACCTACTCGGTTATCCCGCGCTCCGCAGGCGGCGAAATTACGCCAGAAGGCCTGGTTGCCGTCGGTCGCATCGCGCGCGAATTTAATCTGTATACCAAAATCACCGGCTCCCAGCGTATCGGCCTGTTCGGCGCGCAAAAAGACGACCTGCCGGAAATCTGGCGCCAGCTGATTGAAGCCGGCTTCGAAACCGGCCATGCGTACGCCAAAGCGTTACGTATGGCGAAAACCTGCGTCGGCAGTACCTGGTGCCGCTACGGCGTCGGCGATAGCGTCGGCTTCGGCGTGGAACTGGAAAACCGCTATAAAGGTATCCGTACCCCGCACAAAATGAAGTTCGGCGTCTCCGGTTGTACCCGTGAATGCGCGGAAGCGCAGGGTAAAGACGTTGGGATCATCGCCACCGAGAAAGGCTGGAACCTGTACGTGTGCGGTAACGGCGGGATGAAACCACGCCACGCCGATCTGCTGGCCGCGGACCTCGATCGCGATACGCTCATCAAATATCTCGACCGCTTTATGATGTTCTACATCCGCACCGCCGATAAGCTGACCCGTACCGCGCCGTGGCTGGACAACATGGAAGGCGGCATCGACTATCTGCGCAGCGTCATCATCGACGATAAGCTGGGCCTGAACGATCACCTTGAAGAAGAGCTGGCTCGCCTGCGCGACGCTTTCGCCTGCGAATGGACCGAGACCGTCAATAACCCGGCGGCGCAGACGCGCTTCAAACACTTTATCAACAGCGACCAGCGCGACCCGAACGTTCAGGTGGTGCCGGAACGTGACCAGCATCGCCCGGCCACGCCCTATGAGCGCATCCCGGTCACGCTGGTGGAGGAAAACGTATGAGCCAGTGGGTAAACATCTGCAAAATTGACGACATCCTGCCGACGACCGGCGTCTGCGCGCTGCTGGGGCAACAGCAGGTGGCTATCTTCCGTCCGTACCATGACGACAGAGTGTTCGCCATCAGCAATATCGATCCGTTCTTCAATGCCAGCGTGCTGTCCCGCGGGATTATCGCAGAGCATGACGGCGCGCTGTGGGTTGCCAGCCCGCTGAAAAAGCAGCGCTTCCGTCTCAGCGACGGGCTGTGCATGGAAGATGAGAGCCACTCCATCGCCCACTACGAAGCCCGTGTTAAAGATGGCAAAGTGCAGCTGAAAGCCTGATGCCGCATGGTTCCCTCCGCGCCGCGGGGGGAACCATATCATCAGCTTATGACCACTAATAAGTAGAGGCGGCAAAATTCATATCTCCGTGAATCCCTCTGCTGCTATTCTACGACCGCATTCCCATTCCCCCCTTGCCGTGAGGATCTGCCGTGGACCACTTACCTATTTTTTGCCAACTACGCGATCGCGACTGCTTGCTGGTCGGCGGCGGCGATGTCGCTGAACGCAAGGCGCGTCTGTTGCTCGACGCAGGTGCCCGGTTAACGGTCAACTCACGCCGGTTTACTCCGCAGTTTCAGGTGTGGGCCGAGGCGCAAATGCTGACGCTGGCGCAGGGCGATTTTAATCCTGCGCTGCTCGATAACTGCTGGCTGGCGATCGCCGCCACCGACGATGATGTCGTTAATCAGCAGGTCAGCGAGGCCGCTGAATCACGGCGTATTTTCTGCAACGTGGTGGATGCGCCCCGTCAGGCCAGCTTTATCATGCCGTCAATTATCGACCGCTCGCCGCTGATGGTCGCCGTGTCTTCCGGCGGTACCTCGCCGGTGCTGGCGCGCCTGCTGCGTGAAAAGCTCGAATCGCTCTTGCCGCTGCATCTCGGACAAATCGCCCGCTATGCCGGGCAGCTGCGCTCAAGGGTGAAAAAACAGTTCGCTACCGTCGGCGAGCGCCGCCGCTTCTGGGAAAAACTGTTTGTTAACGATGGCCTCGCCCAATCGCTGGCGAACGATGATCGTCAGGCCGTTGCCAATACCACGGAACGATTATTGAATGAGCCGCTGGAACATCACGGCGAAGTGGTGCTGGTTGGCGCCGGTCCGGGCGATGCCGGGCTGCTCACTCTCAAGGGACTGCAGCAGATCCAGCAGGCCGATGTGGTGGTTTATGACCGACTGGTCTCCGACGATATTATGAACCTGGTGCGCCGTGATGCCGATCGGGTGTTTGTCGGCAAACGTGCAGGCTATCACTGCGTGCCGCAGGAGGAGATTAACCAAATCCTGCTGCGCGAAGCGCAAAGCGGCAAACGTGTCGTGCGCCTGAAAGGCGGCGATCCGTTTATTTTTGGCCGCGGCGGCGAAGAGCTGGAGACCCTCTGCGCGGCAGGTATTCCGTTCTCGGTGGTGCCGGGGATCACCGCCGCCTCCGGCTGCTCGGCCTACTCCGGCATTCCACTCACCCACCGCGATTTCGCCCAGGGCGTACGTCTAATCACCGGCCATCTGAAAACCGGTAGCGATCTCGACTGGCAAAATCTGGCGGCGGAAAAACAGACGCTGGTGTTCTATATGGGGCTAAACCAGGCGCCGGCGATCCGCGAAAAGCTGATCGCCCACGGCATGGCGGCGGATATGCCGACCGCCATCGTCGAGAACGGCACCGCGGTCAACCAGAAGGTCGTCACCGGCACCCTGGATCGGCTGGATATTCTGGCGCAGCAGATGGCCAGCCCGGCGTTGATTATCGTGGGCCGCGTGGTGGCGCTACGCGACAAGCTGAACTGGTTTTCTAACCATTAAGCTAATGCGCTCTGACAGACACAAAAAAACCGGGATAATCCCGGTTTTTTTACCTTCAGCGAGCCTTATTACGGCTTAGCGACAAAGCCAATCGCTTCATATACCGCTTTCAGGGTCTTAGAAGCGTGCGCGCTGGCCTTCTCGGCGCCCTCTTTCATCACCTGATTAAGAAACGCTTCGTCGTTGCGGAAACGGTGATAGCGCTCCTGCAGCTCGGTCAGCATACCGGAAACGGCTTCGGCGACTTCGCCTTTCAGGTGGCCGTACATTTTACCTTCAAAGTGCTGTTCCAGTTCCGGAATGCTCTGGCCGGTGACGGCAGAGAGGATATCCAGCAGGTTGGAAACGCCCGCTTTGTTTTGCACATCGTAACGGACAACCGGCGGCTCGTCGGAGTCGGTCACCGCGCGTTTGATCTTCTTAACCACCGATTTCGGGTCTTCCAGCAGACCAATGACGTTGTTGCGGTTGTCATCGGACTTGGACATCTTTTTGGTCGGTTCCAGCAACGACATGACGCGCGCGCCGGACTTAGGAATAAACGGCTCAGGCACTTTAAAGATATCGCCATAGATAGCGTTAAAGCGCTGCGCAACGTCGCGGCTCAGCTCAAGATGCTGTTTCTGATCTTCGCCTACCGGTACCTGGTTGGTCTGGTACAGCAGGATGTCAGCGGCCATCAGTACCGGGTAGTCAAAAAGACCGGCGTTGATGTTCTCGGCGTAGCGCGCGGACTTGTCCTTAAACTGGGTCATGCGGCTCAGTTCGCCGAAATAGGTGTAGCAGTTGAGCGCCCAGCCCAGCTGTGCGTGTTCCGGCACGTGAGACTGGACGAAAATGGTGCTCTTTTGCGGATCGATACCGCAGGCCAGATACAGCGCCAGCGTATCCAGCGTTGCTTTACGCAGGTTCTGCGGATCCTGACGCACGGTGATCGCGTGCTGGTCAACGATGCAGTAAATACAGTGATAGTCATCCTGCATGTTTACCCATTGACGCAGCGCACCCATATAGTTGCCAATGGTCAATTCACCTGAGGGCTGTGCGCCACTAAAAACGATGGGCTTAGTCATTTTTTAATTCCTGAGTTTCACTGTACGGTAGCCCAAGAGCGGGCAAGAGTTCATTAAATTGGTCAAAGATAAAATCCGGCTCGCTCAGCGCTATCGGCTCGCCGTAGTTGTAGCCGTAAGTCAGACCGATAGAGCAGCAACCCGCCGCTTTCGCCGCCTGAATATCATTGCGCGAATCCCCGACGAACAAGAGTTCGGCAGGCGTCAGAGAGAGCTTTTCCGCCACCAGCAGCAGCGGATCCGGATGCGGCTTTTTATTCTTCACATCGTCGCCGCCGATCACCACGCTAAAGTATTTCGCGATATCCAGCGCCTCGAGCAAGGGCGCCACGAACGGCGTTGGTTTGTTAGTGACCAGCGCCAGCGGCAGGCCTTTGGCATACAGCGCGCCGAGCGTATCGGCCACCGACGGGAACAAGAAACTACCTTCTTCCGCCGCTTCGGCGTAATAACGGTCGAACAGTTTACGCAAAACGCGTAGCTGTTCGTCTTGCGGTATATCATGATCGTCGACGGAAGGTTTGCCCATCGCAGCACGTAACGTGGCGCGCTCCTGGCGAGCCCAGTTCAGCGCCCGCTCCATCAGGACGTCTGCGCCGTTGCCAATCCAGGTCACGACGCGTTCTTCACCTGCCACCGGCAGTTCCAGCGCGTAAAGCGCGCTATCAACGGCGGCGGTTAGACCCGGCGCGCTATCGACCAGCGTGCCGTCCAGGTCAAATGCCACGCCGCGGATGGCCTGTAATTTATCCATGACTAACCTTCGCTAATTCACTACGCATTTGATCAATAACTTTTTTGTAGTCCGGCTGGCCGAAGATCGCCGAACCGGCGACAAACATATCCGCACCGGCGGCGGCAATTTCACCAATGTTGCTGGCTTTCACGCCGCCATCGACTTCAAGGCGAATGTCGTAGCCGGATTGATCGATAAGCTGACGCACCTGACGCAGTTTTTCAAGGGTGTGCGGAATAAAGGACTGGCCGCCAAAGCCTGGGTTAACCGACATCAGCAGGATCACATCCAGCTTATCCATAACATAATCGAGGTAACTTAGCGGTGTCGCCGGGTTGAATACCAGCCCCGCTTTACAGCCATGCTCTTTGATAAGCTGCAGGCTGCGGTCGACGTGTTCAGAGGCTTCCGGGTGGAAAGTGATAATGCTGGCGCCGGCTTCGGCAAAATCAGGAATGATGCGGTCGACCGGCTTTACCATCAGGTGCACATCGATCGGCGCGGTAATGCCGTAGTTGCGCAGCGACTTCAGTACCATCGGGCCAATCGTCAGATTCGGCACATAGTGGTTGTCCATGACGTCGAAGTGTACGACATCCGCACCCGCCGCCAGTGCCTTAGCGGTATCCTCGCCCAAACGGGCAAAATCAGCCGACAGAATCGAAGGGGCAATCAAATACTGCTTCATCCGCATCTCCTTGAAATTTATTTGGTCTTCGGTGGACGGTACAGCGCTAAGAGCTCGTCCACCTTTTTACGCGTACCACCATTGCTGCTGATGCTGCGCCGAACCTTCACAATATGCGTTTCCGCCGCGTTTTTATACCACTCCTGCGTCAGCGGCGTGCGGTGGTTTGAGATAAGCACCGGGATTCGCTTTTTCATCAACGATTCCGCCTTTTTCGCCAGCAGTACCTGCTGATCAAGGTTGAAACTGTTGGTGTGGTAGGCGGTAAAATTCGCCGTCGCCGTCAGCGGCGCGTACGGCGGATCGCAATAGACTACCGCCCGGCTATCGGCGCGCTTCATACACTCTTCATAAGATTCGCAGTAAAACTCGGCGTTCTGCGCCTTGGCGGCGAAGTGATAGAGCTCAGCCTCGGGGAAATAGGGCTTTTTGTAGCGGCCAAACGGCACGTTGAACTCGCCGCGCAGGTTGTAGCGGCACAGGCCGTTGTAGCCATGACGATTCAGATACAGGAACAGCACCGCGCGACGCAGGGGATCCTGACTCTGGTTGAATTCATCACGGTACTGGTAGTAGCGCTCCGCGGCGTTGTTTTCCGGCGTAAACATCTCACGTGCCGCGCTGACGTATTCGTCGGTGCGCAATTTGACGATGTTATACAGACCGATCAGGTCGCTATTGATATCCGCGAGAATATAACGAGAAAAGTCGGTATTCAGGAATACCGACCCGGCGCCCACGAAGGGCTCAATTAAGCATTCACCTTCCGGCAAATGCTTTTTAATATCGTCAAGCAGGGGGTATTTCCCCCCTGCCCACTTCAGAAAAGCGCGATTCTTTTTCATGCTGCCTAACTAATTACACTTTCTCCGGCTGTGGAGAAATCGCTCCGACAGCATCCTGCGCTTAAGACTACTCGCGGCATTACTTCAGGTCAGCTTGTACCTGGTGCAGCGGTTTTGCCCATGGATTTTTCGCCTGAACATCCGCAGGGAGCGTGGCGACAGCACGTTTCGCTTCATCTTTCGAAGCGTAGATGCCGCTAACCAGCACATACCACGGTTGGCCGTTGCGAGTCGTCTCATAGACAACATATTTTTCCAGCTTCTCTTTCTTCGCCCAGTTATTCAGGTTGTTGTAGTTAGAGGAGCTGCTGAGCTGCAACGTATAGTTGCCAGACGGCGCAGACTTCATCGAACCAACATCGCCAGCCGTTTTGCTGCCAGCCGCTGCGGTCGCCGCAGGCGCGGTGGCTGCCGGGGCGGAGGTAGTGGCGGCCGGCGCAGTCGCCGTTGGCGCGGTTGTCGCAGCAGGTTTAGTCTGCGCAGTGGCGACAGGCTTGCTGGCGGTAGCCGCCGGCGCGCTTTCTACGTGCTTAGGCTTAGTTTCAACCGGCGCTTTGGCGGTAGCCTGCGGCTTGCTTTGCGGTTTCGGTTCAATCACCACCTGTTTACGCTCGGCAGGACGCGGCGTGGCGGCCGTCTGGCGTTCGGTCGTTTGACGCGGCGCGGCGCCATTACGCATCGGCGCAACGGTCGCAGGTTCGGTCGGTAAGGTGGAGTTAGCAACGGCGCTATCCAGTTGACCCTGCTGTTGAGTCAGCGCATTGTTCAGGTCGCCCTGAACTTCCACACGCTGCTGGCCCTGCGGCTCGGAGGCGGGTTGACCCTGAGTCGGATTAGAGGCGATCGGCGGCAGAGAAACGTCCTGCGGCTGTTGCTGGTTGGTGTTGCCCGCAGTTTGATCGACCGGCTGCGCAGCATTGTTGTTCTGGTCAGCGGTCATGCTTTGATCGCCTGACAGATTAACGCTCTTCTCACCAGAAGCGGATTCATTGGAAGAAGATGGCGATTTCAGCGCCGAACCCACGCCGACAATCAGCAGCAGGAGTACCAGCACCCCGACGCCCATCATGACATACTGGCGGGAAGCCGGCTTAGCAGGGGCCTTTTTGCGTTTACGCGGGCGGCGTTCAACCTGCTGCTCTTCTTCTACTTCTTCTTCGGACTCGAGGTCCTCTTCGTACTCTTCTTCATCGCGTTCACGACGGGCTTTGTTCGCGCGCGTCGGACGGCCTTCATCGGCCTCAAGATCGAGATCGTCGAAATTGATCTGCGGATCGGCGTCACGCTCGGAAGACTGACGGGAACGACCAGCACGACGATCGTTGCGATCGGCTTTCATATCGTCTTCTGGTTTGAAATCATCCATTTAACACCCCACTAAAAGGCTTATGCTCACGATTATTGCATGTTGCCCGAAATGATAACGCCGCGCGGACGCGGCTAGACCTTCTTATTGTTGCGCCTGCTGAGTATCAGCAATCGCGCCAAGAACTACATCGTGCGACACTCCGCCGCGGACCTCGCTCTTTCCTATAGCGAGCGGCAATACCAGGCGCATTTCGCCTGCCAATACCTTTTTATCACGCATCATGTGAGGCAAATACGCTTCTGCAGACATTTCCTGCGGCCCGCGTACCGGCAACCCTGCACGTTGCAACAGCGCAATCATACGCTGCGTATCCTGCGCGCTAAACTGCCCTAAACGCTCGGACGTATGCGCCGCCATGACCATTCCGGCCGCCACAGCTTCGCCATGTAGCCAGTTACCGTAGCCCATTTCAGCTTCGATAGCATGGCCAAATGTATGTCCCAGATTCAGTAAAGCACGTAACCCGGTTTCGCGCTCGTCGGCAGCGACAACTTCGGCTTTTAGCTCACAACAACGGCGAATACAGTACGCCATCGCCGATTCATCCAGCGCCATCAGCGCATCGATGTTGTCTTCAAGCCAGCAGAAGAACTCGCCGTCAAGAATAATGCCGTACTTAATGACCTCAGCCAGGCCGGAGGAGAGCTCGCGCTTCGGCAAGGTTTTGAGACAATTAAGGTCGACGACCACGGAAACCGGCTGCCAGAAGGCGCCAATCATATTTTTACCGAGGGGATGGTTTACGGCCGTTTTGCCGCCAACCGAAGAGTCCACCTGCGAAAGCAGAGTGGTGGGAACTTGAATAAAACGTACGCCGCGCTGATAGCTCGCAGCGGCAAAACCGGTTAAATCGCCAACCACGCCGCCGCCGAGCGCCACGAGTGTGGTGTCGCGGCCATGTGGTTTTTGCAACAGCGCGGTAAATACCGTATCCATCACCGCCAGGCTTTTATATTGCTCGCCATCCGGCAGGATCACGCTGTCGACGTTGACACCCGCTTGCTCCAGTACGGAGCGAACGGTATCAAGATAAAGCGGCGCCAGCGTTTCATTGGTGACCAGCATGACCTGGTCGCCTGATTTCAGTGGCAGAAAAGAAGCTGGATCGTTAAACAAACCAGCCGCGATGGTAATCGGGTAACTACGTTCCCCGAGAGTTACAGTCAGCTTCTCCATAACGCGACGTCCACCTCAGTTGCTTTACTCTGACGCACTTTATTAAGCCAGAATCAGTTGCTTTCCAGCATATGAATAATCTGGTTTGCAACGACTTTCGCACTTTGATCGTCGGTGCGGATAGTCACATCGGCGATCTCTTCATACAGTGGATTACGTTCATCTGCCAACGCTTCAAGAACTTCACGTGGCGGCGCATCTACTTGTAATAAAGGACGCTTTTTATCGCGCTGCGTACGAGCAAGTTGTTTTTCGATCGTTGTTTCCAGGTAGACCACCACGCCGCGGGCGGAGAGACGGTTACGCGTTTCACGGGATTTTACTGAGCCGCCGCCAGTGGCGAGTACGATTCCCTGTTTTTCCGTCAACTCATTGATGATTTTTTCTTCACGATCGCGGAAGCCTTCTTCGCCTTCGACATCGAAGACCCAGCCGACGTCTGCGCCAGTGCGTTTCTCAATCTCTTGATCAGAATCGTAAAATTCCATGTTGAGCTGTTGGGCTAACTGGCGCCCAATAGTGCTTTTGCCGGCACCCATAGGCCCAACCAGAAAGATATTGCGTTTCTCTGCCATTTTTTCGGTACTACTAAGACTATTCGTTAATGATAAACCCGCTTCGCAGACACCCAGCGCAGCAGGACATGAACTGAAACCTCATATGCAATAGAGCGAGAGTCAGACTAAAAATTATCTCAATACTCCGGCTGGTTTGGCAACAGAATAAAATCACCGGACATAAAGGGAGGATTGATGTCGTACCCGACTCTCAAATCGGTACCCCTTGTATGCTAAATCCGTCCCCGCGTCAAACACCTGAAACGTGTTTAGCATGAAAAACCCGCTTAATGTACTGCCAGAATCCGCGGCGTGATGAAGACAACCAGTTCACGTCGTTCATTATCTTTACCATCATGGCGAAACAGCTGCCCGAGTATGGGGATTTCGCCAAGCAACGGCACACTGTCGCGCGCCGACTTATTCTTCTGTGAAAAAATACCGCCCAGCGCCAGGGTCTCGCCGCTTTTCACCTCGACTAAGGTTTCAATCTCTTGCTTATCAATTGCCAGCGCTTCGCCGTTTTCCTGCTGCAGAACCTGGCCTGGCGTATTTTCGCTAATGCGCAGCTTCAGGCGCACGCGATCCTGCTGTAGCACCGTCGGCGTCACTTCCATCCCCAGGACCGCCTCTTTAAACTCAACCGAGGTGGCGCCGCTTTCTCCGCTGGAGACCTGATAGGGGATTTCGCTGCCCTGTTTGATACTAGCGGGTTGCATATGCGACGCCAGCAGGCGCGGACTGGCGATGATGTCCACCTGCTGCTTTTGCTCCAGCGCGGAAAGCTCCAGCTCCAATAACCGCCCGTTAATCCGGCCGATATTAAAGCCGCCGCGGGTGGTTGCGTCTGACACCGCCAGATTGCTGCTCAGGTTGGTCATTTTCCCCATCCCCGGCGTGCTGCTGGCCTCCGCCAGGCTCCACTTCACGCCAAGCTCGCGCAGGCTGGTCGCGCTCATTGACACAATGTGCGCCGCCAGCTCCACCTGCCCGACCGGCAGATCCATCTCTTCAGCCCACGCCTTCAGCGCCGGCAGATGACGATCGTCGTCGCGGATTAACAGACGATTAGTTCGCCGATCGACGGTCATCGTGCCACGGGCGCTCAACAGCTTGCCCCCGGATTTCGCCAGTTCGTCTGCGTCGGCATAGCGCAGCGGGATACTGTGGTTGCGTAATGGCAGATTCTGCCAGCGTTTAGCCTGCTCGGCTTCCAGCTGCGCTCGTTTTGCCTGCTGCCACGCCTGTGTATGGATGTACAACACCGTGCCCTGCCGGGCCATTGTCAGCCCGGCGCTATCGAGAACCGACTGGAGCGCCTGTCGCCAGGGAACGCTGTTTAAGTGAAGCGACAGCGTACCGCTGACCTCCGGCGCCACGATTACATTAAGATTTTGCATTTCCGCCAGGCTTTGCAGTACCTGAACCACCGGTACATCATCAACCACCAACGACACCGGCGGTTCTTTTTTCGCCGCCGCGGCCAGCAGCGGCAGCAGCAGAAGTAGCAGCAGACTTATCCTTCGCATCATGTTGGCTTCCCTTTCGTGACCAGACCCAGCGTGCGGGTTCGCACCCAGCGCTGGCCTCCAGAGTTAATGTTTCTGCCGTTAGCTGTCGAATTCGCCAACCGCCAGGCAAAACATCGTTGCTTCGTACACGCCGCCACTGACCGGTGCGCTCCTGAATAAGGCCCAGCCACAGCGCCAGACGGCCAGTTCCGCCGCCGTATCGCCACTGTGTCAGCTGCGTGGTCTGGCAGCGATCCTCGACCGGTAAAAAAGGATCCCGCGCCCCTGCCAGCAGCGGGCAAAACAACAGCAGCAAGTATCCTTTATGGTTCATCGTCCTTCTCCAGCTGTAGCGACAACTGCAACGCCCCTTTTTCGATATTCAATGAAAAAGCGCCAGGGTGTACCCCGCAGTCGGCAAGCCAGGCAAACAGCGGCGGCAACGCCTGCCAGTCAACCACAGCAAGCATCTCGCCGCCGTGCCCTCGCGGTTGCCAGGCCTGTAACAAGATACCGGCCACGGGTGGTTCCAGCGGTGAAAAACGTCGGGCCGTCCAATCATGAACCACGCGTTGCTGCAGCGTGGCGCGCAGCGGCAATACTCGCCGCCATTGCGTCTGTAGGGGCGGCGGCGCAGGCTGCGAAGCGCTGACAGCAGCAAGCGAAAACGCCAGATACATTGCCGCAGCCAACACTGCGCCGCAGAGTAACGCTAACGGCCATCCGCTCAGCGCCAGCAGGCGTTCAATCGCTAACCGCATCGGTAGTTTCTCCAGCAAGGAAAAAGCTGAATGCCCAGCGCCCCTGTGCATCACGCCGCGTCGCCCCTGGTGTAACCGGTTGAAAGCCCTCCAGCTTGCCAAGCGCCTGTTCCAGCGCCGCCACCGCCTTGAGGTTCAACGCCAGACCGTAAAGAGTGATGCCCTGCGGCTGGTAGTCCAGCCCGGTCAGCCACAGCCGCTCCGGTAATAGTGCGGCCAGCGATAACAGTCGCGGCTGCCAGGCACGCGTCGCCGCCCGCCGCTGCGCTCGCCGTGCCTGCCGCTCACCGCGCTGTATTTCCTCGCGCATCTCCCGCTCGCGTTGTAACAACGCGGAATAAAGCAGATGGTCGGCCTGGGTGCGCATTACCTGCTGCGCCACGTCTATCTGACGTAACGTGCGCGTCGCTATCGTCAGGGCGATAATGCTTAGCGCCATCGCCGCCACCAGCAGCCCGCCCATACGCAAGCTTTGCCGCCGTCGCGTCTCGCGCCACGGCAGAAGATTAATCTGCTGCGCCATAGTTATTTACCCCCCAGCGCCAAACCAAGCGCGATAGCAAAGCGATCGCCGCATGCGGGTAGCGGCGGCTGCAGGCGGTGGAGCACGCTCCAGCAATCAAAGCTATTTTCCGCCAACGGCAGGCTGCTACAGAGCTGGAACTGTTCATCATTGAGGCGCGAGGTTAAGTGCGAGAAAGAGGGGGCTTCAGCGCATGGACAATAGCCCCAGCGCTCCTGGGTCGCCCATAACCACTGCGCGTCCCCCTGCCAGACCAGGCCCTGAGCAGCGCCAGTAAGCCAGGGGAAAAAAGAAGTGAGAGCAGCCGCATCCGGCACGATCGCCGTCAGGCGCAGCTTCAGCCGCCGCGCCAGTTGACGCAGGCTGTCGATATCCAAACGCTGAGCCGCCGTCGCCTGCCAGCCGTCGTTAGCCGCGCGGGCGGCGTAATCGATACACAGCGAAGAGGCAGGCATTTCCAGCTGACGCGCCATCGTGCCCGTTATCCATGTCGCTCTTTCGCTTTCACGTAGCGACACCTGTGGCGCAGGCAGCTGCTTTTGCAGCGTACGGCTGGCAGGAAGCGCAATGCACACCTGATGTTGTAGCGGCAGCTCGCGGCACCAATCACGTAACCGCTTCACCGCCTCATTAAGGTCAATGATGCTGCCCTGCACCACCAGGCCGGGCGGCAGCGGAATTCGCCACCAGCGACGCAACGCCCAGCGCCCGCGTTCGTACAACAGCGCCACAATGGCGACGCTATCCTGTTGAATGTGAATTCCTATACGCCAATTTCTGAAAGTCATGCTTAGATCTCCTTATCCGCGATTGCGATTCAAGGAGCAGCCTGGATATACCATGTGGCGAAATGGAGGCTTTTAGCGTCGATCGACACGCCGTCCGGAAGGCATAGCGCCAGCAAGCCGCCCCGTGGGGGTATATCAATGCTCCTGGCTTGCCTTTATACTACCGCGCGTTTGTTTATAAACTGCCCAAATAAAACTAAATGGGAATTCTCCGGTGAAGTTCGTAAAGTATCTTTTTATCCTTGCAGTTTGTTGCGTTCTGCTGGGAGCAGGCTCGATTTATGGCCTCTACAAATTTATAGAGCCGCAACTCCCCGATGTCGCGACCTTAAAGGATGTGCGTCTGCAGATCCCGATGCAGGTCTATAGCGCGGACGGCGAGCTCATTGCGCAGTATGGCGAAAAGCGCCGCATCCCCGTCACTCTGCAGCAGATGCCGCCGGAGCTGATAAAAGCGTTTATCGCGACTGAAGATAGCCGCTTCTATGAGCATCATGGCGTCGATCCGGTGGGGATTTTCCGCGCCGCGAGCGTAGCGATGTTCTCAGGCCATGCCTCGCAGGGCGCCAGTACTATTACTCAGCAACTCGCGCGTAACTTTTTCCTCAGCCCGGAGAAAACAATAACGCGTAAGATCAAAGAAGTTTTCCTCGCAATCCGCATCGAACAGCTGCTGAATAAAGACGAAATTCTCGATCTTTACCTCAATAAAATTTACCTCGGCTACCGCGCCTATGGCGTCGGCGCCGCCGCGCAGGTTTACTTCGGTAAAACGGTCGATCAGCTGACGCTGAGCGAAATGGCGGTTATCGCCGGTCTGCCGAAAGCGCCTTCCACCTTTAACCCGCTCTATTCGCTGGACCGCGCGACCGCGCGTCGCAACGTGGTGCTGTCGCGAATGTTAAGCGAAGGCTATATCACCCAGGCACAGTTCGATCAGGCGCGCAGCGAAGCGATTGACGCCAGCTACCATACGCCGGAAATCGCCTTCTCCGCCCCGTATCTGAGCGAGATGGTGCGTCAGGAGATGGTCAACCGCTACGGCGAGCAGGCCTACGAAGACGGCTATCGCGTCTACACCACCATCACGCGTAAAAACCAACAGGCCGCCCAGCAGTCGGTGCGTAAAAACGTGCTCGATTACGACATGCGCCACGGCTACCGCGGCCCGGCCAACGTGCTGTGGAAAGTTGGCGAGACCCCGTGGGATAACAAAAAAATCCTCGATACGCTGAAAAAACTGCCGGGCGTCGGCCCGCTGGCGCCGGCGGTAGTCACCTCCGCGAATCCGCAGG
This sequence comes from Klebsiella sp. 141161, assembly GCF_050600815.1. NCBI lineage: Bacteria > Pseudomonadati > Pseudomonadota > Gammaproteobacteria > Enterobacterales > Enterobacteriaceae > Klebsiella > Klebsiella sp. 141161. The sequence continues at coordinate 446,018 of NZ_JAQIRN010000004.1, read as the reverse complement.
AAGCAGTCGCGTTGCTGGGCAACGGCACGTCGGTGGCGTTAACGATGGATGGCGTCCGCTGGGCGCGTCGCTACGTTTCCGATACGCAACAAGGCTCGACGCCGCGCAAAGTGACCGACGTCATTCAGACCGGGCAGCAGATTTGGGTGCGCAAAGAGGGCGACAAATGGTGGCTGTCGCAGGTGCCGGAAGTGAACTCCGCGCTGGTATCTATCAACCCGCAAAATGGCGCGATTATCGCTCTGGTCGGCGGCTTTGACTTCAATCAGAGTAAGTTCAACCGCGCTACCCAGGCGCTGCGTCAGGTTGGCTCCAATATCAAGCCATTCCTTTATACTGCGGCGATGGACAAAGGCTTAACCCTCGCCAGTATGCTTAACGATGTGCCGATCTCCCGCTGGGATGCCGGCGCGGGCTCCGACTGGCGGCCAAAAAACTCGCCGCCGCAGTACGCCGGCCCTATTCGTCTGCGTCAGGGATTAGGCCAGTCGAAGAACGTGGTGATGGTGCGCGCGATGCGCGCAATGGGCGTCGATTATGCGGCAGAGTATCTGCAGCGCTTCGGCTTCCCGGCGCAGAACATCGTCCATACCGAATCACTGGCGCTGGGTTCCGCTTCCTTTACTCCGCTACAGGTCGCCCGCGGCTACTCGGTAATGGCTAACGGCGGCTTCCTGATTAACCCGTACTTCATTAGCAAGATCGAGAACGACCAGGGCGGCGTGCTGTTTGAAGAGCGGCCTAAGGTCGCCTGTCCGCAGTGTAATTCGCCGGTGATCTACGGCGATACGCCGAAATCCAACGTGCTGGAAAACCAGGATGTCGAAGAGGTCGCCACCTCTCAGGAGCCGCAAAACGGCGACGTTCCGCCGCAGCCGCAGCTTGAGCAGGCTAATCAGTCGCTGGTCGCGCAAAGCGGCGCGCCGGAGTATGCCCCGCATGTTATTAACACGCCGCTGGCCTTCCTGATTAAGAGCGCGCTGAATACCAATATTTTCGGCGAACCGGGCTGGATGGGCACCGGCTGGCGTGCGGGCCGCGACCTGCAGCGTCATGATATCGGCGGCAAAACCGGTACCACTAACAGTTCGAAAGACGCGTGGTTCTCCGGCTACGGCCCGGGCGTCGTGACGTCGGTGTGGATTGGTTTCGATGACCACCGCCGCGATTTGGGCCGTACCACCGCTTCCGGCGCGATTAAAGATCAGATTTCGGGTTATGAAGGCGGCGCTAAAAGCGCCCAACCGGCCTGGGATGACTTTATGAAACGGGTGCTGGAAGGCGTGCCGGAAGAGCCGTTAACGCCGCCGCCGGGTATTGTGACGGTGAATATCGACCGTAGCACAGGTCAACTGGCTAACGGCGGCAACAGCCGCGCCGAGTACTTCATCGAGGGCACGCAGCCAACCCATCAGGCGGTGCGCGAAGTTGGCACCACCATTACCGATAGCGGTGGCGAAACCCACGAGTTGTTCTAATGCAAACCACCTTCTAAAAGGTGGCCTGAGAGCAGCAAAAAAACCACCGAAATGAACTGCACCCAAAAAGTTGGATACCCAACGAAGTAAGGTGCAGTTTTTTATGAGCAAAGAATTCCAGCAGGCTCAGGTTGATGATGACCTTCTATCATTGCTATCTCAGACAAAAAAAGGCTTACTGTTCTAAAAAACTTCCGATGTCCCTTTCCATGGAAGCAACTAAGACAAGGATTTTTTATGTCAAGAAAACTAGCTCCTGGTTACTGTATCGTCGAACAGCCGGGCTCTATATCTCTTCAGGCTGGGTTGTTATTCCGAAACCGCAATAGCAGTGCCGCGCGTTGCTTTGAACAGCTAAATGCAGGTACGCCTTGGGTCAAACCTGGGCAAATACTCATTGTCGCCGACCCAAATAGCACGATGACAGAACAGACACTCCGTTTGCTCCATCAGGCAAAACAACAGGTAAATAATAATCTGGTAGGAGTCAGTACCGATGAGGCCAGTTTTCTTCAAAGAAACTATGGAATGATTGCCGGAATAACGACTGCAGGAGATAAAATTTTTGGTGCTGTCGGGGATGCTGGAGAAAATACTTCAAAGCTATAGAAACCACGCTAAAAAAAATAGAGGCCAGCTATCAAAATCAGTTTCGGACACAAGGTACGCTTATAGGACAACAGTTCTTTGTTGAGAGAAATCAACTACTGGCTGAACTTAAAATATTAGTTAATAAGCCTATTATTAAATATTTAGCAAAACACTCAATCAAATTCCGACCATATGAGGATATGCGAAGAGCATTAAACCTATCCAGTCGTTCAATTGTCCATGAATGGTCAACGGTTGGAGTAGGTGCTATCCCTGGATATTCCACCTATACCGGTAATGCTGCCAGAGCGGCCCGTTTTTTAAAGTATGGCGGATATATTGGCATTGCATTTTCGTTTGCTGGGGCAACAAATAACGTTATAAAATCTTGTACTACTGGAAGAGAAAGTGAATGTGGTAATACAGCATTTAAAGAATATTTTAAATTTGGTGCAAGTACGACGTTAGGTTTAGCCGGAGGTGCTTATGGCTCCACCGGTGCAGTAGCCCTTTGCGTGGGCGTAGGGCTAGCAACAGCTGGAACAGGGGCATTGCCATACGCGATTATCGGGGGTCTTGCCGGAGGATATATAGGTGGTAAGTTCGGCGAGTACTCGTCAAAAAAAATATTGGAATTAACAGGATACTAGTAATATGCAATACCTGAGCTATGCGTTATTGATTTGTTGTGTGATAGGCATCCTGTTAATGATCGTCTCGTATTTCATATTCATTTCTCACAGAAAAGAATATAGTGCCATCTTAGAAAGTTATTTAGCAAGCAAGCTTGAATTTCCAATGCTATACAACATCCAATCGATGACTGGTTTTTTTGGAGCTTATCCTGTATCACGTTTCTTTCTGGGATTAAAAGAAAATAAAAAAATCCTTTTCATCACAAAAGAAAGCAACGCATATTCATTCTTCTTACAAAAACCAACATTATCAATAGAATGGATGAAGAAATTCTGTTTTTTCTGGAAGACATCTGTAATGTTAGTTCTTATTCCTTGTATTACCGCTTCAATTATTCACGTACTAAGTTTGGCATAACTTTCGTTTTCTTCACCATCAGTAAAGCGCCAGCAATGTTTCCAGCAGGTTTAAGTCAAAGCCACTTTCAGCGAAAATGGCTTTGACGATGGCGACAACAATGTTAGCCGCTTACAAACGCCCCTGCGCCTGTAGCCATTCACGCACCAGAAACAGCGCGCTGACGTTACGCGCTTCATTGAAGTCTTCTTCTTCCAGTAGCGACATCAGCTGCGACAGCGGCCAGCGCACCTGCGGCAGCGGTTCCGGCTCATCGCCCGGCAGCGATTCCGGATAGAGATCTTCCGCAACCATAATATTCATTTTGCTGGAGAAATAAGATGGCGCCATGCTGAGCTTCTTCAGGAAGGTCAATTGACGGGCGCCGAAACCCACCTCTTCTTTCAGCTCGCGGTTGGCGGCTTCCATGGCCGTCTCGCCGGGGTCGATAAGCCCTTTGGAGAAACCCAGTTCGTAGGATTCGGTGCCGACCGCATATTCGCGGATTAAAATAATGTGGTCGTCAACAATCGGCACAATCATTACGGCTTCACGCGCGGTGGGCCGCATGCGTTCATAAACGCGACGCACGCCGTTGCTGAACTCCAGGTCCACGCTTTCAACATTAAAAAGACGCGAACGCGCTACCGTTTCAACGTTGAGAATGGTGGGTTTTTGTAATGATTTGCTCATTGTCATCGGTCTATGCTGTGATTACAGAAGTCATTGTGCGATACGCAGCACGGTTTCGGCAATCCAAATTGCCACTAATTTACATAGTTGCAACGTTTTGCTTGCAATGCAAAGATTCATAAAGATAAAAAAGTCAATAGGTTGAATTTGTTTTGAGAATTTACCGATTCCTGAGTTTTCCCGTTTTTGATAAGCTTACATGCTGCTGCATTGCACAATAAAATTTCCTGCATTAGACAACATGTGCCGATAAACAATTAAAATTACTATGACGATGGGATGGGCATGGGCACCTTTCTGACCTTTTTCACAGCTCTGCTACTCTGTGTCTTGCTTATCGGGTGGTGGTATCGATCTCATGCCAGACGTCGTCGCCTCCCCTTACTGCAAGCCTTTAGCGACGCGACGACCCGCAAGCTTTCTGATGATGAACGCCAGGCGGTCGAAAAGTATCTCGATGGCCTCAGCCAGTCGCAACAGGTACCGGCAACCGGCGCCAGCGTCGCGCCTGTCGCCCTGAAACTGAATGAGCAGAGCGACACCGTTTATACCGTCACCCGCGCCGTCACCCGCTACGGCATTTCGTCTGATGAGCCCAACAAATGGCGATACTTCCTCGACTCGGTGGAGGTTCACCTGCCGCCGTTCTGGGAACAGCATATCAACGACGAGAACAGCGTCTCGCTGATCCCAACCGACAGCCTGCCGCTGGTGATTGTTCTCAATGACCACACCTTGCGCGATTATCCGCAGGAAGCCCGCAGCTACGCGCTTGAACGCGCATCGGCTACCCAGGCGTCGATTCGCGGTGAGGAGAGCGAGCAGGTCGAGCTGCTGAACATCCGCCAGGAAACTCAGGAAGAGCATGCTCTCAGCCGTCCTGACAGCCTGCGCGAAGGGATTATGATCGTCGCAGCCTTCCTGCTGTTCTATTGCTGCCTGATCTCCCCTGACGTCTTTGCGCCGTGGCTGCTCGGCGGCGGCGTACTGTTGTTGGCTGCGGGCTTATGGGGCATCTATGCGCCGCCGCTGGCCGGTTCGCTACGCGAGATCCACTGCCTGCGCGGAATGCCGAAACGCTGGGGGCTGTTTGGCGAGAACGACCAGGAACACGTCAATAATATTTCGCTGGGGATTATCGACCTTATCTATCCGAGCCACTGGCAACCATGGATCGCCCAGGACCTGGGGCAGCAAACCGATATTGATATTTATCTTAACCGCCATGTGGTTCGCCAGGGGCGCTTCCTGTCGCTGCACGATGAAGTGAAAAACTTCCCGCTGCAGTACTGGCTACGCAGCGCGATTATCGCCGCCGGCGCGCTGCTGGTCGTCATCATGCTGTGGATTAGCGTCCCGCTGAATATGCCCTTTAAATTCACGCTCTCCTGGCTTAAGGGGGCGCAGACCATCGAAGCCACCACCGTCGGCCAGCTTGAGAAGGCGAAAGTGCGTATTGGCGACACGCTGCAATTAAAAGGTACCGGGATGTGCAACATCCGCACGCCGGGCGCCTGGAGCGCGAAAGAAGCCTCGCCGTTTACGCCGTTCGACTGTTCGCAGATCATCTGGAACGATGCGCCTCCCCTGCCGCTGCCGGAATCCGATATCGTCGGTAAGGCCACGGCGCTGGTCCAGGCGGTACAGCGCCAGTTGCATCCTGACCCGGACGACGATTCGCACGTTAGCCCGGCATTACGTTCGGCAATTCAGAAATCAGGAATGGTGCTGCTGGATGACTTCGGCGATATCGTGCTGAAAACCAACGAGCTCTGCTCGGCGAAAGATGACTGCGTGCGTCTGAAGAACGCGCTGGTCAACCTTGGCAATACCCGCAACTGGGAAGCGCTAACCAAACGCGCCACCGCCGGTAAGCTCGATGGAGTGAACGTGTTGCTGCGCCCGGTGAGCGCCGAATCGCTGGAGAATCTGGTGACCACCTCCACCGCGCCGTTTGTGATGCGTGAAACCTCCCGCGCGGCGCAGGCGCTAAATAGCCCGGCCCCTGGCGGATTCCTGATCGCCAGCGATGAAGGCAGCGAACTGGTCAATCAGCCGTGGCCGGCTATCAGCCTGTACGATTATCCCGCCCACGAGCAGTGGGGCGAGCTGCAGCGTCTGGCGGGCATGTTGATGCACACGCCATTCCATGCGGAGGGGATTGTCACCAATCTTTATACCGACGCCAATGGCACCCAGCATATCAACCTGCACCGCATTCCCGATCGCAGCGGGCTGTGGCGCTATCTTGGCACCACTCTGCTGCTGCTGGCGATGCTTGGCTGTATGTCGTGGCACGGCGTGCAGGCGATCCGCCGCTATCAGCGCCAGCGCCAGCGCATGGAAGAAATTCAAAAATATTATGAAAGCTGCCTGAATCCGGTTCTCATCCCTTCCCCGGATCATCAAGATTAATTCCTGCGCGACAGGGTGTGATACCCTGTCGCGCATTTCCCCCTCGCTGGAGACTCACCATGCAAATCAATATCGCGTGGCAGGAGGTTGATACCGTTCTGCTGGATATGGATGGCACGCTGCTCGACCTCGCCTTCGACAACTACTTCTGGCAAAAACTGGTCCCGGAAACCTGGGGCGCCGCGCGCGGACTCAACCTGCAGGAAGCCAAAGCGGCAATGCACCAGGAGTATCACGCCGTGCAGCATACGCTAAACTGGTACTGTCTTGATTACTGGAGCGAGCGACTGGGTTTGGATATTTGTGCGATGACCAGCGAACAGGGGCCGCGGGCAAAACTGCGGGAAGATACCGTGCCATTCCTTGATGCGCTGCGGGCCAGCGGCAAGCGCCGCATCCTGCTGACCAACGCGCACCCGCATAATCTGGCGGTGAAGCTCAAGCACACCGGTCTGGACGCGCACCTTGATTTATTACTTTCCACCCACACATTTGGTTATCCGAAAGAGGATCAGCGCCTGTGGCGCGCGGTGGCGGAAGAAACCGGCCTTGATGCGCGCAAAACGCTGTTTGTCGATGACAGCGAGGCTATCCTGGACGCGGCGGCGCAGTTCGGTATTCGTTATTGCCTGGGCGTCACCAATCCGGATTCAGGCCTGGCGGAAAAACAGTATACCCGCCATCCCGGCGTGAACGATTACCGGCGGCTGATCCCTTCCCTGACTCCGGAGGAGAGGCCATGAAAGATAAGCCCGCAGAAAGCGTCAGGCTGGACAAATGGCTTTGGGCAGCCCGCTTTTATAAAACCCGCGCCATCGCGCGCGAGATGGTTGAAGGCGGCAAAGTGCACTACAACGAACAACGTAGTAAGCCGAGCAAAATCGTCGAGCTGAATGCCACCCTGACCCTGCGTCAGGGCAACGACGAGCGTACCGTTATCGTCAAAAGCGTTACCGAACAACGCAGGCCAGCCAGCGAAGCCGTTATGCTGTACGAAGAGACGGCGGAGAGTATTGAGAAACGCGAAAAAGTGGCGCTGGCGCGTAAGCTGAATGCGCTAACGATGCCGCACCCAGACAGACGTCCGGACAAAAAAGAGCGCCGCGACCTGATGAGATTTAAACACGGCGACAGCGAATAGCGCTGCCGCCAGCAAGAGAGATGATTATGACTCAACACGATCAATTACATCGTTATCTGTTTGAAAACTATGCCGTGCGCGGTGAACTGGTCACCGTATCGGACACGTTGGAACAGATCCTGGCCAACCATAGCTACCCGCAACCGGTGAAAACCGTGCTGTCGGAGCTGCTGGTCGCCACCAGCCTGCTGACCGCCACGCTGAAGTTCGCCGGAGATATTACCGTTCAGCTGCAGGGCGACGGCCCGCTCTCGCTGGCGGTGATCAACGGCAATAATCAGCAGCAGCTGCGCGGCGTCGCTCGCGTTCAGGGCGAAATCCCGGAAGGCGCGGACCTGAAAACGCTGGTCGGCAACGGCTACCTGGTCATTACCATCTCTCCACAGGAAGGCGAGCGCTATCAGGGCGTTGTTGGCCTGGAAGGCGATACCCTGGCGGCATGCCTGGAAGATTACTTCCAGCGTTCCGAACAGCTGCCGACTCGTCTGTTCATTCGTACCGGCGAGCACGACGGTAAAGCGGTAGCCGGCGGCATGCTGCTGCAGGTGATGCCGGCTCAGGACGCGCAGCTTAACGACTTCGAGCATCTGGCGACCCTGACCGAGACCATCAAGGCGGAAGAGCTGTTCACCCTGCCGGCGACCGATGTATTATGGCGCCTGTACCATGAGGAAGAGGTGACGGTATACGACCCGCAAGACGTCGAGTTCAAATGCACCTGTTCTCGCCAGCGCTGCGCCGATGCGCTGAAGACGCTGCCGGATGAAGAAGTCGACAGCATCCTCGCCGACGAAGGCGAAATTGATATGCATTGTGACTACTGCGGTAATCATTACCTGTTTAACGCGATGGATATCGCTGAGATCCGCAATAACGCCTCGCCGGCGGATCCGCAGGTACACTAATCGCCCTCTCGCCGGGCGTTGCCGGGTTTTTCTGACCCGACGCGCCTGGCGTCAACTATTTCGACCGCGTGTTGAATCGATTTTCACTGAAAGAGTTACGTAACTTTCTTTCAAGAAAGCGATTACATTCACATTTCAGCAGTTTTTTTAATTACTTTTTAACCATTCGGAAACATCTATCGCCACCTACGGCCGTTTTCCTGAGATAATCACGCGCACTTCGTGACAGGAGTCACTGTGTTTTTCGTAAGAAAGGCGTTTGTCGAGATACGTAAATCTATGAGCCTGGTCGCGGTCTATTCCCTGAAAGAAACCCTACAATTTAAAGCAGTACATATTGGCTAAGGAGCAGTGACATGCGCGTTAATAGTTTAACCCCGCAGGATCTCAAGGCTTACGGTATCAATGACGTCCAGGAAATTGTCCACAACCCGAGCTTCGATACGCTGTATCAGGAAGAGCTCGACCCAAAACTGGAAGGTTATGAGCGTGGCGTATTAACCAATCTTGGCGCCATCGCCGTCGATACCGGCATTTTCACCGGCCGTTCGCCGAAAGATAAATATATCGTCCGTGACGATACCACTCGCGATACCGTGTGGTGGTCTGATAAAGGCAATGGCAAGAACGACAACAAGCCGCTCTCCCAGGAAACCTGGCAGCACCTGAAAGGCCTGGTGACTCACCAGCTGTCGGGCAAACGCCTGTTTATCGTCGACGCCTTCTGCGGCGCCAACGCCGACACCCGCCTCAGCGTGCGCTTCATTACTGAAGTCGCCTGGCAGGCACACTTTGTTAAGAACATGTTCATTCGCCCGAGCGAAGAAGAGCTGGCAGCCTTCGAGCCGGACTTTATCGTCATGAACGGCGCGAAGTGCACCAACCCGCAGTGGAAAGAGCAGGGTCTGAACTCCGAAAACTTCGTGGCTTTCAACCTGACCGAGCGCATCCAGCTCATCGGCGGCACCTGGTACGGCGGCGAAATGAAGAAAGGGATGTTCTCGATCATGAACTACCTGCTGCCGCTGCAGGGCATCGCTTCGATGCACTGCTCCGCTAACGTCGGCGAAAAAGGCGACGTCGCCGTGTTCTTCGGCCTCTCCGGCACCGGTAAAACCACCCTCTCCACCGACCCGAAACGCCGCCTGATTGGCGATGACGAGCACGGATGGGATGATGACGGCGTATTTAACTTCGAAGGCGGCTGCTACGCGAAGACCATTAAGCTGTCGGAAGCCAACGAGCCGGATATCTATCACGCGATCCGCCGCGATGCGCTGCTGGAAAACGTCGTGGTACTGGCTGACGGCACCATCGATTTTGATGACGGTTCGAAGACCGAGAACACCCGCGTCTCCTACCCGATCGACCATATCGAAAATATCGTTAAGCCGGTGTCGAAAGCCGGTCACGCCACCAAGGTTATCTTCCTGACCGCCGACGCCTTTGGCGTATTGCCGCCGGTTTCACGCCTGACCGCTGACCAGACTCAGTACCACTTCCTGTCTGGCTTTACCGCCAAGCTGGCCGGTACCGAGCGCGGCGTCACCGAGCCGACCCCAACCTTCTCCGCCTGCTTCGGCGCCGCGTTCCTGTCGCTGCACCCGACGCAGTACGCTGAAGTGCTGGTAAAACGCATGCAGGCTTCCGGCGCCCAGGCTTACCTGGTCAACACCGGCTGGAACGGTACCGGCAAGCGTATCTCGATTAAAGATACCCGCGCGATTATCGACGCCATCCTCGACGGTTCGCTGGATAACGCCGAAACCTTCACCCTGCCAATGTTCAACCTGCAGATCCCAACCGAGCTGCCGGGCGTCGATACCCATATCCTCGACCCGCGTAATACCTACGGTTCTCCGGAGCAGTGGCAGGAGAAAGCCGATCAGCTGGCGAAACTGTTTATTGAGAACTTCGAGAAATATACCGATACCCCGGCCGGCGCTGCGCTGGTTGCGGCCGGTCCGAAGCGTTAATCAGGTCGCAGAGACAACAAAGCCGGGCGATGCCCGGCTTGAGATTGATAACAAACCTCATGCAACCATTGGACTTACAGATTGCAAGAGACAAATAACAAGGAAAATCAATTTATTGATTTTCGGCTGATAACCACAAAGAAGGAAAAACCACGCTTTTTCCTTCTTTGTCAGCAGTCTGAAGCCGGGCGATGCCCGGCTTTTTTATATTTATACGCTAATCAACTCTCTTTCGCAGGCTTCGCCGGCGACAGCGCGCGATGCACCGGAATTGGTAGCCAGGCGCGGATCAGCAGGCCGCCGCGTTCGCTGGTGCCAATCTCCAGGCGACCGTTATGATTGTCGATAATACGTTGCACTATCGCTAGCCCCAGCCCGGTGCCGCTGGTGCTACGGGCGCTATCGCCGCGCACAAACGGTTGGAACAGATGTTCGCGCTGTTCCGGTTTAATCCCCGGGCCGTCATCTTCCACCTGGAACCAGGCACGGCTGGCTTCGCTGCCGCTGCTGACTTTAATCCAGCCCTTACCGTAACGTGCTGCGTTCACCACCATATTGGCTAACGCGCGTTTGATCGACAGCGGATGCAGACGCAGCGGAATTTCTCCGGCCTGCAGATCGGTGGCGATTTCCCGCTCGTAGCCACTTTCGGCGGCGATGACTTCGCCTAACACGGCGTTGAGATCCGCAAGCTCCATCGGCATCTCCTGGCCGGTGCGCAGGTAATCAATAAACTGCTCGATGATGGCGTTGCACTCTTCGATATCTTTATTGATCGACTCGGCGAGATAGCCGTCCTGCTCGCCCATCATCTCCGTCGCCAGCCGGATCCGCGTCAGCGGCGTGCGCAAATCGTGGCTGACCCCGGCCATCAGCAGCGTACGGTCGTCCGCCAGCTGTTTGACCCCGGCGGCCATATGGTTGAAGGCGCGGGTCACCGAACGCACTTCCGACGCGCCGTATTCGCGTAGCGGCGGCGGAATAATCCCACGCCCGACCTGCAACGCAGCGTGCTCCAGATCGACCAATGGTCGGTTCTGGATACGGATGAATAGCCACGCGCCGCCAATGGCCAGCAGCATTATCGCCAGCGTATAACGGAATAGCGGCGAGAAATCGCCCTGATGGATTTCAGTCAGCGGCACCCGCACCCAGATATTCGGCGAAAGCCAGGTCTTCAGCCACACCACCGGCGAGCTTTTGTTGACCTCAACCCGCACTTCGGTCGGCCCGCCAAGCTGGTGCGCCATCTGCTGGCTTAAGAATTCATAATGCTGCGCCCAGCGCAGGCCTGCGTCTTCCGCCGCCTCATTAGAATAGAGCGAAATCCCCAGCTCGCGGTAAATTTCGCGGCGAAACGCCGGCGGTACCACCAGTTGGGTGCCGTCTTCCAGCTGCAGTTTATCGGTCATCAGCATACGGACTTCGTATGCCAGCACCTTATTAAACTGCTGCAGGCTCGGCAGGATCGCGAAATTCAGCACCACCAGATAAGTCGTCACCAGGCTGACGAACAGCAGGGTGACGATCAGTAACAGGGTGCGGGCAAATGAGCTTCGCGGCGAAAAACGCACGCGCTTCATGCCTTAGAACCGTCCGGCACGAAGACGTAGCCCAGGCCCCAAACGGTCTGGATGTAGCGCGGGTGCGCCGGATCCTCTTCCACCATGCGGCGCAAGCGGGAGATTTGTACGTCGATGGAACGCTCCATCGCCGAGTACTCGCGGCCGCGGGCAAGGTTCATCAGCTTATCGCGGGACAGCGGTTCACGCGGATGGCTCACCAGCGCTTTTAATACCGCGAACTCACCGCTGGTGAGCGGCATCGGCTCATCTTCACGGAACATCTCGCGGGTGCCGAGGTTCAGTTTAAATTTGCCAAAAGCGATCACCGCTTCTTCTTGCGATGGCGCGCCCGGCAGCTCGTTCGCCTGGCGGCGCAGCACGGCGCGGATACGGGCCAGCAGTTCGCGCGGGTTAAACGGTTTAGGAATGTAGTCATCGGCGCCGATTTCCAGCCCCACGATACGGTCCACTTCTTCCCCTTTCGCCGTCACCATAATGATCGGCATCGGGTTGCTCTGGCTACGCAGACGGCGGCAGATAGATAAACCATCTTCGCCCGGCAGCATCAGATCCAGCACCATCAGGTGGAAGGATTCACGGGTCAGCAGGCGATCCATCTGTTCAGCGTTCGCCACGCTACGAACCTGGAAGCCCTGCTCGGTCAGATAACGTTCCAGCAGCGCGCGCAGGCGCATATCGTCATCCACAACCAGAATCTTATAATTCTCTTGCATTGTTTGTACTCCCAAAGGTTCACTGCAATCGTTAGTGCGTATTCTTAAAAACCCACGCTAATACGACCAGCCAAATCTGGTATATATTCTAGTCGAAATTGTTACAAAGCATATTAAACAGCAATTTATACCCGTCATTCTTCAAGTTGCACGTGCGTTGGCTGCGTGCGCTCACCCCAGTCACATAGTTATCTATGCTCCTGGGGATTCACACACTTGCCGCCTTCCTGCAACTCGAATTATTTAGGGTAAACCCGTCATTCTGAGCAAAATTTACCACCGGCGCGACAAAAAAGAAAAAGGCGGAGGGTCTCCTCCGCCTTTTTAGCTAATTTTACCGTTTACGCGCGTCGTTGGCTCATGCCGTACCACAGCACCACCAGGAAGCATAGCAGCGGCAACCCATAGGCCAACGCGGTACTGTAGCGGTCGGCCAGCGCCCCCATGAAGTAAGGCATAATCGCCCCGCCGACGATGGCCATAATCATAAATGAGCTGGCGCGTTTGGTATGGCTGCCCATGTTTTTAACGCCCAGCGCGAAAATGGTCGGGAACATAATCGACATAAAAAAGAAGACCGCAATGAGTGCCACCACCGACACGCCGTCAATGCTCATCATCACCAAACCGCAGAGCACGATATTGACCAGCGAGTAAACCATCAGCAGCGTCGCCGCCTGCACCCGCCCCATCAGCCAGGTACTGAAGAAACGACCGACCATAAAGCTAATCATCGCAATCGACAGCAGATAGGAAGCGTGCTGGTTTGTCACGCCATGCCAGTGCTCGGTCGCATAGTTGATAAAGAACGCCCCCACGCCGACCTGCGCGGCAACGTAAAAGAACTGGGCGATGACCCCGCCGGTAAAGTGGCGATGCTGCCACAGCCCCTGCGCCGCTTCTTGCTGACTGCCCTCATCCTCGCGAATATCCGGCATCGGTGTGCGGCGGAACAGCAGCGCGATGGCCAGCACCAGTACGGCGATAGCGACATAGGTGATTTTTACCGAGCTCTGATCGCCGGTATTGCTCTGAGTGGCTGAAAAGAACAGCGTGCCGCCGATCAGCGGGCCAATAAACTGCCCCAGTCCGTTAAACGACTGCGCCAGATTTAACCGCCGTTCGGCGCCTTTACTGTCGCCAAGTACCGTCGCATAAGGGTTAGCCGCGGTCTCAAGGCAGCCTAATCCGCAGGCAATCACAAACAGTGCGAACAGGAACAGCGCAAAGCTATTCACGCTCGCCGCCGGCACAAACAGCAGCGCGCCAAGCGCATACAGGCACAAACCGACCAGGATCCCCGCTTTATAACCGCGTTTATCCATAAAATAGCCGGCGGGCAGCGCCACCAGGAAGTAGGCGCCAAAATAAGCCGCCTGCAGTAAACCGGACTGCGCTTTGGTGACGTGCAGAGTCTCCTGAAAATGTTTATTGAGAACATCGAGCAGGCCGTAAGAGAGCCCCCACATAAAGAACAGGCTGGTGACCAGCATAAATGCCCAGCGCAGATTAGGGGTCGCCCCGGCGCGGGCCGCCAGCGGCTCCGCCGTTTTATTCACTAGCATGGTGAGATCCTCAGTAGAGTACGGAGTTGTTTTATTGATCCTGCAAAGAGAATATGCGCTCCATCGACACCCATTTTTCGCCTGCCGGCGTCCAGGGGGTGGGAACCTGGTATTGCCACATCAGCGCTTCCCAACGCTGAATGACCGGGTGGTTCAGGCTGTGTTGAGCAAAGCGTTCGCCATCGAAATCCCCGGCGACCTCCATCACCATAAACAGCCGCGTGCCAAGCCGGTAAATCTCCATATCCAGCACGCCATGGTCGCGTAGATGCCCGGCGACTTCCGGCCAGATACGTTCATGCAGACGCTGGTATTCGGCAATTTTCTCCGCCGAATCGACTAAATCCAGCGCCTGACACAGCCGCCGCGCGGCGCTCATGACAGCGCCCTGTCGAGATGCAAATACCCGCCGTCCACCGACAGCCACTGCCCGGTAGTGTGCGACGCGCGCGAGGAGATAAGAAACACCACGGTATTGGCGATCTCTTCCGGCGTGGTCATGCGTTTGCCCAGCGGAATGCGTTGGTTAATCGCCGCCATCTGCCGCTGTGGATCGGGGAAGGTATTTATCCAGCGCTGGTACTGCGGCGTCAGCACTTCCGCCGGTACCACCGCGTTAACCCGCACGCCGCTCTCGCGCAGCGATACCGCCCATTCACGGGTTAATGCCAGCACTGCCCCTTTCGCCGCGGTATAGCCGCTGGTGCCGCCCTGGCCGCTGAGCGCGGTTTTCGAGGCAATATTGACGATAGCGCCCCGCGCCGCCTCCAGCGCCTCGCGGCACAGGTGGGCCATCTGGTAGTAGTGGATCAGGTTTTTCTCAAGCGATCCGAGAAACGCCTCACGCCCGGCCTCAAGCCCTACGCCATCGTTCACTCCAGCGTTATTCACCAGCGCATCAATGCGGCCAAAGCGCGCCAGCACCTGGCCTACCGCCGCGGCACATTCAGCCTCCTGGCACAGGTCGGCGATAATCAGCTCACTTTGCGGCGCGATTTGCTTCAGCCCATCCATAAACCCCTGCTCTGGCTGGGCATTAGTGACGATGACCGGCACCGCGCCCTCTTCCGCCAGCAGTTGCGTCACGGCCGCGCCGATCCCCGAGCCGCCGCCGGTGACGATAACCACTTTGTCTTTAAGAAATAGATCCACGCTTCGCCTCCGTTAAACCATAAACCCGACAGGCAGTGCCGCCCCAGATAGCTGACCGCTGCGTTTCCGTCAGCGGGACCAGCGCCGTTTCGCACAGCTGGTAAACCTGGTGGTACTCCGCCGCCAGCAGGCATACCGGCCAGTCGGAACCAAACATCAGCCGCTGCGGGCCAAACAACTCCAGCGCGGCGTCGAAGAAAGGCAGCAGTTGCTGCTCGGTCCAGCATCCGCGCCCGGCTTCGGTCACCAGGCCGGAAAGTTTGCCCACCACATGCGGTAATGCGGCCAGCGGCCTCGCCTGTTCGGCCCAGTGGGCCGCGCCGCGCGCGATATCCGGCTTGCCGAAATGGTCGAGTACCAGCCAGTGATCATCGTGGCGGGCGGCAAAGCGTGCCGCCGCCGCGAGATGATGATGGGTAACCAGTAGATCCCAGCTATAGCCGCGTTGCTGTAGTCGCCGCATGCCGCGGGAGACCGCCTCGCGCTCAAGCCACGCTGCCGGGTCGGCTTCATCCTGCACCTGATGGCGCAACCCGCACAGCTGGTCGCGCCACTGCGTCAGCTTGTCCTCGAGATCCGCGGCGGTAATATCCAGCCAGCCCACCACGCCGCATACGCCAACCGCCTGAGAAACCTGCGCCACCAGCCAGGCGGTTTCGTTTTCGTCATGACGCGCCTGCACCACCACCGCGCCATCGAGCCGGTGCTGTGCCAGCAGCGGCTGGAGCTGCGGGGGGTAAAAATCCCGGCGCAGTTGCGGCATGTCGTCATCAATCCACGGGTAATCCTGTGGCTGATAGCGCCAGTAGTGGTGGTGGGCATCAATGCGCAACATGCGCTTCTCCACGGTAGCGGTACTGCTCGATAGAAGCCTGATGCATTTCAATCGAGTAGCCCGGCGCCTGCGGCGGCATATAAGCTGCGCCGCGGATTTCGCAAGGGTGCAGGAAGTGCTCGTGCAGATGGTCGACAAACTCGATCACCCGCCCTTCATGGGTACCGGCGATGCACAGGTAGTCAATCATCGACAGATGCTGGACGTATTCGCACAGTCCGACGCCGCCGGCGTGCGGGCAAACCGGCAGGTTGTACTTCGCCGCCATCAGCATCACCGCCAGCACTTCGTTGACGCCGCCTAACCGGCAGGCATCGATCTGCACCACGTCAATCGCGCCGCGCATAATGAACTGTTTGAACATAATCCGGTTCTGGCACATCTCGCCGGTGGCGACCTTCACCGCGCCGATGTTCTCGCGGATCTTGCGGTGACCTTCGATATCATCCGGGCTGGTCGGCTCTTCGATAAACCATGGATTGGCGAAGGCCAGCGCTTTGACCCATGGAATCGCGGCGTCCACTTCCCATACCTGGTTGGCGTCAATCATCAGTTTCCGCTCGGGGCCAATCACTTCACGGGCAATGCGCACGCGGCGGATGTCATCTTCAATATCGCGCCCAACCTTCAGCTTGATATGCGAGAAACCGGCGTCCACCGCCTGCTGACAAAGACGACGCAGTTTGTCATCACCGTAACCCAGCCAGCCCGCTGACGTGGTGTAACACGGATAACCCTGCGCCTGTAGCTGTTCAAGCCGCTGGGCTTTACCCTCCTCACGGCTTTCCAGCAGGCGCAGCGCCTCCTCCGGGGTAATGCAGTCGGTGATGTAGCGAAAATCAATGCAGCGCACCAGCTCGGCCGGGCTCATATCGGCAACCAGTCGCCAGACCGGTTTGCCTTCGGCCTTCGCCCACAGATCCCACACCGCATTGACCACCGCGCCGGTCGCCAGGTGAATCGCCCCTTTGTCCGGGCCAATCCAGCGCAGCTGGCTATCGCTGGTAAAGCGCCGCCAGAAGGCGCCCATATCGGCGGCGATCGTCTCGAGTTGCTCGCCGACGATTAAATGCTCCAGCGCCTGAATCGCCGCGCAGCAAATTTCGTTGCCGCGGCCAATGGTGAAGGTCAGCCCGTGACCGGTGAGCTTAGGATTGTCGGTTTCGAGGATCACGTAGGCGGCGGAGTAATCCGGGTCGGGATTCATCGCATCGGAGCCGTCCAACTGCTGCGAAGTGGGGAAGCGAATATCCTCTACCCGCAGGGCGGTAATTTGCGTCATTGTTTGTCCTCCACGGTCAGCTGCTGCTGTTCGCCCAACCCTTCAATGCCCAAACGAATAGTCTGGCCGGCGCGTAAATAAACCGGCTGCGGTTTCTGGCCCATACCCACCCCCGGCGGCGTACCGGTGGAGATGACATCGCCCGGCTGCAGGCTCATAAAGCGGCTCAGGTAGCTGATGATATAGGGCACTTTGAAAATCATGGTGCGGGTGTTGCCGTCCTGATAGCGCTTGCCGTCGACCTCCAGCCACAGGTTAAGCGCGTTGGGATCGGGGATTTCATCGGCGGTGACCAGCCAGGGGCCGGTCGGCCCGAACGTGTCGCAGCCTTTGCCTTTATCCCAGGTGCCGCCGCGCTCGATTTGATACTCACGTTCGGAGACGTCATTAATCACGCAGTAGCCAGCAACGTGCTGCATGGCGTCGCGCTCGTCGATATAGCGCCCGCCTTTGCCAATCACCACTCCTAATTCAACTTCCCAGTCGGTCTTTTGCGAACCACGCGGGATAATCACGTTGTCGTTCGGCCCGACCACAGCGCTGGTCCACTTGCTGAATACCACCGGTTCCTGCGGAATATCGGCGCCGGTCTCTGCGGCGTGATCGGCATAGTTCAGACCGATGCAGATAAATTTACCGATACCGCCGACGCAGGCGCCAATACGCGGATTGCCATCAACCAGCGGCAGGCTGTAGAGATCCAGCTGGCGCAGACGCGCCAGACTCTCCGGCAGCAGCGCGTCGCCGCGCAGATCGTTAATATATTGCGACAGGTCGCGCAGGCGGCCGTCGTTATCGAGTACGCCCGGACGCTCGCTGCCGGGATTGCCAAAACGAAGTAATTTCATGCGTTTTCCTGATAGTGAAATAAAGCGCCGCGCGGTTAGTTGCTCCAACCGCCGTCAATAATCTGCACCGTGCCGGTGGTGTAGGCGCTGGCGTCGGAAGCCAGGTACAGCGCCAGCTGGGCGATCTCTTCCGGCTTGCCGATGCGGCCAATGGGCTGGCGGGCGACAAACGCCTCATAAACCGCCTCTTCGCTCAGCCCCTGCTCGCGCGCCTGCTCGGCAATACGTCCGCGTAGGGAAGGTGAATCGACGGTACCCGGACAAATCGCATTACAACGAATGCCCTGGGTGACGAAATCCGCCGCTACCGAGCGGGTCAGGCCAATGACCGCCGCTTTACTGGCGCTGTAGGCGAAGCGGTTTGGTACTCCTTTCACGCTGGAAGCTACCGATGACATGTTGATAATCGAGCCACCGCCGCGGGCGATCATCGCCGGCAAAAAGGCGCGAATCGTGTGGAACATGGCGGTGACATTCAGATCGAGAGCGAACTGCCACTCCCGCTCGCTACATTCAAGAATGCTGCCGCTATGCACCACCCCGGCGCAGTTGAACAAGACATCCAGCGGGCCCAGCGTTTCCGCAGCGGCGGCAATGGCGTCGGCGCGGGTGACATCCAGCTGCAGCGGCTGTACGCCGGAGATATCGCTCAATCCGGCAATGTTGATATCGCTGGCAATCACTTCCGCGCCAGCGGCGGCAAATAGCCGCGCGCAGCTGTTGCCAATCCCCTGCCCTGCGGCGGTAATCAGAACGCGTTTTCCGGTTAGTTCCATTTCTCTCCCCTGGTCTAAAGGACTAATGGTCAGGCCATTGATGGTAGTCAAAGGCCTGACCTTTCGCATGACAAGTCAGGCATAACCCGCTATCGTGAAGCTCATATGTTGCAAAAACGGCCACAAACGGCACATTGGTTAACCAATTAATTACACTCGACTAACAAACACTCAAGTGTGCTGACCAATATTTGTGCGCTTTATCACTGTCTATCGCATGAGCAAAGGTGAAACATGCCGATTACCAGACTGGAAAACCCAAGGATTTACAGACAGATAGCAGACCAACTCAAGCGATTAATTGAGAACAACGAATTTCCGCCCGGCAGCCGTCTGCCGTCTGAGCGAGATTTAGCCCAGCAGTTGAACGTCAGCCGCGCATCGGTACGTGAAGCGCTGATTGCGCTGGAGGTGATTGGCCTGGTGGACGTGCGCGTCGGCAACGGGGTAATCGTCAAATCGCAGACGCCGCTCGTCGCCACCAAAGAGCCGGTGATGGCGCAGGCCGGTCGCGACCAGTGGACGGAGATCGACGACGAACTCAACATAGACCTCGATTTTAACGCCGAACTACCGCCATTTTCTCTGCTGCAGGCGCGTCTGTTAATAGAACCGGAAACCGCCGCGCTGGCGGCGCGCCATGCCAGCCCCGAGGAGCTGGCCGCTATCCGCGAGGCCTTTGAACAGAACTGTCGCGATAACCGTGCCGGTTCAACCACCCATCCCGGCGATCGCCTGTTCCATATCCGTATCGCTCAGGCCAGCGGTAACCCGGCGTACGCGTTTATCATCGGCCACCTACTCGGCCACCGCTACGGCAGTATGTTCCGCATGCTGCAGCGCCACTATACGCCGGACGATATGCCGCATCGCTCGGAACAAGAGCATCGCGCGATCCTTGAAGCCATTGAGGCCCACGACGTACGTGCGGCAAAGAAAGCAATGAAAAACCATATTGATCAGGTGATTACCATTTTTACCCGCAGCCAGTAGCCGCGATTTCTTCGCCCACCGCTTTACCTTGCCGAAACGGCTGGTTAAGGTACGGCGGGACGAGATTATTTTGGATGAACCACAGATGAAAACGCCGCTGATCACCCGTGAAGGGTATGAAAAACTGAAGCAAGAGATGGATTACTTGTGGCGTACAGAGCGCCCGGAAGTCACCAAGAAAGTGACCTGGGCGGCGAGTCTTGGCGACCGCAGCGAAAACGCCGATTATCAGTACAATAAAAAGCGCCTGCGCGAAATTGACCGCCGGGTGCGTTATCTCACCAAGTGTCTGGAAAATCTCAAAATCGTCGATTATTCCCCGCAGCAGGAAGGCAAAGTGTTCTTCGGCGCGTGGGTGGAAATCGAGAACGACGATGGCGATACCAAGCGCTTTCGCATTGTCGGCTACGATGAAATCTTCGGCCGCAAAGACTATATCTCTATCGATTCGCCAATGGCGCGCGCCTTACTAAAGAAAGAGGTGGGCGACCTGGCTATCGTTAACACTCCGGCGGGCGAAGCCAGCTGGTACGTCAATGAAATTGAATACGTGAAATAGCGCCGGAACATTCCGAGAGAACCCGGTCGCGGCTGGCATTTTAGCCTGTCACCCCGTATAACTATCCCCTGATTTTTGACCCTAATGATGAATAAAACCGATGATGAATGATTCGCTCTGCCGCATTATTGCGGGTGAACTTCAGGCCAGAGCCGAACAGGTAGAAGCTGCCGTTCGCCTGCTTGATGAAGGGAACACCGTGCCGTTTATTGCACGTTATCGTAAGGAAGTCACCGGCGGTCTGGATGACACGCAGCTGCGTAATCTGGAAACTCGCCTCGGGTATCTGCGCGAACTGGAAGACCGCCGCCAGGCGATCCTCAAATCGATCGGCGAACAGGGCAAGCTCAACGAAGCGCTGGAAAAAGCCATCAACGCCACCCTCAGCAAAACCGAGCTCGAAGACCTCTACCTGCCGTACAAACCCAAACGCCGCACCCGTGGGCAAATCGCTATTGAAGCCGGTCTCGAACCGCTGGCCGATCTGCTGTGGAATGAGCCTTCCCACGATCCGGAAACCGAAGCGGCAAACTATATCGATGCCGATAAAGGCGTGGCGGATAGTAAAGCCGCTCTCGACGGCGCGCGCTATATTCTGATGGAGCGTTTCGCGGAAGACGCCGCCCTGCTGGCGAAGGTGCGTGATTATCTGTGGAAAAACGCCCACCTGGTGGCCAGCGTCGTCAGCGGCAAGGAAGAAGAAGGCGCTAAATTCCGCGATTACTTCGACCACCATGAACCGATCGCTTCCGTGCCGTCGCACCGCGCGCTAGCGATGTTCCGCGGGCGCAATGAGGGCGTGCTGCAGCTGTCGCTCAACGCCGACCCGCAGTTTGACGAGCCGCCGAAAGAGAGCCACTGCGAGCAGATCATTATCGATCATCTCGGCCTGCGCCTGAATAATGCCCCGGCGGACAGCTGGCGCAAAGGCGTCGTCAGTTGGACCTGGCGCATCAAGGTGCTGATGCACCTCGAAACCGAATTAATGGGCACCGTGCGCGAACGCGCGGAAGACGAAGCGATTAACGTATTCGCCCGTAACCTCCATGACCTGCTGATGGCCGCGCCTGCCGGCCTGCGCGCCACCATGGGGCTCGATCCGGGCCTGCGTACCGGCGTAAAAGTGGCGGTAGTCGACGGCACCGGCAAACTGGTGGCCACCGATACCATCTACCCGCACACCGGCCAGGCGGCTAAAGCCGCCGTCGTCGTGGCGGCGCTGTGCGAGAAACATAACGTTGAGCTGGTGGCTATCGGCAACGGTACCGCTTCGCGCGAGACCGAGCGTTTCTTCCTCGACGTGCAAAAACAGTTCCCGAAAGTAACCGCCCAGAAAGTGATCGTCAGCGAAGCCGGCGCATCGGTCTACTCGGCTTCCGAACTGGCGGCGCAGGAGTTCCCGGACCTCGACGTTTCCCTACGCGGCGCGGTCTCTATCGCCCGCCGTCTGCAGGATCCGCTGGCCGAGCTGGTGAAAATCGATCCGAAATCAATCGGCGTCGGTCAGTATCAGCATGACGTTAGTCAGACGCAGCTGGCGCGTAAGCTGGATGCGGTGGTGGAAGACTGCGTTAACGCCGTCGGCGTTGACCTTAACACCGCCTCGGTGGCGCTGTTAACCCGCGTTGCCGGCCTGACCCGCATGATGGCGCAGAATATCGTCGCCTGGCGCGACGAGAACGGCCAGTTCCATAACCGCCAGCAGTTGCTGAAGGTAAGCCGTCTGGGGCCGAAAGCCTTTGAGCAGTGCGCAGGCTTCCTGCGTATTAACCACGGCGATAACCCGCTGGACGCCTCAACCGTTCACCCGGAAGCCTACCCGGTGGTCGAGCGTATTCTGGCCGCAACCCAGCAGGCGCTGAAAGATCTGATGGGCAACAGCAGCGAGCTGCGCAACCTGAAAGCCTCTGATTTTACCGATGATAAGTTCGGCGTGCCGACGGTATCCGATATCATCAAAGAGCTGGAAAAACCGGGCCGCGATCCGCGCCCTGAGTTTAAAACCGCCCAGTTCGCCGACGGCGTTGAGACGATGAACGACCTGCTGCCAGGGATGATTCTGGAAGGCGCGGTCACCAACGTTACCAACTTTGGCGCCTTCGTCGATATCGGCGTGCACCAGGATGGCCTGGTCCATATCTCTTCGCTGTCGAATAAGTTCGTTGAAGACCCGCATACCGTGGTCAAAGCGGGCGATATCGTCAAAGTGAAGGTGATGGAAGTGGACCTGCCGCGTAAACGCATCGCGTTAACGATGCGTCTGGATGAACAACCGGGCGACAGCAACGCGCGCCGCGGCGGCGGCAACGATCGCCCGCAGGGTAACCGCCCGGCGGCAAAAGCGGCGAAGCCGCGCGGTCGCGATGCTCAGCCAGCCGGCAACAGCGCGATGATGGATGCGCTGGCCGCCGCGATGGGAAAAAAACGTTAATCCTTCCCTGCCCCTCTATACGAGGGGCAATTTTCCGCTTTTTAATGCCTGAGCCTCGATTAATATATTCCAGTAACCTTTCAATAAGTTCGAAATTTATAAAGTTTCATTCTGTTAACTAATGAAACCTTTATTAAACATTAAATGAAGAAATTAATTTTTCCCTTATTTTTGACTACAGCAGCGTTCTTGCGTCATATCAAAAAATAAGCAAATTCCCAGGAAAACCGCATTTATTATCCTTGTCATGTATTGATGATACAAACCATTCTCATTATCATCGTTATCAGTTAAATTTTATTCTTCTTCGTTGGCTATAGCCCCCAGCGCCGCTTTAACCGCCGCGTATGGAAATTCTCTTTTCGGTTAGCGATAACAAGTAGGCCCTATGCAATTCACTCCTGATAGTGTGTGGAAAATCACCGGTTTTTCCCGCGATATTAGCCCGGCTTATCGGCAGAAACTGCTCTCCCTGGGAATGTTGCCCGGCTCTTCGTTTCATGTCGTACGCGTGGCGCCGCTGGGCGATCCTATTCATATTGAGACCCGGCGCGTGAGCCTGGTATTACGTAAAAAAGACCTCGCGTTAATTGAACTGGAAGCGGTTGCGCAATAACACCTGACCCAGCACTAAGAGTCTGAAAAAATGAAAAAATTAACCGTTGGTTTAATTGGTAATCCTAATTCCGGCAAAACAACGTTATTTAATCAACTAACCGGCGCGCGCCAGCGGGTGGGTAACTGGGCGGGGGTCACCGTTGAGCGTAAAGAAGGCGCCTTCACCACCACCGACCACCAGGTCACCCTGGTCGACCTGCCGGGCACCTATTCGCTGACCACCATCTCCTCGCAGACGTCGCTCGACGAACAGATTGCCTGTCACTATATTCTCAGCGGCGATGCCGACCTTCTGATTAACGTCATCGACGCCTCGAACCTGGAACGTAACCTCTATCTGACTCTGCAATTGCTGGAGTTGGGTATTCCCTGCGTCGTCGCGCTAAACATGCTCGATATTGCCGAAAAGCAGCAAATCCGCATCGACGTCGACGCGTTAGCGGCCCGTCTCGGTTGCCCGGTGATACCGCTGGTCTCCACCCGCGGCCGCGGTATCGAAGCGCTAAAAATGGCGCTTGACCGCCATGAGAAAAATCAGCCGCTGGAACTGGTGCACTATCCACAATCTCTGCAGCGCGAAGCCGATATGCTGGCGCAGGCGATGCCTGCTGATATGCCGCTGCGTCAGCGCCGCTGGCTGGGGCTGCAGATGCTGGAAGGCGATATTTATAGCCGCGCTTTCGCCGGCAACGCCGCCGACAAACTCGATCTGGCGCTGGCTAACCTGAGTGGCGAGATGGACGATCCGGCACTGTATATCGCCGATGCCCGCTATCAAAGTATCGCCGCGGTATGCGATGCCGTCAGTAACACCCTGACCGCAGAGCCGAGCCGCTTCACCACGGCGATGGATAAAATTATCCTTAACCGCTTCCTCGGCTTACCGATCTTCCTGTTCGTGATGTACCTGATGTTCCTGCTGGCTATCAACATCGGCGGCGCCCTGCAGCCGATTTTCGACGCCGGTTCGGTGGCTATCTTCATTCACGGCATCCAGTGGCTGGGCTACACCCTGCACTTCCCGGACTGGCTGACCGTATTCCTCGCGCAAGGGCTGGGCGGCGGTATCAATACCGTGCTGCCGCTGGTGCCGCAAATCGGCATGATGTACCTGTTCCTCTCTTTCCTTGAGGACTCCGGGTATATGGCGCGCGCGGCCTTCGTGATGGACCGCCTGATGCAGGCGTTAGGCCTGCCGGGGAAATCCTTCGTGCCGCTGATCGTCGGTTTCGGCTGTAACGTGCCTTCGGTAATGGGCGCCCGTACGCTGGATGCGCCGCGTGAACGGCTAATGACCATCATGATGGCGCCATTTATGTCCTGCGGCGCGCGACTGGCGATTTTCGCGGTCTTCGCCGCTGCCTTCTTCGGGCAGAACGGCGCGCTGGCGGTCTTCTCACTGTACGTGCTGGGCATCGTGATGGCGATCCTCACCGGCCTGATGCTCAAATACACCATTATGCGCGGCGAAGCCTCGCCGTTTGTGATGGAGCTGCCGGTGTATCACGTACCGCACATCAAGAGCCTGGTTATCCAGACCTGGCAGCGCCTGAAAGGCTTCGTCCTGCGCGCCGGTAAGGTGATTGTCATCGTCAGTATTTTCCTCAGCGCGCTGAACAGCTTCTCGCTCAGCGGCAAAGTGGTCGATAACATCAACGACTCGGCGCTGGCTTCGGTCAGCCGGGTGATTACCCCGGTGTTTAAGCCCATTGGCGTGCACGAAGATAACTGGCAGGCAACCGTCGGCCTGTTTACCGGCGCGATGGCGAAAGAAGTGGTGGTCGGTACGCTGAATACCCTCTACACCGCGGAAGATATCCAGAATGAAGAGTTTAACCCACAGGAGTTTAGCCTTGGCGACGAGCTGTTAGCCGCCGTCGATGAAACCTGGCAGGGGCTGAAAGACACCTTTAGCCTGAGCGTGCTGGCGAACCCGATTGAAGCAAGCAAAGGCGATGGCGAAATGGAAACCGGCGCAATGGGCGTGATGGGCAGTAAATTCGGCAGCGCCGCCGCCGCGTACAGCTACCTGATCTTCGTCCTGCTCTATATTCCATGCATTTCCGTGATGGGGGCGATTGCCCGTGAGTCCAGCCGCGGTTGGATGATGTTCTCGGTGCTGTGGGGGTTGAATATCGCCTACTCGCTATCAACGCTGTACTACCAGACCGTGAGCTTTAGCCAGCACCCGCGCTACAGCCTGGTGTGTATTCTGGCGGTGATTCTGTTTAACGTCGTGGTCTTTGGCCTTCTGCGTCGGGCGCGGAGCCGGGTAGACGTTTCGCTGCTGGCGACGCGTAAAACCCCGACGTCTTGCTGCCAGAGCCCGGCCGGCGACTGCCACTAAGGAGTATGCGCATGGCATCGTTAATCGAAGTACGCGATATGCTGGCCCTGCAGGGGCGAATGGAAGCCGCACAGCTGAGCGCCCGCCTGCATACGCCGCGACCGCTGATCGACGCCATGTTGAGCCGCCTGGAAGCGATGGGGAAAGTCGTCAGAAAGACCGAAGATGCTGATGGCTGCCTTTCAGGCAGCTGTAAAAGCTGCCCTGAAGGGAAAGCCTGCCTGCGGGAGTGGTGGTCTTTGCGCTGAATAGACATCCCGGATGGCGGCGCGTTGCGCCGTATCCGGGCTACCCAACGACGTTGAGCTGGAGCCCTGCCAGGCTGCGCCTGGCAGGGGAAATCGGGCTTACTTATACACGTCGGCGTTCGCGTGAACCGTCTTCTCGTTCTTCTCGCCGGCAATCACCACGAAGTACTTACCACCCAACTCATCCGCCTTCTTAGACAGATCGCGCTTCGCGTCCATCGGCGACGTGGTACGGGAAGTCGTGATGCTGCCGACCTTGGTCAGATTCATCTTCGCGACTTCATCTTTTTGAATCTCTTTCGCCGCGAACGCGCCAAAAGAGAGGGAGCCAATCACCAGAGATGCAACAATACCTGTAACAAGTTTCATAGCCTTTACTCTCCATAAGGTTGTTATTTTTAGTTTGCGGCGGCAAAAACGAAATAATCAACCGCCGCAACAACCTAAGTATTGCCCGATCCTGATGATTTACCACGCGGCGCTAAAAATAATTATTCAGCCGCTTTTTCAACGCGATCAGAGGCTCACAAAATGGCTGGGGATGTGAAATAAACGGCGCATGGGCCGCCTTTTCGAAAATGATAGACTCACTTTGCGGCCACAGCTCATCCAATAGCGGAACGATTTTACGCGGCACCAGCCCATCCAGACGACCATAGAGGCGCAAAAACGGCATGGTCAGCGCGGCGAGCGGTTGACGCAAATCGGCGGTTTTGAGAATCTCCAACCCGCCGTTGAGAACCTCGGCAGGCGGCATCGGCAGCGACAGAACGGTGCTTTTCAGCGCACGGGCGTCCTGGCGCGCGCTTTCGGTACCCATGGTCTGCAGGGCGAGAAAACGCTCGACGGTACGCTGGAAATCTTCACTAAGCTGCTGCTGGAAGCCGCTCAGCACTTCCGGTTTAATCCCCGGCCACGGGTCGCGCGCGCCAAAACACGGCGAAGAAGCGACGGTCACCAGCGCCTGCACGCGTTGCGGATGCTGCAGCGCCACCAGGCTCGCTACCAACCCGCCCAGGCTCCAGCCAAGCCAGATGGCCTGCTCCGGTGCTTTTGCAACGACCTGCTGCGCCATCTCTTCAAGCGTTAAGGCGCCAAAACCACCGCTGCGGCCATAGCCCGGTAGATCCACCAGGTGCAGGGTAAAATGCGTAGCCAGTTCCGGCGTAATGCAATCCCACACGTTGGCATTCAGCCCCCATCCGTGCAGCAGCACAAGATGACAATTTCCTTCGCCCGTGGTTTGCCACCAGATGTCATTCATCAGTTACTGTTCTCTTTCCATCACTATGAGGGGAATTATGCTAACAGCACACAGCTTATGCTGGCTATGCCAAATGCCGCTGGCCATCGCTCACTGGGGGATTTGCTCGCGCTGCACCGCCTCGCTGCTCATCTCACAATCACTCTGCCCGCAGTGCGGTTTACCCGCATTGGCGCCCACCTTACCCTGTGGACGCTGCCTGCAAAAACCGCCGCCCTGGCAGCGGCTGGTGACGGTGAATAGCTATACCCCTGCGCTAAGCGGACTGGTGCATCAGTTAAAGTTCGGGCCTCGTCCGGAACTCGCCCCAGCGCTGGCGCGACTGCTTATTTTGCGCCTGCGCCTTAACCGCGGGCTGCCGCCAGTGGACCGGATTATCAGCGTGCCTCTTTGGCAACGCCGCCACTGGCGTCGGGGATTTAACCAAAGCGAGGCGCTATGTCGCCCGCTGGCGCGCTGGATGGGTTGCGCCTGGCGCGGCGATGCGCTGAAGCGAATCCGGCGTACCGCAACACAGCATCAGTTAAGCGCCAGATTACGTAAGCAGAACCTGAAAAATGCTTTCCAGGTTGAATTATCCGTTCGGGGCCACCATATCGCCATTGTGGATGATGTCGTCACAACCGGAAGCACCGTCGCCGAGATTTCCCGCCTGCTTTTGCGAAACGGCGCCGCGACGGTTCAGGTATGGTGTGTATGCCGTACCTTGTAGACCCCCGCTGATGGGCGTATTATAACCCAGTAAAATAGTCAACTATTAGGCCAACGCTATGATCCGTATTTCCGATGCTGCACAAGCGCACTTTGCCAAACTGCTGGCAAATCAGGAAGAAGGGACGCAAATTCGCGTATTTGTGATTAATCCCGGCACCCCAAACGCTGAGTGCGGCGTATCCTACTGCCCACCGGATGCGGTGGAAGACACCGACACGGCGCTGAAATTTGAACAGCTGACCGCGTATGTTGATGAACTCAGCGCGCCTTATCTGGAAGATGCTGAAATCGACTTCGTCACTGACCAACTCGGTTCCCAGCTGACGCTGAAAGCGCCGAACGCCAAAATGCGTAAGGTTTCCGACGATGCCCCGCTAATGGAGCGCGTGGAGTACCTGCTGCAGTCGCAGATCAACCCACAGCTGGCCGGTCACGGCGGTCGTGTCTCGCTGATGGAAATCACCGAAGACGGTCTGGCTATCCTGCAGTTCGGCGGTGGTTGCAACGGCTGCTCGATGGTCGACGTGACCCTGAAAGAAGGGATCGAAAAACAGCTGCTGAACGAATTCCCGGAGCTGAAAGGCGTGCGCGACCTGACCGAACACCAGCGCGGCGAGCACTCCTACTACTAAGCTTACGCCTTCTCGCCCGGCAACAACCGCTTGCCGGGTGACTTCTCCTTCCCGCATGTTACCGCACAACATTTCTGACTAGCCGGCACGGCAAAAACCCGGCAGAGAGTATGACTTAAGTCTCATATTTAAAATTTACCCGGTTCAGGGCATTCTCAAAGCTCACATGTTACCCGTATCATCCACGACAAGCACCACCGACAAAAAAATAGCCAGCTATCCTTTCTCTGGGTCAGGAATATGCCAGCTTTACGGTGCAAGACATCCTTGTTCCTCTGCGGAACGGATACTGTAGATGTTCAGACTTTAACGTTACCCATAACAAGTTAAGGCCAGGTAAATCATGCCATTAGTCATCGTAGCTATCGGGGTTGCCCTGTTATTGTTGCTGATGATCCGTTTCAAAATGAACGGCTTCATCGCTCTGGTTCTGGTGGCGCTCGCCGTCGGATTAATGCAGGGTATGCCTCTGGATAAAGTCATCGTATCCATCAAAAACGGCGTCGGGGGCACGCTCGGCAGCCTCGCACTGATCATGGGCTTCGGCGCTATGCTCGGTAAAATGCTGGCGGACTGCGGCGGCGCGCAGCGTATCGCCACCACCCTGATTGATAAATTCGGTAAAAAACATATTCAATGGGCCGTTGTACTGACCGGTTTCACCGTCGGTTTCGCCCTGTTCTATGAAGTCGGTTTCGTGCTGATGCTGCCGCTGGTCTTTACCATCGCCGCTTCCGCGCGTATCCCGCTGCTGTACGTTGGCGTACCGATGGCCGCGGCGCTCTCCGTCACCCACGGTTTCCTGCCGCCGCACCCGGGCCCGACCGCTATCGCGACAATTTTCCACGCCGATATGGGCAAAACGCTGCTCTACGGTACGATTCTGGCTATCCCGACGGTTATTCTCGCCGGCCCGGTTTTCGCCCGTTTCCTGAAAGGTATTGATAAGCCGATCCCGGAAGGCCTGCACAACCCGAAAACCTTCACCGAAGAAGAGATGCCGGGCTTTGGCGTCAGCGTCTGGACCTCTCTGGTACCGGTGATCCTGATGGCGATGCGCGCCGTCGCCGAGATGGTTCTGCCGAAGGGCCACGCCTTCCTGCCCGTTGCCGAGTTCTTCGGCGACCCGGTGATGGCGACCCTGATTGCGGTGCTGATCGCGCTGTTCACTTTCGGCCTGAACCGCGGCCGTTCCATGGAGCAGATCAACGATACGCTGACCTCCTCTATTAAAATTATTGCCATGATGCTGTTAATCATCGGCGGCGGCGGCGCCTTTAAGCAGGTGCTGGTGGATAGCGGCATGGATAAGTACATCGCTTCTATCATGCACGAATCCAATATGTCACCGCTGTTTATGGCGTGGTCTATCGCCGCGGTGCTTCGTATTGCGCTGGGTTCAGCGACCGTTGCCGCTATCACCGCGGGTGGTATCGCCGCGCCGCTGATTGCCACCACCGGCGTTAGCCCGGAGCTGATGGTTATCGCCGTGGGTTCCGGTAGCGTTATCTTCTCGCACGTGAACGATCCAGGTTTCTGGCTGTTCAAAGAGTATTTCAACCTGACCATTGGCGAGACCATCAAGTCCTGGTCGGTACTTGAAACCATCATTTCCGTGTGCGGCCTGGTTGGTTGTCTGCTGCTGGGGATGGTGGTGTAACCCTCGTTCCCTGAGATAAAAAAGGCCGGGTGCGCATCATGCGCCCCGGCCTTTTTATTATTCGTTTCCCGGATAGCGGCGCAAAGCGCCTTATCCGGGCTACGGTCCTGGGGATGGTGGTGTAATCCTCGTTCCCTTTTTGTTCTTCGGCTCTCAACCGTAGCCCCGGTAAGCGCAGCACCACCGGGGAATTCTCTCTGGATTAGCGGGCTTTGCGGCGCTTATCCAGATCTTTAATCAGCTTATTCACCTGCGCATCGGCAAACATCTGCTCGAGCGTCACGGTAAGCTTACGCCGCCAGTTGGGATACTCGGTACTGGTGCCCGGGATGTTGACCGGTGAAGCCATCTCCAGCCAGTCTTCCGGCTGCAGTCCAAGCAGGGCGCTGTTGCTGTCGGCGATGTAGCGCTGCATCCCGCGATTAAGCGTTGAGGTCATCGCCATCAGCGAGGCTTTATGCCCGGCGCGCTTCGGCAAACAGCCGTGCCGATGCAGCGCATCCAGCAACCCCTGCTTTGCTTGTTCGCGATCGGCATATAAGCCGCGCAGCACCACTTCATCCGGATACAGACCCAGCGTCTTCCCGAGCGTCAAATCGCCGCTCTCCCAATAGCCGCGCAGCGTCGGGAGATCGTGGGTCGTCGCGACCGCCATCGACTGCTGCGGATAAGCCTTCGGCGCGCGGAACGTTTTATCAGGGCCATTTTCGAAATAGAGCACTTTATACGAGTAAACGCCGCTTTTGCGCAGCTTGCCGACGATTTCAACCGGTACGGTACCGAGGTCTTCGCCAATGACCATGCAGCGGTGCCGCTGGCTCTCCAGCGCCAGGATCGCCAGCAGGTCATCCACGGGATACTGCACATAGGCGCCATGGTCGGCGGTTTCGCCATACGGTATCCACCACAAGCGCAGCACCGACATCACGTGGTCAATACGCAATGCGCCGCAGTTTTGCATATTCGCCCGTAGCAGTTCGATAAACGGCTCGTAGGCGCGGGCAGCCATCACATGCGGATCCATCGGCGGCAGGCCCCAGTTTTGTCCCAGCGGGCCGAGGATGTCCGGCGGCGCGCCGACGGAAGCCCTGAGGCAATACAGCTCGCGATCGCACCACGTCTCCGATCCGCCTTCAGCGACGCCGACCGCCAGATCGCGATACAGGCCAATCGGCATCCCGTCCTGCTGGCTGGTGTGCCAACAGGCGGCGAACTGCGTATAAGCCAGCCACTGTAGCCACAGATAGAAGCTCACCTCATCGGCATGTTCCGCACAGAAAGTTTTCACCTGCGGGCTGCTCGTACTCTGATACGCCTCCGGCCATGCCGGCCAGCCCCAGCGCATCGGATCCTGCTGACTTTGCCACGCATGCAGCGCATCAAACGCCGCCTGCCAGTAGAGGCTTTCGCCCTCGCGTAGCACGAACTGGCGGAACTCCGCCATTTGCTCATCTTCACGCGTAGAAAACTCGGCCCACGCCAGACGCAGCGCGGTCAGCTTCAGCGCGGTGACAGCGGTATAGTCGACATCAGCGGTCTGCCGCGCGGCCTGCAAGGCCTGCTGGGTTTCCGGAAGCTGCCACCATGCCTGCGCGGCAGGGCTACGCTGGAAATCTTCCACCGCGTTGACGTCGATATAGATGACGTTGAGCCAGCGGCGCGATGACGGACTGTACGGACTGGCGCTCTCCGGGTTCGCCGGATAGAGCGCGTGAATCGGGTTGAGGCCGATAAACGCGCCGCCGCGACGGGCGATTTCCGGCAGCATGGCGCGTAGATCGCCGAAGTCGCCGATGCCCCAGTTGTTCTCAGAACGCAGGGTGTAGAGCTGGACGCAGGCGCCCCATAGCTTTTTGCCCTCTTTGAGCGCCTGCGGTTCGTAGCAGCGCGCCGGGGCGACGATCGCCCGGCAATGCCAGCGTTCGCCGTCCCGCGTGAGGGTTAGGGTGTGATAGCCCGTCGGCAATCTCCCCGGCAGGGTGAGCGTTTCGCCGCCGCGCGTCTCACCCTGATACTGCTTACCTTCTTCGGTCGTCAGTAGCCAGTGAAACGCGCCGCTCCCCGCGACCGGCAACTGCATTTTTTTACCGTGGGTAAAAACCTTGACGCTGGGCAGCGGCTCTACCGCCGCTTTCGCAGCAGTAGCGGTACGATGCATAGCATCCAGCAAGCGTTGTTTAGTGGCCGCCGCGATCGACTGCGGCTGCCCGTGCGCATTGATATAGCTGGGGCTGATCCCCGCCGCCAGCGCGGCGTTATCAAGGCGTTTATTCTCCATAGGCCTGTCCTTAGCGTTTTGCCTGCCAGATACGTTGCTGATAATCACGAATAGAACGGTCGGAGCTGAACATGCCGCAGCGCGCGGTGTTGAGGATCGCCGCACGGGTCCAGGCTTCCTGGTCGCGATACAGTTCATCTACCTGCTTCTGCGCCGCGACGTAAGCGCTAAAGTCAGCCAGCACCAGGTACGGATCGCCGCCTTGCAGCAGGCTATGCAGCATCTGATCAAAGGCGTGTTTGTCGCCGCCGCTATATTTACCGCTTTCCAGCTCTTTCAGCACCGCGTCCAGCAGCTTGTCTTTCTTACGCCATTTCAGCGGAACGTAGCCTTTCGCCTTCAGAGCCTTAACTTCTTCCACGGTATGGCCGAAGATAAAGATATTGTCCTCGCCAACCTGCTCGGCGATCTCAACGTTGGCGCCATCAAGGGTGCCGACGGTCAATGCGCCATTCAGCGCCAGCTTCATGTTGCCGGTACCGGAGGCCTCTTTACCCGCCGTGGAAATCTGCTCGGAGACGTCCGCCGCCGGGATCAGCATTTCCGCCGCCGATACGCAGTAATCCGGCAGGAAGACCACTTTCAGCTTATCGCCCGCCAGCGGATCGTTGTTGATCGCCTCGGCCACCTTGTTGATCGCCAGAATAATATTCTTCGCCAGGTAGTAGCCCGGCGCGGCTTTGGCGCCAAACAGGAAGACGCGCGGTACGCGGTCGGCCTGCGGGTTTTCGCGGATCTCTTTATACTGCGCCAGAATGTTCAGCAGGTTGAGATGCTGGCGTTTGTATTCGTGCAGGCGCTTAATCTGGATATCGAAAATCGCCTGTGGGTTGATGTCGATCCCGGTACGCCGCTTCACGAACTCAGCGAGACGCACTTTATTCGCCTGCTTAATGTCGCGATAAACCTGACGGAATTTGGCATCGTCAGCGTACTTCTCCAGCTTGATCAGCTGGTCGAGATCGTTGGCCCACTCTTTCTTCAGCGTCTTATCAAGCAGGGCAGCCAGCGCCGGATTACACTGTTTAATCCAGCGACGCGGCGTAATGCCGTTGGTCACGTTATGGAATTTGTTCGGCCACAGCTGGTGATATTCCGGGAACAGATCCTTAACCACCAGATCGGAGTGCAGCGCCGCGACGCCGTTCACCGCAAAGCCGCTCACCACGCACATGTTGGCCATGCGAACCTGTTTGTCATGCACCACCGCCAGCTTCGCCCACACCTGCTTATCGCCCGGCCAGGTTTTCTCCACCAGCAGTTTAAATCTGTCGTTAATCTCTTTGATTATCTGCATATGGCGCGGCAGCAGCGCCTTGACAAGCTTCTCATCCCAGCACTCCAGCGCTTCTGGCATCAGCGTATGGTTGGTATAAGCGAAGGTTTTGCTGGTGATGGCCCACGCATCGTCCCAGCTCATCTGGTGCTCATCAATCAGCACGCGCAGCAGCTCCGGGATGGCGATGGTCGGATGGGTGTCGTTCAACTGGATCACTTCATAATCCGCCAGCTCATGCAGCTTGCGGCCAGCCAGATGGTGACGACGCAGAATATCGGCCACCGAGCAGGCGCACTGGAAGTACTGCTGCATCAGGCGCAGTTTTTTCCCCGCCAGATGGTTGTCATTCGGATACAACACCTTGGTCAATTTTTCCGCGTCGATGCCCTGTTGCTCCGCGCGCAGGAAATCGCCGTCGTTGAATTTGGTCAGGTTAAACGGATGGGCATGCTTCGCCTGCCACAGACGCAGCGGCTGCGCGACGTTATTGCGATAGCCAAGCACCGGCAGATCCCAGGCTTCGCCGGTAATCACGAAAGCCGGTTGCCATTCGCCGCTTTTGCTGACTTTACCGCCGATGCCTACCTGCACATCCAGCGCTTCGTTGTGGCGGAACCACGGATAGCTGCCGCGTCCCCAGTCGTCCGGCGCTTCCATCTGCTGACCGTCGGCAAAGGACTGACGGAACAGGCCGTACTGATAGTTCAGGCCATAGCCGGTCGCCGATTGACCAACGGTGGCCATAGAATCCAGGAAGCAGGCCGCCAGACGGCCCAGGCCGCCGTTGCCCAGCGCCGGATCGGTCTCTTCTTCCAGCAGGTCGGTCAGCTGGATGTCGTACGCCTTCAGCGTCTCGCTCACCCCTTCATACCAGCCCAGGTTGAGCAGGTTATTACCGGTCAAGCGACCGATCAGGAACTCCATCGAAATGTAGTTAACGTGGCGCTGTCCTTTAACGGCTTCCGCCGCCGGTTGCGCCGCCAAAAGCTCCGCCAGCGCGCCGCTGACCGCACGCCACCACTGGCGTTGGGTCATCTCTGCGGCTGACGATAAACCGAAACGCTGCCACTGACGCGTCAGTGCAGCCTGAAACTGAGCCTGGTTAAAAGAAGTCTGTGACATAAGAAATCCTGGTCCTTTACTAAAACGTTAGCCTTAGTGTGCCGACCTCCCGAGGCCGCTGCCTCCTCCCGAGGGGGATTAGACAGGGAGGAGTAGCGGGGATGAGCGAAAATTGTGATCGCGGCCACTTTAACGTTAGCTCGTCGTCGGGAATTCGCCGCCCTATTGCGCGTGTAGAACAATAATTTCGCCAGCGCAACGAACGGCAAATTTGTTACAGCGCAATTCATAGCGCAAAGCCAAATTCGCTCGTGCCATTATCGTGAAATAAAAAATAAACTACTGACAGAATAAAAAGATGCCATGACAAAAATACGTGAAATAGATTAACCCTAAGAATCCACTGACGATAATTTAATAAAAACAATCAACTACAAAAAATGCTGGGTAAAGTAATTCCGTCCCGGACGAAACCGTCGTAAACCGAGGAACGACGCGTTCTGGTACCGGTTTAAAGCTAATTAAAAACCGAAGCGAGAAATTGTGACCGAGAGCAAATTCAAGAGCATCAATTTTGGACATAACTTGCAATAACTTTCATTATCACCGACCTTAGGAGTCATTAATTACGAAGCGCAAAAAAAATCCCCATCCCTTTCTTGCACAGCGAAAAAGTGAACTATGTTGATTCCGTCAAAATTAAGTCGTCCATCCCGTCTTGAACACACTGTGGTTCGCGAACGGTTGCTGGCGAAACTTTCCGGCGCGAACAATTATCGTCTCGCGTTGGTGACCAGCCCGGCAGGTTACGGCAAAACCACGCTCGTTTCGCAGTGGGCATCGGGTAAGCATGACCTTGGCTGGTTTTCGCTCGATGAAGGCGATAATCAACAAGAGCGCTTCGCCAGCTATCTGATTGCGGCGATTCAACAGGCGACAGGCGGCCACTGCGCCGCCAGCGAAGCCATGGTGCAAAAGCGCCAGTACGCCAGCCTGCCGTCGCTGTTTGCGCAGCTGTTTATTGAGCTTGCCGACTGGCAGCGCCCGCTGTACCTGGTCATTGATGACTATCACCTGATCACCAATCCGGTGATCCACGATGCCATGCGCTTCTTCTTGCGCCATCAGCCAGAGACCATGACGCTGGTAGTGCTGTCGCGCAACCTGCCGCAGTTGGGGATCGCCAACCTGCGGGTGCGCGAGCAGTTACTGGAAATCGGCAGCCAACAGTTGGCCTTTACTCATCAGGAGGCGAAACAGTTCTTTGACTGCCGCCTCGCCTCCCCCATTGAAGCCGATGACAGCAGCCGCCTGTGCGATGACGTCGCCGGCTGGGCCACCGCCCTGCAGCTCATCGCCCTCTCCGCCCGGCAGAAAAATACCTCCGCCCAGCACTCCGCCCGTCGTCTCGCCGGCATTAACGCCAGCCACCTTTCCGACTATCTGGTCGATGAAGTGCTGGATAATGTCGATGCCCGTACCCGCAGCTTCTTGTTAAAAAGCTCGCTGCTGCGCTCGATGAACGACGCGCTTATCGTCCGCGTGACAGGCGAAGAGAACGGCCAAATGCAACTGGAAGAGATCGAACGTCAGGGGCTGTTCCTGCACCGGATGGACGACTCCGGCGAGTGGTTCCGCTATCACCCGCTATTCGGCAACTTCCTGCGCCAGCGCTGTCAGTGGGAAATGGCCACCGAGCTTCCGGAAATCCACCGCGCCGCCGCCGAAGCGTGGATGGCGCAGGGGTTCCCCACCGAAGCCATCCATCATGCGCTTGCCGCTGGCGATGCCGCCATGCTGCGCGATATTTTGCTCAACCACGCCTGGGGCATGTTCAACCATAGCGAGCTAGGATTGCTGGAACAATCGCTGGCGGCGCTGCCGTGGTCGAACCTGCTGGAAAATCCGCGGCTGATCCTGCTGCAGGCCTGGCTGATGCAGAGCCAGCATCGCTATAGCGAAGTGAATACCCTGCTGGCCCGCGCCGAGCAGGAGATGGATGTCGAAATGGACACCGCGATGCACGGCGATTTCAACGCCCTGCGCGCGCAGGTCGCTATCAACGCCGGCGATCAGGACGAAGCCGAGCGCCTGGCAATGGTGGCCCTGGATGAGCTGCCGCTGGCGAGCTATTACAGCCGCATCGTCGCCACTTCCGTCCACGGCGAAGTGCTGCACTGCAAAGGCCACCTGAGTAAATCGCTGGCGGTGATGCAGCAAACAGAACAGATGGCTCGCCGTCATGACGTCTGGCACTACGCCCTGTGGAGCATGATTCAGCAGAGCGAAATTCTGTTTGCCCAGGGCTTCCTGCAGGCGGCATGGGAGATTCAGGATAAAGCTTTCCAGCTTATCCGCGATCAGCATCTTGAACAGCTGCCGATGCATGAGTTCCTGTTGCGCATCCGCGCGCAGCTGCTATGGGCGTGGGCGCGTCTTGATGAAGCTGAAGAAAGCGCCCGCAGCGGCATCGCGGTGCTGGCAAACTACCAGCCGCAGCAGCAGCTGCAATGCCTGGCGTTAATGGTGCAGTGCTCGCTGGCGCGCGGCGATCTCGACAACGCCCGCAGCTTATTAAACCGTCTCGAAAATCTACTGGGCAACGGCCATTATCACAGCGATTGGGTCTCCAACGCCGATAAAGTGCGGGTGATCTACTGGCAGATGACCGGTGATAAAACCGCAGCGGCCAACTGGCTGCGCCAGACGCCGAAACCTGAATTCGCTAATAACCACTTCCTGCAAAGCCAGTGGCGCAACATTGCCCGCGCGCAGATCCTGCTCGGTGATTTTGATTCCGCCGAAATGGTGCTGGAAGAGTTAAATGAAAATGCCCGCTCGCTGCGGCTGATGAGCGATATCAACCGTAACCTGCTGCTGTTGAACCAGCTGTACTGGCAGGCGGACCGCAAGGGCGAAGCGCAAAAAGTGTTAATGGAAGCCTTAACCCTCGCTAACCGCACCGGCTTTATTAACCACTTCGTGATTGAAGGCGAAGCCATGGCCCAGCAGCTGCGCCAGCTGATTCAACTGAATACGCTGCCGGAGCTGGAGCAGCACCGCGCGCAGCGCATCCTGCGCGATATTAACCAGCATCATCGACATAAATTCGCCCACTTCGACGAGAGCTTCGTCGAACGGCTGCTGAACCACCCGGAAGTGCCGGAGCTTATCCGCACCAGTCCGCTGACCCAGCGCGAATGGCAGGTGTTAGGGCTTATCTATTCCGGTTACAGCAACGAGCAGATCGCCGGCGAACTGGATGTTGCGGCCACCACGATTAAAACGCATATTCGCAATCTGTATCAGAAACTGGGCGTCGCGCACCGCCAGGATGCCGTTCAGCATGCCCAGCGGTTGCTCAAAATGATGGGATACGGGGTATAACGCTGTTTAGCACAGCTCCAGCTGCAGGTTGTTGTCTTTAATCACCTTCAGCACGCCTGCGGGCGGCATGATATCGGTATAAACCGCATCGACCATACTAATGCTGCCCATGTTCACCATCGCATTACGCCCAAACTTCGAGTGATCCACCACCAGCATCACGTGGCGCGAGTTTTCGATAATCGCCCGCTTGGTGCGCACTTCATGGTAATCAAACTCCAGCAGCGAACCGTCGCTATCAATACCGCTTATACCAAGAATGCCGAAGTCGAGACGGAACTGGGAGATAAAATCGAGCGTCGCTTCGCCGATGATCCCGCCATCGCGGCTGCGCAGCTCGCCGCCGGCGAGGATAATGCGAAAATCGTCTTTCACCATCAGCGTATTCGCGACGTTGAGATTGTTGGTCACAATCCGCAGGTCATTATGATCGAGCAACGCGTGGGCCACCGCTTCCGGCGTTGTGCCGATATCGATAAACAGGGTTGCGCCGTCGGGTATTTCGCTCGCCACTTTCCGCGCGATACGCTCTTTTTCCGCCGTCTGGGTTGCTTTCCTGTCGTGCCACGAGGTGTTGACCGAGCTGGAAGGCATCGCCGCGCCGCCGTGGTGGCGCAGGATCATTTTTTGTTCCGCTAAATCATTCAGATCGCGACGAATAGTCTGCGGGCTGACGGCAAACTGCTCCACCAGCTCTTCGGTACTGACGTATCCCTGTTTTTTTACCAGCTCGATAATCGCGTCATGACGTTGTGTTTGTTTCATGAAATATCCCTGGGAATCTCTACGTTCGTTTTCGCACATTTAGCGTATCGACAAACGCCATCGCCAGCCCGACTGCCAGGCCCGCCACGTGCGCGCCATTGGCGATCGACATGCCGAAAACATCAAACCATCCAGCCACTAACCACACTAAAGAGAAGAGGATCAGACCACGCTGCAGATAAATACCGCTCTGCGGGTCGCGCTCGCCGCGCAGCCAGACATAGCCCATTAATGCATAGACCACTCCCGACAAACCGCCGAACCACGGGCCGCTAACCTGATGCTGGACGAATCCGCTCAGCAGAGCGCTGATAATGGTAATCACCACCAGTTTGCCGCTACCGATGCGCTTCTCCACCGCACCGCCGAGGTACCACCACCATAGCAGGTTAAACAGAATATGCATCAGCGAGAAGTGCATGAAAGCATGGGTAAGGTAGCGCCAGGCTTCGAATTTCAGCGAAGGATCGTAGGGCCAGGCAAGCCAGATCATCATCGTCTGATCGCCCAGAACGTTTTGCAGAATGAAGACCAGGATACAGGCCAGCAAAATCGCCCACGTAAACGGCCCGGCGTTGTTACGCAGGGTAGCTAAAAAAGGAAAGCGTTGGTAATGCAATCCGCTATTGGTATGCCCCGATTGCCAGCTGGCGGCGAGATAGCGCGGGTCGGTCGGGTTTTCGAGAAAACGGGCCAGCTCGGCCTGCACCCGCGCGGCCTGGCTTTCATCTGCCAGCCAGACATCGCTCTGCGTGTGCTGTTGGATAGTCAGGATGACCCCCTGCGTCGCCATATAGTCGACAAACGCCTGGGCCACGCGCGGGTTGGCAAAAGAGGTAATCATTAACATACAGCGGATCGCTTATTCCACACAAAGGGGGCTAGTATATACCGTACCGCGCTTATAGCGAGCCGTGCGCGACTTCCGCCGGGAAATGACGATGCCAGGCGTCAAAACCGCCGTCGACGCTGTAGACGTTCTCGAAGCCCTGCTGCAGTAAATACTGCGCGGCGCCTTTGCTGCTGTTGCCGTGGTAGCACATCACCATCACCGGCGTCTCAAAATCGTTATCACGCATAAAAGCGCCCAGGGTATCGTTGGTCAGATGAAACGCGCCCGGCGTGTGCCCCATGGCATAGCTTTGCGGGTCGCGGATATCGACCAGCACCGCCTTCTGCTGATGCAGTTTCTGATGCGCTTCTTCTACATTGATACATTCAAATTGTTCCATGATTCTCTTCTCTATTGCACTTCATGACGGGCGATGACCGACCCTGATTTTACCCGCTAGTGTACCGTCAGGCGGTAAATAAACGCCAATATGTTACATGCATCACTCTGAAATGTTTTTTTGATGTTACCAAAAGCGCGTTTGTTTGCTATAGTGAG
The DNA here is from genome assembly GCF_050600815.1 of Klebsiella sp. 141161. Classification (NCBI taxonomy): domain Bacteria; kingdom Pseudomonadati; phylum Pseudomonadota; class Gammaproteobacteria; order Enterobacterales; family Enterobacteriaceae; genus Klebsiella; species Klebsiella sp. 141161. The sequence continues at coordinate 405,403 of NZ_JAQIRN010000004.1, read as the reverse complement.
CGATATCGAACATTTATGAGCTTAAACGAAAGCGAACGAGGTGTGAGCGTGGAAATCAAAGATCTGATTGTGATAGGCGGAGGCATCAACGGTGCCGGTATCGCGGCAGACGCCGCCGGGCGCGGTTTATCCGTGCTGATGCTGGAAGCGAGAGACCTTGCCTGCGCCACCTCAAGCGCCAGCTCGAAACTGATTCACGGCGGCCTGCGCTACCTGGAACACTACGAATTCCGCCTGGTCAGCGAAGCGCTGGCGGAGCGCGAGGTGTTATTAAAAATGGCGCCGCATTTGGCCTTCCCGATGCGCTTCCGCTTACCGCATCGCCCGCATCTGCGCCCGGCGTGGATGATTCGTATCGGTCTGTTTTTATACGATCACCTCGGCAAACGCACCAGCCTACCGGGCTCGACCGGTTTGCGCTTTGGCGCGGAATCGGTACTTAAGCCGGAAATCGTGCGCGGTTTCGAATATTCCGACTGCTGGGTCGACGATGCGCGTCTGGTTCTTGCCAACGTCCAGATGGTGGTACGTAAAGGCGGCGAGGTTCGCACCCGCACCCGCGCTATCTCGGCAAAACGCGAAAACGGTCTGTGGGTGGTGGAAGCGGAAGATATCGATAGCGGCGAAAAATTCACCTGGCACGCGCGCGGTCTGGTTAACGCCACCGGCCCGTGGGTGAAACATTTCTTCGACGAAGGCATGCATCTGCGCTCGCCCTATGGCATCCGTCTGATCAAAGGCAGCCATATCGTGGTGCCGCGCGTGCACACCCAGAAGCAGGCCTATATCCTGCAAAATGAAGATAAACGTATCGTGTTTGTCATCCCGTGGATGGATGAGTTCTCGATTATCGGCACCACCGACGTCGAGTACAACGGCGATCCGAAAGAGGTAGCGATCGATGATAAAGAGATCAACTACCTGCTGAACGTCTACAACGCGCACTTTAAAAAGACGCTGTCGCGCGACGATATCGTCTGGACTTACTCCGGCGTGCGGCCGCTGTGCGACGATGAGTCCGACTCACCGCAGGCGATTACCCGCGACTATACGCTCGATATTCACGATGAGAACGGTCAGGCGCCGCTGCTGTCGGTATTCGGCGGCAAGCTTACTACCTACCGCAAACTGGCGGAACATGCGCTGGAAAAACTGACGCCGTATTATCAGGGGATTGGCCCGGCGTGGACCAAAACCGCCGTTCTGCCCGGCGGCGATATCGGCGGCGACCGCGACGACTACGCGGCGAAACTGCGCCGTCGCTTCGCATTTATCAGCGAATCAATGGCCCGCCACTATGCCCGCACCTACGGCAGCAACAGCGAGTGGATCCTTGGCGAAGCGACTTCGCTTGCCGATCTGGGAGAAGATTTTGGCCACGAGTTTTATGAAGCCGAGCTGAAGTACCTGGTCGAACACGAGTGGGTTCGCAGCCTGGATGACGCTATCTGGCGCCGTACCAAGCAGGGTATGTGGCTGAATGCCGAGCAGCAGGCGCGCATCAGCGAGTGGCTGGCGCAACATACGGGAAAGTCTGAACTGTCGTTAGCGTCCTGACATACCCCAGGCGGCGGCTGACGCCTGGCCCGGGCTACATTACAGTCTGTAGGCCCGCGCAAGCGTAGCGCCGCCGGGCAATAACCGTATCTACGGCTTGCGCCTGACCCGGGTTACCGATTCACAAATTAAACGAGACTTTTTTTCCAGTCGGCAACGTGACATTTATACTTAGTTCCCCACCCAAGGCCGCAATGTAGCGCTTTAGGGTCGAAAGCCTCGGGTCGTTATCAGCCTGTTCCATTTTAGCGATCGTTGGCTGCTTAACCCCCATAGCCGCAGCCATCTCCGTTTGTGAAATTTGTAACTCTTCGCGAAGCAAGTTTAAAGCGACAGACTGACGTATCTCTGCCGCTTTCGCTGCAATACGCTGCTGGCTTTCAGGACTCTGTTTCGCCATGAGTTCTTTTAGCGTGCCCATTATCGCTCCTTAGTCAGGTGCTGGCTGAATTCTCTATCAGCCAGGGTAATCATCTCTTTGTAAAAACGTTTCTCATTCATGCCATCCTTATTGCCCGCACATAAAACGATAGCTTTCCGAAGAGGATCAAAAGCAAAAAAAGCGCGGACCGGGAACCCATGCCTAAAGGCTATCATCAACATTATAGCTATTAGGCTATGAACGTAAACTATTTGAGCATTTATCGTACTGCTGGCAAATTCACGTCAATAGTATATTCCCGCAATAGCCTGAATCCCTCCCGGCACTTTTCCGAATAAAACGTTTACTACACAAACAGAAACGGGGCCACTGGCCCCGTTTTGCTGATGCTTAACCGATTACAAACGAACCGGGTCGATATGCCAGATATGTTTGGCGTACTCCTGGATCGTGCGGTCGGATGAGAAATAGCCCATATTGGCGATGTTCATCATCGCTTTATTGGCCCACTCCTCCGGATGACGGTACAGTTCGTCCACCTTATCCTGGCAATCAACGTAGCTGCGATAGTCCGCCAGTACCTGGTAGTGGTCGCCGAAGTTGATCAGCGAATCCAGCAGGTCGCGGTAACGGCCAGGCTCCGACGGGCTGAACAGGCCGGTGCCAATCTGCGTCAACGCCTGATGCAGCTCCTCATCCTGCTCATAGTAATCGCGCGGTTTATAGCCGTTGCTGCGCAGGGCTTCCACCTGTTCCGCGGTATTACCGAAGATAAAGATATTGTCTTCGCCAACGTGCTCCAGCATCTCGACGTTAGCGCCATCCAGCGTACCAATGGTCAATGCACCGTTGAGCGCAAACTTCATATTACTGGTACCGGAGGCTTCCGTTCCCGCCAGCGAAATCTGCTCGGAGAGATCTGCCGCCGGGATAATCAGCTGCGCCAGGCTCACGCTGTAGTTAGGGATAAACACCACTTTTAGCTTATCGCCAATCTGCGGATCGTTGTTCACCACCGCCGCCACATCGTTGATCAGATGAATAATATGCTTCGCCATATAGTAGGCCGACGCGGCCTTACCGGCGAAGATATTCACCCGCGGCACCCACTCCGCCTGCGGATCGGCTTTGATCCGGTTGTAGCGGGTGATGACGTGCAGGATATTCATCAGCTGGCGTTTATATTCGTGGATACGTTTGATCTGCACATCAAACAGCGCCTTGGGATTGACCACCACGTTCAACTGCTGGGCGATATAGTTCGCCAGCCGCTGCTTATTCTCAAGCTTGGCGCGGCGCACCGCCTGGTTCACCGTCGGGTAATCAATATGCTGAAGCAGATCGCTTAGTTGGCTTAAGTCGGTGCGCCAGGTGTGGCCAATATTCTCATCCAGCACCTGCGACAGCGGCGGGTTTGCCAACGCCAGCCAGCGCCGCGGCGTAACGCCGTTGGTGACGTTGGTGAAACGCATCGGGAAAATCTTCGCAAACTCGGCAAACAGCGACTCGACCATTAAGCGCGAATGCAGCTCGGATACGCCGTTGACTTTATGGCTGACGACAACCGCCAGCCATGCCATACGCACCCGGCGCCCATTGGATTCATCAATGATCGAGGTACGGCTCAGCAGCGCGGTATCGTTGGGATACTGCTCCTGCAGCGTCTTGAGGAAGTAATCGTTAATCTCGAAGATAATCTGCAGATGGCGCGGCAGGATTTTCCCCAGCATATCGACCGGCCAGGTCTCCAGCGCTTCGCTCATCAACGTATGGTTGGTATAGGAGAAGACCTGGCAGGTCACCTCGAAGGCTTCATCCCAGCTAAATTTGTGCTCATCGATCAGCAGACGCATCAGCTCAGGGATCGACAGCACCGGATGAGTGTCATTGAGGTGAATGGCGATTTTAGCCGCCAGATTGTCGTAGGTGCGGTGCAGCTGGTAGTGACGACTGAGGATATCCTGCACCGTCGCCGAGACCAGGAAATACTCCTGACGCAGGCGCAGCTCGCGCCCGGAATAGGTGGAATCATCCGGGTACAGCACCCGCGAAACGTTCTCGGAGTGGTTCTTATCTTCCACCGCCGCGAAGTAGTCGCCCTGGTTGAATTTACCGAGGTTGATTTCGCTACTGGCCTGCGCGCTCCACAGCCGCAGGGTGTTGGTGGCATCGGTATCGAAACCGGGGATAATCTGATCGTAGGCTTCGGCGATAATCTCTTCGGTCTCTATCCAGCGGGTATTTTTCCCTTCCTGCTGCACGCGGCCGCCGAAACGCACTTTATAGCGCGTATTGTGGCGTTCGAACTCCCACGGGTTGCCGTACTCCAGCCAGTAATCCGGCGACTCTTTCTGCCGCCCGTCGACGATGTTCTGCTTGAACATCCCATAGTCGTAGCGGATACCGTAGCCGCGGCCCGGCAGGCCCAGCGTCGCCAGAGAATCGAGGAAGCAGGCGGCCAGGCGCCCTAAACCGCCGTTGCCTAAACCGGGGTCGTTTTCTTCATCAATAAGCTCTTCCAGATCGAGCCCCATATCGGCCAGCGCATTATTCACATCTTCATAAATCCCTAACGACAACAGCGCGTTAGAGAGGGTGCGACCGATCAAAAACTCCATCGACAGATAGTAAACCTGCCGCACTTCCTGCGACAGCTGGGCGCGGTTTGAACGCAGCCAGCGCTCGACCATGCGGTCGCGAACGGCGAACAGGGTGGCGTTCAGCCATTCGTGTTTGTTGGCGATCGCCGGATCTTTGCCGATGATAAACATCAGCTTATACGCGATAGAATGCTTTAACGCCTCAACGCTCAGCGTCGGTGATGCATAACTAAAGGGTGCATTCATAGCCATAGCTCCTGTGATTACATCAAGCGTTGATAGAGTTCACGATAGGATTTCGCCGCCACCTGCCAGCTAAAGTCCATATTCATCGCCTGACGCTGAACGTAGCGCCACAGCGATGGCCGCGACCACAACACAAAGGTGCGCCGGATGGCTCGCAGCAACGACACCGCGTTACTGTCCTCAAAGACAAAGCCGCTGGCGACGCCGTCGGCGAGGTTTTCCAGCGAACAGTCGGCCACGGTATCGGCGAGACCGCCGGTGCGGCGCACCAGCGGCAGGGTGCCATATTTCAGGCCATACAGCTGAGTCAGGCCGCATGGTTCAAAGCGGCTGGGAACCAGAATCACATCGGCGCCGCCCATGATGCGGTGCGAAAACGCCTCGTGATAGCCAATCTGCACGCCGACCTGGCCCGGATGTTCGGCGGCGGCGGCGAGGAAGCCCTCCTGCAGTACCGGATCGCCGGCGCCCAGCAGCGCCAGTTGCCCGCCCTGCTCCAGCAGGCCCGGCAGCGCCTCCAGCACCAGATCAAGCCCTTTTTGGCTGGTCAGGCGGCTCACCACGGCGAACAGCGGCGCTTTGTCATCCACCTTCAGCCCCATGGCGATTTGCAGCTGCCGTTTATTCTCGGCTTTCTCTTCCAGACTATCGCGGTCATAGCGCGCCGCCAGCAGCAGATCGCTTTGCGGATTCCAGATACTATCATCGACGCCGTTAAGGATGCCGGACAAGCGGCCCTCGTGCTGGCGCTGGCGCAGCAGCCCTTCCATGCCGTAGGCATATTGCGGTTCGGTGATTTCCCGCGCGTAGGTTGGGCTCACCGCCGTGATATGGTCGGCATAGTACAGCCCGGCTTTGAGGAACGAGATCTGACCGTTAAATTCGAGGCCGTGCATGTTATAGAACGACCACGGCAGCTCTATCTCATTCATATGCCAGGAGTAAAACATCCCCTGGTAGGCGAGATTGTGCACCGTAAACACCGATTTCGCCGGCCGTCCGCGCGCCGCCAGGTAAGCCGGCGTCAGGCCCGCGTGCCAGTCATGAGCGTGCACCACCTCCGGGCGCCAGAATGGATCCAGCCCGCAGGCCATTTCGCTCCCCACCCAGCCGAGCAGCGCAAAGCGCAGCACGTTGTCGGTATAGGCGTTCATGTTGGCGTCGTGATACGGGCTCCCCGGACGATCGTAGAGATGCGGCGCGTCGATCAGATAGATACCGACGCCGTTAAAATGGCCGAACAGCAGGGTGATGCGCCCGGCAAAGGTATCCCGGCGGGTGACGACCTGCGCGTCGGTAATCCCGCGACGGATATCCGGATACCCCGGCAGCAGCACGCGGGTATCCACGCCGTCTGCTATCTGCGCCGCAGGCAGCGCGCCAATAACGTCAGCCAGACCGCCGGTTTTTAACAACGGGAACATCTCTGAACATACGTGTAAAACCTGCATTATCGCTCCTGTTTGTGCCCCAGTTTCCGCAGCATGTCGCGCGTAACCAGCACGATCCCTTCTTCTGAACGATAGAAGCGGCTGGCATCTTCTTCCGCATTCTCCCCAATAACCATCCCTTCCGGGATGACGCAGGCGCGATCTATCACGCAGCGGCGCAGGCGGCACGAGCGCCCGACCCAGACATCCGGCAATAAGACTGCCGAATCAATGTTACAAAACGAATTCACCCGCACCCGCGGGAACAGCACCGACTGCACCACCACCGAGCCCGAGATAATGCAACCGCCGGAAACCAGCGAGTTCAGCGTCATGCCGTGGCTGCCGGAGCGGTCCTGGACGAACTTCGCCGGCGGCAGCGATTCCATGTGGGTACGGATAGGCCAGTGCTGGTCGTACATATCCAGCTCCGGCGTCACCGAGGCCAGGTCGAGGTTGGCCTTCCAGTAGGCTTCCAGCGTACCCACATCGCGCCAGTACGGCTCGGCTTGCGGGTCGGATTGCACGCAGGAGAGCGGGAAAGGATGTGCATAAGCCATGCCAGCTTCGGTAATTTTCGGGATGATATCTTTGCCGAAGTCGTGGCTGGAGTTTTCGTCGAGGTCGTCAGCGGCCAGCAGTTCATAAAGGTAATCTGCATCAAAGACATAGATGCCCATACTGGCAAGCGAGCGGGTGGCGTCGTTCGGCATCGCCGGCGGGTTGGCCGGTTTCTCGACGAACTCGATGATCTTCTCGCTTTCGTCAACCGCCATCACGCCAAAAGCGGATGCTTCTTCGATGGGCACCGGCATGCAGGCGACGGTGCAGCGCGCGCCTTTTTCGACATGGTCGATCAGCATGCGCGAGTAATCCTGTTTGTAGATGTGGTCGCCGGCGAGAATCACCACATATTCAGCTTTATAGCGACGAATAATGTCGAGGTTCTGCGTCACCGCATCGGCGGTACCGCGATACCAGTTTTCACCGTGTACCCGCTGCTGCGCCGGTAGCAGATCGACAAACTCATTCATCTCTTCGCTGAAGAAAGACCAGCCTCGCTGGATATGCTGCACCAGGGTATGCGACTGGTATTGGGTAATCACGCCGATGCGGCGAATACCTGAGTTAAGACAGTTAGATAACGCGAAGTCGATAATACGGAACTTACCGCCAAAGTGGACGGCAGGCTTCGCGCGCTTAATGGTTAAATCCTTAAGCCGGGTACCACGCCCGCCAGCAAGGATCAGCGCCACCGATTTGAGAGGAAGTTGACGCGCCAGCATCAACGGATCGTTCTTTTCAAGCCCAACCATGATTAACTCCTTTTGATTCCCCTGCTTCACGGCACATTCATCATGAACGCGCCGAAAACCCCCAGGGACTATGACCTTTGAAATACGCAAACTCCGTGCGCGGGCCCATGCCAGACAGCCATGATGACCGGATTATCCTCTCCGGCGAATGGAGGAACGGCGCGCCACTCCCCCGCGGGTAAAACCATATCCGCCACCTCAGCGGTGGCATTCAGCGCGATCAACCAGCGATCGGATAACAGGATTTGCAGCCGCGCGGCGCCATGCTGCCACTCGTCGGCGTTTAACGGTTCTCCGCGCTGATTGAGCCAGCTCACGTTGCCGTCCTGCTCCTGCCACCACTGATTACGGGTTAACGCCGGAATGCGCCGACGCAGGTGGATAAGCGCGGCGACAAACGCGGTTAATCCGTGATTTGCCCGCCGCCAGTCCAGCCAGGTCAAAGCATTGTCCTGACAGTACGCATTATTGTTTCCGTGCTGACTATGGCCATGCTCATCGCCCGCCAGCAGCATCGGCGTTCCTTGCGACAGCAGCAGCGTGGTCAGGAGCGCATGTACGCTATCGCGCCGCCGCTCAATCACGGCAAGATTGGCTTCTAATCCCTCTATACCATGATTGTTGCTGTAGTTATTGTTAGTCCCATCGCGATTCTCTTCGCCGTTCGCCTGATTGTGTTTCTGATTGAAACAGACACAATCACGTAGGGTGAAGCCATCATGCGCCGTGATCAAATTGATCGTCGCCGCAGGCCGCTTGCCATCGCGGGCAAAGAGGTCGCTGGAGGCGGCGAAGCGCTGGGCGAAGTCACCCAACGACACGTTTTGTTGCAGCCAGAAACGGCGCGCGGTATCGCGAAAATGGTCGTTCCATTCGGCAAACAGCGGCGGGAAGTTCCCCACCTGATAACCTCCCTGGCCAATATCCCAGGGTTCGGCAATCAGCTTTAGCGCCGACAATACCGGGTCGCGGCGAATGGCCTCAAACAGCGGCGCGTCCTGACGAAATTCCGGCGTGCGCCCCATCACCGACGCCAGGTCGAAGCGAAAACCGTCAACGTGGCACTCATCAACCCAAAATCGCAGGCACTGCAGGGCATACTCCACCACGCCAGGATGACTGAGGTTGAGCGTGTTACCGCAGCCGGTCCAGTTGTGATAATCGCCGTCGTCCCTGATCCAATAATAGCTGCGGTTATCGATACCGCGCAGGGAGACTGTCGGCCCTTCAAGATCGATTTCCGCGCTATGGTTCAGCACGATATCGAGGATCACCTCAATACCCGCCGCGTGCAGCGCTTTCACCGCATCGCGGAACTCATCGAGCGCCCGCTGCGGCTGGCTGGCGTAGCGCGGCTCCAGCGCAAACAGCGCCAGCGGGTTGTAGCCCCAGTAGTTGCTCAGCCCCATCCGCTGCAGGCGGGGTTCGCTGGCGAACTGCGCTACCGGCATCAGCTCCAGCGCGGTAATACCCAGGCGGCGGAAATAGTCGATCATCAACGGGTGGCCCAGCGCCTGATAGGTGCCGCGGATCGCCTCCGGCAGCTCCGGATGCAGCCAGGTCAACCCTTTGACGTGGGCTTCATAAATGACCGTTTCGCCCCACGGCGTGCGCGGCGGTTTATCGCCGAGCCAGTCGTAATGCAGATCGACTACCTGCGACTTTGGCGCGATGGCTGCGCTATCGCGGGCATCCGCTTCATGCATCCCGCCATGTAAACGCTCGTCGTCCAGCAGTTCGCCCGCCACCTGATGCGCGCAGGGGTCGAGCAGCAGCTTGGCCGGATTGAAGCGATGCCCCTGCGCCGGATCCCACGGCCCGTGCACCCGATAACCGTAGCGTAGCCCCGGACGCGCATCGGCCAGCCAGCCGTGCCAGATGTCGCCGCTGCGCGCCGGTAGGTCGTAGCGCCGCTCGTTGCCCTGCTGGTCGAACACGCAGAGCTCCACCCGCTCGGCGTGGGCGGAAAACAAGGTGAAGTTCACCCCTTTGCCGTCATAGCTGGCGCCCAAAGGCGCCGGTTTTCCCGCGGCAAGCGTCGTCATCAGGCCTCCCGTACCAGCCAGATGGTCGCCAGCGGCGGCAGGGTAATCGACAACGAATGCTGACGACCATGGCTGGCGACGGGCTCGCTCTCAACCACGCCGCCATTTCCGGCGTTACTGCCGTGATAATGCATCGAGTCAGTGTTCAATTCTTCGCGCCAGCGTCCCGGCTGGTTAATGCCGAAACGGTAGTTGTGGCGCGGCACCGGGGTGAAGTTGCTGGCGACGATAATCTCATTGCCGGCTTTATCGCGGCGCACAAAGATAAATACCGAACGCTCATGATCGTCGACCACCAGCCATTCGAAGCCGTAGGGATCGAAATCAAGTTCATGCAGCGCTTTATGGTGGCGGTAGGTGTGGTTCAGGTCGCGCACCAGCCGCTGGACGCCATGGTGCCAGTTGTCGCCGCCCTCCAGCAGATGCCAGTCGAGACTGGCGTCGTGATTCCACTCGCGGCCCTGGGCAAATTCATTGCCCATAAACAGCAGCTTTTTGCCCGGGAAGGCGAACAGCCAGCCGTAATAGGCGCGCAGGTTGGCAAAGCGCTGCCATGCGTCCCCCGGCATGCGGTCGAGAATCGATTTTTTGCCGTGCACCACTTCATCGTGGGAGAGCGGCAGCACGAAGTTCTCGGTGTAGTTGTAGAGCATGCCGAAGGTCATTTTGTCGTGATGGTAGCGACGATGAACCGGATCGAGCTTCATATAGTCCAGCGTGTCGTGCATCCAGCCGAGATTCCATTTGAACCAGAAGCCGAGGCCGCCGTCGGCGGGCGGGCGCGTCACGCCGGCAAAATCGGTGGACTCTTCCGCCATCGTTACCGCGCCTGGCGTCTGCTCGCCGAGAATACGGTTGGTGTTACGCAGAAACTCGATCGCTTCGAGATTTTCCCGCCCGCCGTATTCGTTAGGGATCCACTCGCCCGCTTTACGGCTGTAGTCGCGGTAGATCATCGACGCCACCGCGTCGACGCGCAGCGCGTCAATGCCGAAGCGCTCGATCCAGTACAGCGCGTTACCCACCAGGTAATTGCTGACTTCGCGGCGGCCGTAGTTATAGATAAGGGTATTCCAGTCCTGGTGATAACCTTCGCGCGGATCGCTATGTTCATACAGCGAGGTGCCGTCAAATGAGGCCAGCGCAAAGTCATCCGCCGGGAAATGGCCCGGAACCCAATCGAGGATCACGTTAAGGCCTGCTGCGTGGGCGGCATCGATGAAATAGCGGAAATCTTCACGGGTGCCGAAGCGGCGTGTCGGGGCGTAGAGGCCGGTCGGCTGGTAGCCCCAACTGCCGTCGAACGGGTGTTCGTTCACCGGGAGCAGTTCAAGGTGGGTGAAGCCCATCCATTTTGCGTAGGGCACCAGTTGGTCCGCCAGTTCGCGGTAGCTTAGCCAGAAGTTATTGTCGGTATGGCGGCGCCAGGAACCGAGGTGCACTTCATAGATAGAGATCGGCGCATCGAACTGGTTCGCGGCTTTGCGTTCCGCCGGCTGTTCGACTTTGGGCGGCAAATCGCAGATAAGCGACGCGCTTTCCGGGCGCATTTGCGACTCAAAGGCGTAAGGGTCGGCTTTGACGCGCAGATTGCCGTGGGCATCGATCAGCTCGAATTTATACAGCTGGCCATTAAGCGCGCCGGGGATGAAGAGTTCCCAGATACCAGACTCTTTGCGCAGGCGCATCGGATGGCGTCGACCATCCCAGTAGTTAAATTGCCCCACTACGGAAACCCGCCGGGCATTAGGCGCCCAAACCGAAAAGCGCGTACCGGTGACGCCATCCATGGTGTCGGCGTGCGCGCCCAGGGTTTCGTAAGGGCGCAGGTGCGTTCCCTCGGACAACAGCCAGGCGTCAACATCCTGCAGCAGCGGGCCGAAACGGTAAGGGTCGTCAATCAGGTTTTGCTGTCCGTGCCAGGTGACGGCCAGCTGGTAGCGAAAAGCGTTTTTACGCCGCGGCAGCAGGCCGCTAAAGAATCCGCGCGAATCGAGGCATTCGAGTTTGCCGACTTTACGCCCGGTTTTTGGTTCAATAACCCACACTTCGGTGGCGTCTGGTAATAATGCGCGAACTTCCAGCCCCGCCTCGGTGCGGTGCATGCCAAGCACGGAAAAGGGATCCGCGAAATGACCTGCAATAAGCGCATTAATCACGTCTCTATCGATTCGATTCGACATGCTTTCATCCTGTTGTAAGTGTCGCCCTTTCCTGTAACCGGCGACTTTTTTGACCTGAACGGCGCAGCACCAACGTGCATCCTCCTGCTCCGTCCCACCTTCAGGTAAGGAACTCCTTACTTAAAGCATAGCCAAGGCTGCGTTACCTCCGTGGGGAAAAATCCAACATCCGCGTTTACTCCTTGTATTACGCAAAAAAAAGGGGTGTATCCACACCCCTTATCGTTTGTCCTGCGTTTACGCCAGCTGTCGTAGCATGCGGCGCAACGGTTCGGCGGCGCCCCACAGCAGCTGGTCGCCGACGGTAAAGGCCGACAGGTACTCAGGACCCATGTTCAGTTTACGCAGGCGCCCTACCGGGGTGGTCAGGGTGCCGGTCACCGCGGCTGGGGTCAGCTCGCGCATGGTGATTTCACGATCGTTTGGCACCACTTTGGCCCACGGGTTATGCGCGGCCAACAGCTCCTCAACGGTCGGGATAGAAACATCTTTCTTCAGCTTGATGGTAAACGCCTGGCTGTGGCAGCGCAGCGCGCCGACGCGCACGCACAGACCATCGACCGGGATCGGCGACGCGGTGGCGAGAATTTTGTTGGTCTCCGCCTGGCCTTTCCACTCTTCGCGGCTCTGGCCGTTATCAAGCTGTTTGTCGATCCATGGGATCAGGCTGCCCGCCAGCGGCACGCCAAAGTTATCGACCGGCAGATCGCCGCTGCGGGTCAGCGACGTCACTTTGCGCTCGATATCGAGAATCGCGGAAGCCGGGTTCGCCAGCTCGCTCGCCACGTGGCCATGCAGCTGGCCCATCTGGCTCAGCAGTTCGCGCATATGGCGCGCGCCGCCGCCGGAAGCCGCCTGGTAGGTCGCCACGCTGACCCACTCCACCAGGTCATGGGCAAACAGGCCGCCGAGGGACATCAGCATCAGGCTCACCGTACAGTTGCCGCCGACGAAGGTTTTAATGCCGTTATTCAGGCCAGCGGTAATCACATCCTGGTTAACCGGGTCGAGAATAATGATCGCATCGTCTTTCATGCGCAGCGAAGACGCCGCGTCAATCCAGTACCCCTGCCAGCCGCTTTCGCGCAGCTTCGGGTAAATCTCGTTGGTGTAATCGCCGCCCTGGCAGGTAACAATAATGTCCAGCGCCTTCAGCGCTTCCAGATCGAATGCATCCTGAAGCGTCCCCCCGGTACTGCCGCCGAATGACGGCGCGGGCTGACCCAGCTGAGAGGTGGAGAAGAAAACAGGGCGAATGGCGTCGAAATCACGCTCTTCCACCATGCGTTGCATGAGAACAGAGCCGACCATTCCACGCCAACCGATAAAACCAACATTTTTCATAACGTATTCCTGCGAGGTGTGTGCTGTTAGTGCCAGGCCAGTTTCCAACTGGGATGTCCTTCACATTACAAAATGCAGCTAAAGTCGCAAGTGAAATTAATCAATGATTGCGCGCCAATCAGAAAAGCAACTTATCCCGCACTCCGCCTACCGTCGCTGGTAGTCATAAAAAGCGTAAAGATTATCGGGCAAATAACCCGCGTAATGGAATATTTTCCGTCGCTATTTTATTGATCCTGATTATGGATTCAGCGCGAAAAATATCGCTTTCACGCTTGCGAAAAAAAACGGACAAAGCCTTGTGCCGCAAGGCCTGACGAGCAATACGATCATTGTCGTAGAGCTGATATTCACGGCAAAAGGAAGTGGAAAAGAGGGGAAAAAAGCGTGTTACCGAAGAGAATCCAGGGTAAGCGGTATTACCCTGGTTTTTCCCCCGGATACCGTGGTGGCGTCCGGGGAAATTATTTTTACTTAGCTCAGCAGCTGGAAAGCAATCATCCCGACAATGGCGCCGGTGGTGCCAAGGATGGTTTCCATCATCGTCCAGGTTTTCAGCGTCTGCGCTTCGCTGGCGCCGGTGAACTTACCGAACAGCCAGAAGCCGGCATCGTTTACGTGGCTCACCACAATCGAACCACCCGCGATACAGATGGAGAGAGCCGCCATTTGCGCGCCGCTGTAGTTCAGTTGCTCAATGACCGGCATCACCAGGCCGACCGCCGTCAGACACGCCACGGTCGCGGAGCCCTGAATAATACGCACGGCAGCCGCCAGCACGAAGCAGGTAATCGCAATCGGCAGACCCAGGCCAGTCAGCGCTTCGCCGAGCGCCGGGCCGACGCCGGAGTCAACGAGTACCTGCTTGAAGACGCCGCCTGCGCCAATCACCAGCAGAATAATCCCCGCCGGCTGCAGCGCCGCGCCGCAGATCTCCATCACGCGATCTTTCGCCATCCCCTGACGTACCGCCAGGCCGTAAATCGCTACCAGGCAGGCAACCAGAATCGCGGTGAATGGGTGGCCGATAAACTCGAACCATTCATAGGCGGTGGATCCCACCGGCACAAAGCGCGCGGCGATGGTTTTCAGGCCGACCAGCACCAGCGGCAGCAGGATCAGCGAGAGACTAAAGCCGAAGGACGGCATTTTGCCTTCGCCGAGATGCGGTTCGCTGATATCGTCAGGAATATGCAGCTCAACGTAGCGGCTGATGAAGTTGCCCCACAGCGGGCCGGCGATAATCATCCCCGGAATAGCGGCGCAGAGACCAATCAGGATCATCCAGCCGAAATCGGCGTGCATCTGCGAAGCCAGCAGCATCGGCGCGGGCCCCGGCAGCAGGAATGCCGCGGCGGCGGCTACGCCGGCGAACAGCGGGATCACCAGCTTCACGAGGTTAGTGCCGGTATGGCGCGCCATGGAGAACGCGACGCTAATCAGCAGCACGATCGCCACTTCGAAGAACAGCGGCAGCGCGCAGATAAGGCCGGCCAGGCCAATAGCATAATGCGCGCGGTTGTGGCCGAAGGACTTCAGCATTTTCACCGCAATTTGGTCGACCGCGCCGGTTTCATGCAAAATTTTACCGAACATCGCGCCCAGCGCGACGACTATCGCCAGGAAGCCCAGCGTGCCGCCCATCCCTTTTTCCATCGTCGCCGCGATTTTATCCAGCGGCATACCGGAAAAGAGACCTGCGCCAATAGAAACCACCATCAAAGCCACGAAGGCGTGCATACGCGCCTTCATGACTAAAAACAGCAGCAGCAATACCGAGCCGACTGCTGTTAAAACAAGCGTTAAAGTACTCACTAGTTACTGCCTTTGTTAATCACCTCAATGGTGCTGGCGACCACGCCTTCCAGTGACTGGTCGATATCGACGATAAGCACATCGCTTTCGTCAGCGCCTGGTTCCTGCAGTGTTTCAAACTGCGTCACCAACATTTGGGTTTTGAAGAAGTGCCCTTTACGCGCCTTCAGACGGCTTTCAATCACGTCGAAGTCGCCTTTCAGGTAGATAAAGGAGAGGTTCGGGTTGCCCTTGCGCAGAATGTCGCGGTAGCTTTTTTTCAGCGCCGAACAGACGATCAGCGAAACTTTGTTGGTGCGCTGCATGGCAAATGCCGCGTCATTCAACGCCTGCAGCCACGGGGTGCGATCATCGTCGTTCAGCGGCTCGCCGGAAGCCATCTTGGTGATGTTGCTGCGCGGATGCAGAAAATCGCCATCGAGAAACGCGGCTTTCAGTTGATGCGCCACTTCGCTGGCGACGGCGGATTTACCACTGCCGGAAACGCCCATCAGGACATAGACGTGGTGATCATGGTTAGTCGTGCTCAAAGCGTCCTCCCACTGGACTGGTACGCCGCGTCGGAGCTGACTGATACAGCGCGAAGGCGGCGTACTGATTAATGATTACGGGCAAGTGTTACGGGTAACTGTTATCGGTAACATTGTCATGCCGGACCCAGGGAGAAGCAATAACCATTCGTGCCAGATGTGAATATGTGTGATCTACTTCAAACTTGTCGGTTTAAATAGATCCACCCGGTGACAATGTGAAACCTAAATCTAACATCTTAGGGGTAATCGTCTCACCGCGGATGCGCGCCAGCAGACGCTCGGCGCCGATGCGCCCCATGCGCTCACGCGGGGTCAGTACGCTGGCGAGACGCGGCTCCATCACCTGACCGATATCGTGACCGTGGAAACCGGCTATCGCCATGTCGTCCGGGATCTTCAGCCCCAGACGCTGACACTCGAACGCCGCGCCGACCGCGAGGTCATCGTTGGTGCAGAAGATGCCGTCGAGCTGCGGATATTCGCGACGCGCTTGACGCATCAGCTCAATCCCTGACGAGTAGGAAGAGGATTGCTCCACCATCACGCTGTAGGGCGTCATGCCGGCATCGAGCATCGCCTGCTCGTACCCCTTCTGTTTGATGATAGTACGTTCATCCAGACGCGCGCCGAGATAAGCAACGTGGCGGTGACCGCGGGCGATAATCGCCGCTGTCATCTGCCGCGCCGCTTCGAAGTTATCGAAACCGACGGCAATGTCGAGGCACGGCGACTGGCTGTCCATCAGCTCAACCACCGGGATGCCGGCGACTTCAATCATTTTCAGCGTGCGCGGCGTGTGGGTACGTTCGGTGAGGATCAGGCCGTCAATATTCCAGGAGAGCATTGATTCGAGACGCTTCTCTTCCATCTCCGGCTTATAGCCGTAGTGCGCCAGCATGGTTTGATAACCGAAGGCGTCGGTGACGCTTTCGATGCCGCGCAGCACTTCCGAGAAAACCTGGTTGGTTAACGATGGCAGCAGCACGCCGATGGCGCGGCTAGTGGCGTTGGAGAGAATATCAGGAGCGCGATTGGGAATATAACCCAGCTCATCGAGTGCAACGGCAATCTTGCCACGCAGGGCCTCAGAAACCTGTTCCGGGTTACGTAAATAGCGACTGACCGTCATTTTGGTCACGCCGACAAGATCGGCTACATCCTGAAGTACGGGTCTTTTCTTTTTCATCGTCCTGACTGTGATCGACTGGGAAACATTTTCTCAGTTTATCACGGACAAAGCGCAACCTTCCCGGAGAAAAAAGGGCCAAAAGATTTATTTAGAGTTAATACGCAAAATCATTCAAGTTGCATTGAGGCGGCAACGCAACGAATCCCCGGAAGCGTACAAAGGGTACGCGACCGGGGTGAGTGAGGAGAGCCAACAAAAATGCGGCTTGAAGGATGACGCGTATCAAACCGGCGGCAGATCGAACAGCAATATTTCGCTATCGCTGTCGGCGTGAACCGAAATCGCCTGCTCGTCCCAAATCGCCAGACCATCGCTGGTGGTGGCTTTAGTGCCGTTAATCGTCACTTCGCCTTTCACTACCTGGATCCACACGCGACGTTCCGCGGCAATCTGGTGAACCGACTGCTCATCTTTCAGCAGCGCCCAGCGATACAGTTCCATATCCTGATGCACTTTCAGCGACCCTTCGCGCGCATCTGGCGACAGTACCAGCTGTTTGCCCTGCGCGGCATCAAAGCGGCGCTGCTCGTAGCGCGGCGTAATGCCGGTTTCTTCTGGAATAATCCAGATCTGATACAAACGCAGGCGGTCGGTGCTGCTCGGGTTGTACTCAGAGTGACGTACGCCGGTACCCGCGCTCATAATCTGGAACTCGCCAGCCGGAACCTGCTCTTTGTTACCCATGCTGTCCTGGTGCTCAACCGCGCCTTCCAGCACATAAGTCAGGATTTCCATGTCTTTGTGCGGATGGGTGCCAAACCCCTGGCCGGCGTCGATTACGTCATCGTTAATCACGCGCAGCGCGGAGAACCCCATAAAGTTCGGGTCGTAGTAGTTGGCGAAAGAGAAAGTATGCCAGGAATCCAGCCAGCCATGGTTAGCGTGGCCACGTTCGTTAGCTTTGCGTAAGTAGATCATGTTGCACCCCCGTATGTTTTCGATGGAGTAAGTGTGGACCCATTCCGCCGGCGATCATAGAGGGTGAAAATTGACTCCTCTGTTCAAAAAATATGAACAAGCGACGAGGAGCCAGATTTTCTTATTTCGCGAGGGTAATAGTAGCCGGAGAAGGCTGTTCAAAGCCGCGCTGCAGAATCTCCATATTGGTGAGAACTTCAGATTCCTTGACGTAATTCGGCCGGCCGTTAACGAGGGTGTCATACAGCGCGTCATACACTCGTCCGTAGTCGCCGGTTTCCAGCGGCACCTCTTCACGTACCGCCACGCCCGCCTCGTTGATGTAGACCAGTTGCCCCACGCTATCATCAGCGCCGAACCCCGCGTCGCCCGGCATAATGTTGGCCTTCAGGCTGGTCTCCTGCTGGTCAATACCGTATTTCACAAACGAGCCTTTATGCCCATGAACGATAAATTTCGGGTAGTCAATCTGCACCAGGTGGCTGGTTTTGACGATCGCTTTCAGATCGCCATAAAATAGTTGGGCCTCAAACGTGTCATCGGGATTGGCTTTATTACGTAGTGAGCGCAGATCGTAGGCAACATGATCCGGGCGACCAAACAGCGAAATGATCTGGTCCATGGTATGTACGCCGAGGCCGTAGAAATCGCCGCTTTGCGGTCCCCCCTGGATGGTTTCCGCCACCGGTCGGTAGTTATCAAAATGACTTTCAATTTCCACCAGTTCGCCGAGCTTCCCGCTTTCAATCACCTTTTTGGTGGTCAGGAAACAGGAATCGAAGCGGCGGTTCTGGTAAGGCGTCACCGTCAACCCTTTGCTTTTCGCCAGCGCGAACAGGGTCTTCGCCTCTGCAAGCGTCGGGGTGAAGGGTTTTTCAACCAGTACGTTTTTCCCTGCTTCCAGCGCCCGCTTCGCGTATTCGAAGTGGCTATCAGTATGGGTGCAGACCACTACCAGCTTGACCTGCGGGTCATTCAGTACTTCATCGAGGTCGCTGGTGAAGTGGATATGGGAATACGCCGGCGCCTGTTCTTCCGGCCTGGCGCTGCGGCGATAAATATGCGCGACGTGCCAGCGGTCTTTGCGATGCAGGACGTAAGGAAGGTGGTAGCGGGTCGTGCTTTTACCAAAGCCAATAAATGCGCAGTGCAGAATCATAACGCTGTCCTTAGTTGATGTGCTGCCTTTAACCATAGCGCAAGCAGGCGGCTCACTTCATCCCCCTTTTCCTCTAAGCAGGAAAATTCACCGGCAAAATATTTCGGTTATCACTCATACGTAATTTTTAATAAGAGATTGATTAATAAGCCATTAAAACGCCATTTTTCAACAGAAAGTCTTGATCCCAATGACGAAACTGCGGATAAGTGAAGGGCAAAACCAGGACGTTGCTAAAGACTAACGGAGTAGCCAGCCGCTGCTGATGGAAAAAACGTATTTCGCCATAAACTGCGCCATTTTTTTCTGGCTTCTCGCACTGATCGCCTGGTTTAGCGATGAGACCGCGCTGGCGCGCCTGGCGGCCGCCTGTACCCTCTTCGCTTTCCTTATTCATACCCAACGGGAAAAAATTAACGCTATGTTTATGAAGAAAAATAAAACCGAAGCGCAGGCTGCTGAAGTCGCTGCGCCAACCGTGGCGGCAGCAGAGCCAGAAACAGCAAGCGTCAAAAAACAGGAAACCACGGTGATCGCCAGCGGGGTGCATTTTGTCGGCAACATCGTCGCCTGCGGCCATGTTTATATCCATGGCCAGGTCACCGGCAACATTGAGGCCAAAGAACATCTGATTAAGGTGATGCGCGAGGGTCACGTGGAGGGCAATATCAGCTGCCGGGAACTGATCGTCGACGGCAAGGTACATGGCCAGTGCCGTGGCGATAGCATCGCTATTGAGGAACATGGCAACCTCGACGGCACCCTCGCCTATCGCACGCTGGCGATTAAAAAGGGCGGCCTCTTTACCGGCAGCGCCGAAGTGTTGGCCACCGCGGAGAGCAAAAATAAAAACAATATCGTCGGCCTGGTCGCAGAAGAAGCGGTGAATTCCGCCAAATCGCAACACGCCTGAAATGAGCGCAAAAAAAAGCCAGCACCCGGCTGGCTAAAGTAATACTGGAAGCAATGTGAGCAATGTCGTGCTTTCAGGCTTTCCGCAAGGGTCTCCCTGAATGCAGGACAATAATAATCATTCTCATTCGCACTTGTCTACATTTTTTTGCAAATAATGCGTGTTGACTCAAACGCCGGAGTCAGTGATGTTTAAAGGGTCTTTTTAACCAAATGAGGAACAAGGAATGAGTGACATCGTGATACGCCATGCTGAACCGAAAGATGTTGACGCGATTCGTCAAATTCACGCCCAGCCGGAGGTGTATCACAACACGCTACAGGTTCCTCATCCATCGGAGCATATGTGGCGGGAGCGGCTAACCGATACGCCGGGCGTGAAGCAGCTGGTGGCCTGTATCGATGGGCAAGTCGTGGGGCATTTATGCATTGCCGTCGTCCAACGCCCCCGCCGTAGCCACGTCGCCGATTTTGGTATCAGCGTAGATTCGCGCTGGCATAACCGCGGCGTCGCCAGCGCCCTGATGCGCACCATGATTGATATGTGCGACAACTGGCTGCGGGTCGATCGCATCGAGCTCACCGTCTTTGCCGATAACGCCCCGGCGGTCGCGGTGTATAAGAAGTACGGCTTTGAGATCGAAGGCACCGGCAGGCGCTATGCGCTGCGCAACGGTGAGTATGTGGATGCGTATTATATGGCGAGAATGAAGTAGCGTGTTGCCGGGTGGCGGCTTCGCCTTACCCGGCCTACGTTCGCACACTTGTAGGCCCGGTAAGCGCAGCGCCACCGGGCAACACATCAATACCCCGCGGTCAAATCACCGGGCGAACGCGGATCGGAGGCGCCATACAGCGTACCGTCCGGCCCCACCATAATGCTCTGGGTACTACCCATCGCCTCTTTCAGCGCGACTTTCTGCCCTTTCGCTTCCAGCAATTTCACGGTATCCGGGCTAAAACCTTTCTCCACCCGCAGCTCGTCCGGCAGCCACTGGTGGTGGAAGCGCGGCGCGTTGGTGGCTTCCGCGACGTTCATTCCGAAATCAATGGTGTTGACCACCATTTGCAGCACGGTGGTAATAATACGGCTACCGCCCGGGCTACCGGTCACCAGCCAGGTTTTCCCGTCTTTCACCACAATCGTCGGCGACATCGACGACAGCGGGCGTTTTTTCGGCCCTACCGCATTGGCGTCGCCGCCGACTAAACCATAAACGTTAGGCACGCCGGGCTTCGCCGAGAAATCATCCATCTGGTTGTTGAGTATGATTCCAGAGTCGCCGGCCACGATGCCGGTGCCAAAGGTGGTATTCAACGTATAGGTGACCGCCACCGCATTGCCGTCTTTATCGACTACCGAGAAGTGGGTGGTCTGGTTGCTTTCATACGGCGCCAGCTTGCCCGGACGGATCTGGCTGGAAGGCTTCGCCTTGTTCACGTCAATCTCGGCGGCAATCGCTTTGGCGTAAGCCTTGCTGGTCAACGCCTGCCACGGCACTTTGACGAAGTCAGGATCGCCGAGATATTCAGAACGGTCGGCATAGGCGTGTTTCTCCGCCTCCGCCATTACCTGCATGGCGTCGGCGCTGCCAAAACCATATTTCTGCATATCGAAGTTTTCGAGGATATTGAGGATCTGCACGATGTGGATCCCGCCAGAGGACGGCGGCGGCATGGAGTAGACCTCATAGCCGCGATATTCACCGCTAATCGGCGTACGCTCCACGGCCTTGTAGTTGGCGAGGTCGGCTTTGGTGATAAGCCCGCCGTGTTTTTTCATCTCGCCGGCAATCTGGTCGGCGATAGCCCCTTTATAGAAGGCGTCCGGGCCGTGCTCGGCAATCAGCTCCAGGCTTTTACCCAGATTCTTTTGCACCAGCCGGTCGCCTTTTTTCAGCGGCTCGCCGTTCTTCCAGAAAATCGCTTTGCTGTTTTCATGCTGCGGGATCACTTCGCTGCCGTAGGTTTTTAAATCGTCAGCCAGCGCATCGTTAACGATAAACCCCTCCTCCGCCAGCTTAATCGCCGGGCGGACCACCTTATTCAGCGGCATAGTGCCGTATTTTTCCAGCGCGAGGGAGAAGCCCGCGACACTGCCAGGCGTGCCGGACGCGAGATGTGAAGTCAGCGATTTTTTACTGTCAGGATTGCCATGTTCATCAAGGAACATATCGCGGGTGGCCTGTTCCGGGGCCATCTCGCGGAAATCGATCGCCGTGGTTTTACCGTCTTTAGTTCGCAGCATCATAAAGCCGCCGCCGCCGATATTACCGGCCTGCGGATGCGTCACCGCCAGCGCATAGCCAACGGCAACCGCCGCATCGACGGCGTTGCCGCCCTGACGCAGAATATCTACGCCGACGCGGGTCGCCAGCGCGTCCACCGAGGCCACCATCCCCTGCTGGGCGCGCACCGGGTGAAACACATCTTCCTCAACGCCATACGAGACCGGCGGCGGGGGCGGCGGATTGGCGGCGACGGTAAAGCTGCACCCCGCCAGTAACGCTGCGATGACCACCTGACGCCATATTGTTGTTTTTATCATTGTCTTACTCCTGAAAAGTAGGTTTTATCTCCCGGCTTAAGCCTGGTTGATAACTCCTAAAAAATCATTGTTATGGCGAATTCGAGGTACACTTAAGTGATCCCACGCACGGGAGGAGAAAACAATGAAAGCGATTTTATTCCTGGCGGCGCTGATGCCGCTCGGCGTTTTAGCACAGCCGATTAACATCGATAACAACCCTAACCAGCCGGGTTATGTGGTGCCCAGCCAGCAACGTATGCAAAATGAGATGAAGGTGCAGCAACAGCAGCAGCAAAGCATGCTGAAGCAGAATCTGAATAATCAGACGCATATGCAGCAACAGCATTTGCAAAATCAGCTGCAGACCAATCAGCAGCGCGCGGCGCAGGGCGGCAATCTCAATACGCAACCGCAGGTACTGCCGAACAACAACGGCGGGATGCTGCGGCAGACTACCCCGTAAAGATCGTCCGCCGTAAATCAGTCTTAAGGCTGGAAATTCGGCCCGATGACGTCAATAGCATCGGTGCATATGCAGTCTACGCCCCAGCGCAGCAGCTCGGCGGCGCGCTGGGGTTTATTGACCGTATACACCAGAATATGCAGGCCGGCCTGTTTCAGGCTCGCCACCCGCGCCGCATCCAGCAGCTTGTGGTTGAGATGAATTGACACGCAGCCCAGCCGGGCGGTCAATTCGCGCCAGTCATCGCGCCACTCATCCAGCAGCAACCCGCGCGGCAGCTCGGGCACGGCTTCCTGCGCCGCTTCCAGCGCATCAATTTCAAAGGATGAGAGCAGCGGCGCGGTCATGCCTTTCCACAAATCGCGCGCGGCCAGCGCCACCACTTTGCCGGTCTGCGGCCCTTGCCCGGTAGTCGGCTTAATTTCGATATTCGCCATCATACCGTGACGACGGCAACGCTCCGCTACCTGGGAGAGCAGCGGCAGCGGTTCGCCCTTAAACTCGCGGCTGAACCAGCTGCCGGCATCAACCTTCAGCAGATCGTCCCACGCCAGCTCGCCCGCCACGCCCCAGCCGTTGCTGGTGCGTTCGAGATTATCGTCATGCAGCAGAAAGATCTGCCCGTCCTTCGACAGCTTGGCGTCAAATTCAATCATCGTGTGCCCGAAGCGGGCGCCGACGTCGATAGCCGCCAGGGTGTTCTCCGGCGCCAGTTTACCGCCGCCGCGATGGGCGACGATGCGGGGATAAGGCCAGTTACTCATGCGCGTTGTCCTGTTTCACCATCAAAGAGGTGCAGATGTTCCAATGGCAGATGCAGCCATAGCGTACTGCCGCCCGCCGGGCGCTGCTGATGCGGCAATCTGACCACCAGCTTCTGCTCGCCCCAGCGCCCGTGGGCGAGGTTATCGGCACCTAAAATTTCCAGCGTATCCATCAGCAGCGGGATGCCGCCTTGCGCCTGCGAGCTTAAAATAAAGTGCTCCGGGCGAATACCGAGAGTCATTTTACGCCCGGCGTAGCGTCGATGCTCGTGATTCATCGGTAGTTGTATGCCGCCTTCCAGCTCAAAGCGGCCGCCGTCATCGCTCACCCGCCCCTCCAGCAGATTCATTGCCGGGCTGCCTATAAAGCTTGCCACAAAGCGGCTGGCGGGCTTTTCGTACACTTCGACCGGCGTGCCGATCTGCTCGGCAATACCCTTATTCATCACCATCACCCGCTGGGCAAGGGTCATCGCTTCGACCTGATCGTGGGTGACATACAGCGAGGTGGTTTTCAGGCGCCGATGCAGCTGTTGCAGCTCCAGACGCATCTGCACGCGTAGCTTGGCGTCGAGGTTTGACAACGGTTCGTCGAACAGGAATACCGCCGGGTCACGCACGATGGCGCGGCCCATCGCCACGCGCTGGCGCTGACCGCCGGACAGTTCCCGCGGGCGGCGCTTGAGCAGGCCATCCAGCTCAAGAATACGCGCCGCCTCCTGCACGCGCTCGGCAATCAATCCCTTACCCATGCCGCGAATCTTCAATCCCCACGCCATGTTCTCTTCCACGCTCATATGCGGATAAAGCGCATAGTTCTGGAACACCATCGCGATGCCGCGATCCTTCGGTTCCATTTCGGTCACCCGTTTACGGTCAATCCAGATATCGCCGCTGGTCACTCGTTCAAGTCCGGCAACCATCCGCAACAGCGTTGATTTCCCGCAGCCCGACGGGCCGACCATGACGATAAACTCCCCGTCCGCCACGTCCAGCGTCAGCGGTTGAATTACCTGGGTTTTGCCATCCCAGCTTTTGCTTACTGCCTGTAGTTTTAAACCAGCCATTTTATTTCTCACTATCGACCAGGCCGCGCACAAACGCGCGCTGCATGGCTAAAACGATGACGACCGGCGGGATCAGGGTCAGCAGCATCGCCGCCATTACCTGATTCCACTGGGTAGTACCTTCACCGGTGGCGATCATGCCTTTAATACCGGCGACGGCGGTGCCAAGATTCACATCCTGAATAATCAGCAACGGCCATAGATACTGGTTCCAGCCGTAGATAAAGGTGATAACGAACAGCGCGGCGAGGTTGGTTTTCGACAGCGGCAGCACGATGTCGCGAAAGAAGCGCATCGGCGAAGCGCCATCAATACGCGCCGCTTCAATCAGCTCGTCCGGCAGAGTCATAAAGAACTGGCGGAACAAGAAGGTGGCGGTAGCCGAAGCCATCAACGGCAGCGTTAACCCGGCATAGCTGTCGAGCATTTTGAGGTTGGCGATCACTTCCACCGTCGGAAAAATACGCACCTCGACCGGCAGCATCAGGGTGATAAAGATCATCCAGAAGAACAGATTACGCAGCGGAAAGCGGAACCAGACGATGGCGAACGCCGAAAGCATCGACACCACGATTTTGCCGACCGTAATGGCGAACGCCATGATGAAGCTGTTGAGCATCATCAGCCAGAACGGCGCGCTGTTGACGCCGACCCCGTTCACCCAGATGGTCTTCATGTTCTCCAGCAGATGCCCTCCGGGAATCAGCGTCATCGGCGTTTCGAACACCGATTTGTTATCCAGCGTCGCCGCCACGAAGGCGACGTACAGCGGGAATAAAATGACGGCAATGCCCAGAATCAGCATGGTGTGGCTGAAAATCGTCAGCCCGCGACGGTTCTCAATCATTGGTAACGCACCTTACTTTCAACGTAACGGAACTGCACCACCGTCAGGATAATGACGAGGAACATCAGCACCACCGACTGCGCGGCGGAAGCGGAAAGATCGAGCCCGGCGAAACCTTCGCGATAAATTTTGTAGATTAGGGTGGTGGTCGCCTGCACCGGGCCGCCGGCGGTGGCGGCATCAATTACCGGGAAGGTGTCGAAGAAGGCGTAAACCAGGTTGACCACCAACAGGAAGAAACTCACCGGCGCAATCAGCGGCAGCGCCAGCTTGAAGAAGCGACGAATCGGCCCGGCGCCGTCGATGGCGGCGGCCTCAACCAGCGAACGCGGGATCGACTGCAGCGCGGCGAAGAAGAACAGGAAGTTGTAGCTTATCTGCTTCCAGACCGAGGCGAAGACCACCAGAAACATCGCCTGGCCGCTGTTCTGCGCGTGGTTCCAGTCGTAACCCAATTCGCCAAGGAAATGAGTGATCAGCCCGCGTCCGGGATTGAAGAGGAAGATCCACAGCACCGCCGCGACGGCGGGAGCCACGGCATACGGCAACAGCATCAGCGTTTGATAAAAGCGGCTGCCGCGCACCACATAGTCGACCAGCGCGGCAAAAAACAGCGAAATAAGCAGGCCGCTGACGGTTACCAGGGTGCTGAATTTTATGGTGGTCCAGAACGAGTCCAGATAGTACGGGTCGTGGAATAGCGTGACGAAGTTATCCAGGCCGACAAACTGGCTGGAAAGGCCAAACGGATCGACGCTCTGCAGCGAGTACCACAGCGCTTCGCCCGCGGGCCAGATAAAGAAAATCAGCGTGATAATCAGCTGCGGCGCGACCAGCACATAGGGCAGCCAGCGCGAGCGGAATACCGGACGGGATGATGACATTGAGATTTGGTTCCTGAACAATGCCGGGTGGCGGCTACGCCTTACCCGGCCTACATAGGGCACATCGTAGGCCCGGTAAGCACAGCGCCACCGGGCAAGTTACAGATTACGATTTGGTTGCTTGCTCGAAACGGCGCAGCAGTTGATTCCCGCGCTGAACGGCGGAATCCAGCGCCTGTTGCGGGGTTTTCTTGCCGGTCCACACGCTCTCCAGCTCTTCATCAACGATGGTGCGAATTTGCGGCATGTTGCCCAGTCGCAGGCCTTTGGTGAACGGCAACGGCGGCTTGTTCAGCATCTGGCGGGTGGCGATATCAGCACCTGGATTCTTATCATAGAAGCCCTGCTGGCGCGTCAGATCGTAGGCCGCGGTGGTAATCGGCAGGTAGCCGGTTTTCTGGTGCCACTCGGCGGCGTTTTCCGGTTTGGTGAGGAAGTCGAGGAACTTCGCCACGCCGGTGTAGGTCTCTTTGTCCTTGCCCTGCATCACCCACAGGCTGGCCCCGCCGATAATGGCGTTCTGCGGCGCGCCTTTCACATCGGCGTCGTAAGGCATCATGCCGACGCCATAGTTGAATTTCGCATACTGACGAATATCCGCCAGCGAGCCGGATGAGGCGGTAGTGATCGCGCAGTCGCCGTTATAGAACTTCTCGGTGGATTCATCCTTACGCCCGAAATAGCTGAAATCGCCCTTCTTGTTCATCTCTTCGAGCAGGGCGATATGTTTCACCTGCTCCGGCTTGTTGAACTCCAGCACCGCGTCGGTGCCGTCAAAACCGTTATTTTTCGTGGCGACCGGCAGGCCGTGCCAGACGCTGAAGTTTTCAATCTGGATCCAGCCCTGCCAACCGCTGGCGTAGCCGCACTTCATTCCGGCCGCTTTCAGCTTCGCGGTATAGGCCGCCAGATCCTGCCAGGTTTTCGGCGGCTGCTCAGGGTCTAAGCCCGCTTTCTTGAAGGCGTCTTTGTTGTAGTACAGCACCGGTGTGGAACTGTTAAACGGCTGGGAGAGCAGATGGCCGGTTTTTGAGTCGGTGTAATAACCGGACACCGTCGGCACGAACTGCGATTCATCGAACTTAATACCCGCATCGCTAAAGACCTGGTACACCGGCTTAATGGCTTTTGACGCCATCATGGTAGCGGTGCCGACTTCATACACCTGCAGAATCGCCGGCGCGTTGCCGGTACGGAAGGCGGCGATACCGGCGCTCAGGCTTTGCTCGTAGTTGCCTTTATACACCGGAACAATTTTGTAATCAGGATTGGCCGCGTTGAAACGTTGCGCCAGAGAATCAACTTCTTTACCCAACTCCCCTTCCATCGAGTGCCAGAAAGGGATGGTGGTTACTGCCAGTGCCTGACCGGCAACTGCCAGGCTAAGCGCCAGTCCTAAAGCTGTATGTCGTAACGATATCATCGGTTATCTCTCTTGTTGTTCCGGATGCGCGATTTCACGCGTTTTATGTTCGCGGGGTAACATGACATGTTCGAATTACAGAAAAATAACTTTTTTATTACAAAAAAAAGATAGTAACGGGTCAGAGAGATGACAAGCCGATGAAAGGATGGGGGAAGTAAAGTGGGAGCTGAGACACGGATAATATTTGTACGATCGGCTCCCGGGGTCGGCGCAAGCGCCTCGCCCGGGCTACAACGGCTTGGGTAGCCCGGCCAAGCGAAGCGCCGCCGGGTTGCAACGAGTTAACTGTCATCCGCGCAAGCGCGCGACAATCTGTTCCAGGGTAAGTTGCCCTGCTGCCGCCTCGACGGTCATGCCGACGAAGTCCGGATTCGCCGACAATATAATTCCATTTCGCTTTAAAAAAAGCAGGGTGATAAACAGTGCCGTACGCTTATTACCATCATTAAATATATGACCGCGAGAAATCGCCAGCAGATGCATCGCAGCAAGTCGCCACTCGTCTGTCACACCTTCATATTCAATTTTATTTAGCACCCTATACATTATCGCTTCGGCACGCCCCGGATCGGGCATACCGGCAACGCCAGGCGTGACGCGGAGTAGCCTGTCGTGAAACTGTATTATCTCTTCCGCTGAGATAATCTGCAGCGTCATTTATCCGCAAGCTCCCTGATCTCATCACCATGAACCGCCATGATAGCCGCGAACTCATCATCCATTCTGGCCGCCTGGTAGCGTTCAAACTCTTCTGCGCTAATGATGACTGCTGATTTATGCCCACGACGGGTAATGGTCACAGGTACACCTGTCACTGCGCTTTCCAGCACATCGGCCAGATTTTGCCGGGCTTCGCTATAGTTAACCGTTCTCATAAAAACCTCCAAAGCTGTACTCTTTTATTGTACAACATATATGTACAAAAAAAGAGCCAACGGGCTCTTTTAAATGTATTTGTGCGATCTGCTCCCGGGGTCGGCGCAAGCGCCTCGCCCGGGCTACAAACCGGCGAAGTGAACGACGCCGGGTTACAATGTATTAACCGCCGAGATAGGCGCTGCGCACCGCCTCGTTGGCCAACAGCGCGTCGCCGGTATCCTCCAGCACCACGTGACCGTTTTCCAGTACGTAGCCGCGATCGGCGAGCTTCAGCGCCTGGTTGGCGTTTTGCTCCACCAGGAAGATAGTCATCCCCTGCTCACGCAGCTGCTCGATGGTGTCGAAAATCTGCTGAATGATAATCGGCGCCAGCCCTAATGAGGGCTCATCAAGCAGCAGCAGGCGCGGCTGGCTCATCAGAGCGCGACCTATCGCCAGCATCTGCTGCTCGCCGCCGGACATGGTGCCGGCGCGCTGAATACGGCGTTCATGCAGACGCGGGAACAGCTCATACACCCATTTGATGCGGGTATGAAACTGGTCGCGGTCGGCAAAAAAACCGCCCATCGCCAGGTTCTCTTCCACCGTCATGCGTGAAAAGACGCGCCGCCCTTCCGGCACGATCGCCACCGCTTCACGCATGATTTTCGCCGTCTGCCAGTCGGTAATATCCTTACCGTCAAAGACAATGCGCCCGCTGGAAGCCCGCGGATCGCCGCACAGCGTACCGAGCAGGGTAGTTTTCCCCGCGCCGTTGGCGCCGATAAGCGTGACGATCTCACCCTGTTTGATATGCAGGCTGACGTTGTGCAGCGCCTGGATCTTGCCGTAGTGGGCGCTAACATTGTCAAAAGTTAACATCGCTTTTTCCATCTTATGCGTCACCACCATTATGCTTCACCTAAATAGGCGCGGATCACGTCCGGGTTATTACGAATCTCTTCCGGCGTCCCGTTGGCCAGCGGCGTCCCCTGGTTCACGACGTAGATGCGATCGGAAATGCCCATCACCAGCTTCATATCATGTTCGATAAGCAGGATGGTGGTGTTGTGATGGCTACGCAACTCGGCGATAAGCTCATCCAGCTCTTTGGTCTCTTTCGGGTTAAGCCCCGCCGCCGGTTCGTCGAGCATCAGGATCTCCGGCTGCGTCACCATACAGCGGGCAATCTCCAGCCGGCGCTGGTCGCCGTAAGCCAGATTGCTGGCCTGACGGTTAGCGTGCTCCAGCAGGCCGATACGCTCAAGCCAGGTGGCGGCCCGATCCAGCGCTTCGCTCTGCGCGCGACGGAAGGCCGGCGTTTTCAGCAGGCCGGAAAAGACGCCGGTTTTCAGCTGTTGATGCTGCGCCACCAGCAGATTTTCAATCACCGTCATTTCGCGGAACAGACGCACGTGCTGGAAGGTTCGCACCACCCCCATCCGCGCAATCTGCTGCCCCGGCAGCCCTTCCAGATGCTGGTCGCGCAGCATAATAGTGCCGCCGGTAGGCTTATAGAAACCGGTCAGGCAGTTAAAAACGGTGGTCTTACCCGCGCCGTTCGGGCCGATTAAGGAAACGATTTCCTGCGGACGTAGCTCAAGGGAGACGTTATTGACCGCCAGCAGGCCGCCAAAACGCATCATCAGGCCGTTCACGGATAATATTGGCTGACTCATGCCTGCTCTCCTTTCGCCTGACCGTTTTTCAGCTTCAGCTGCGGGCGCGTCATCGGCAGCAGCCCCTGCGGACGCCAGATCATCATCAGCACCATCAACCCACCGAGCATTAACATGCTGTATTCGTTGAAATCACGCATCAGCTCGCGCGATACCACCAGCAGAATAGCCGCCAGGATCACTGCAAACTGTGAGCCCATCCCACCCAGCACGACGATCGCCAGCACAAAGGCCGACTCGGCGAAGGTAAAGGATTCGGGGCTCACGAAGCCCTGGCGCGCGGCGAACAGCGTGCCGGCGAAGCCGGCAAACGCGGCGCTGATAGTAAAGGCGGTCAGCTTGATGCGCGTCGGGCTCAGGCCCAGCGAACGGCAGGCGATTTCATCTTCACGCAGCGCTTCCCACGCCCGCCCGAGCGGCATCCGCAGCAGACGGTTAATAACGAACAGGCTGAGCACCACCAGCAGCAACGCCACCAGATAGAGGAAAATCACCCGATCGCTGGGATCGTACTTCAGGCCGAAGAAGTTGCTGAAGGTATCCCAGCCGCCTTCGCGGGCGGTACGGCTAAATTCAAGACCAAAGAAGGTCGGTTTCGGGATCTGGCTGATACCGTTCGGCCCGCCGGTGATCTCGGTATTGTTGAGCAGCAGAATGCGCACGATCTCGCCAAAGCCTAAGGTCACAATCGCCAGGTAGTCGCCGCGCAGACGCAGCACCGGGAAGCCAAGCAGGAAGCCAGCCGCCGCGGAGACCAGGCCGGCCAGCGGCAGGCAGGTCCAGAAGCCGAGACCGTAATAGTGGTTAAGCAGCGCAAAGGTATAGGCGCCGATGGCGTAAAACCCGCCGTAGCCCAATACCAGCAGACCGGAAAGCCCAACCACCACGTTCAGTCCGAGACCAAGGATGATATAAATCATCGTCAGGGTGGCGATATCCACCGTGCCGCGCGACACCATAAACGGCCAGGCCACGGCAATGACCAGCAGGGCTATCAGGAACAGCTTCTGCTTGACCGTCGACCCGTCAATCGCCGGCATAATAAATTTCGGCCCGGAGACGTTCTTAACCG
Organism: Klebsiella sp. 141161; assembly: GCF_050600815.1. Lineage (NCBI taxonomy): Bacteria > Pseudomonadati > Pseudomonadota > Gammaproteobacteria > Enterobacterales > Enterobacteriaceae > Klebsiella > Klebsiella sp. 141161. The sequence goes on along the minus strand of NZ_JAQIRN010000004.1, from coordinate 374,184 downwards.
CTTTCTGGAACAGCGGGCGCAGCAGCTGGAAGAAAAAGACCACCGCGGTGCCGATGAAGATCCACTGCCAACGAATATCGGCGGCGGTATCGACCACCAGTTTGGTGCCATTCAGCTCCAGCTGCACGCCCATAAAGACGCCCGCCAGAACAAAGAACATCGCGGCGGAAAGCAGCGCCATCGCAATTTGTATCGGTTTCATACTTTTTCTACCTCCGGGCGGCCCAGAATGCCGGTCGGCATCACTAACAGCACCAGAATCAGCAGCGCGAAGGAGACGACGTCCTTATATTCGGTGCTGAGATAGGCAGAAGAGAGCGCCTCGGCGATACCCAGAATCAGGCCGCCGATCATCGCGCCAGGGATACTGCCGATACCGCCGAGCACAGCCGCGGTAAAGGCCTTCATCCCGGCCATAAAGCCGATGTAGGGGTTAATAACGCCGTAGAACTGCCCCAGCAGAACGCCTGCGACCGCCGCCATCGCCGCGCCAATGACGAAGGTCAGCGCAATAACGCGGTCGGTATTGATGCCCAGTAGGCTCGCCATTTTCAGATCTTCCGCACAGGCGCGACAGGCGCGGCCCATTCGCGAATAGCGAATAAACAACGTCAGCGCCAACATGGCGATAAAGGTAACGACCCAGATGACCAGCTGCATGGTGGTGATAGTGGCGGAGAAATTATCGCTGTGGCCGACAATCCACTGGCCGTTAAAGAGACTCGGCAGCGCGACATCGCGCGAGCCTTCGGTCAAGCTGACGAAATTCTGCAGGAATATCGACATCCCGATGGCGGAAATAAGCGCAATCAGGCGCTTGGAGCTGCGTACAGGCCGATAGGCTACACGCTCGATACTCCAACCGTAGGCGCTGGCAATAATGATAGCGCCGATAAAGCCTGCGGCGACCAGCAGCCAGCCGGTATCGATCCCCAGCATCATTAGGGCGGCGATAATCATGAACGAGACGTAGCTGCCGATCATGTAGACCTCGCCGTGGGCGAAGTTAATCATGCCGATAATGCCGTAAACCATCGTATAGCCGATGGCGATCAGCGCATAGGTACTGCCCAGCGTGACGCCGTTAAACATCTGCTGCAGAAAATAGAGAAACTGCTCGGACATAAGGTAACCTTTTTCATGCCGCCCGCGCGGTGCGGGCGGTGGGATAACGCGTCTTACTTAGCGACGGTGGATGAACCATCCGCGTGCCACTGGAAGACACCAAATTCAAATCCCTTCAGATCGCCTTTTTCATCCCAATTCAGCGGCCCAATCACGGTCTTCGCGCCGTGAGCTTTCAAATCTTTAATTAAATCCAGCGGCTGCTGGCTACCGGTTCTGTCCATCGCTTGCGCCAGCGACTGAACGGCGGCATAGGTGATCCAGACGTACGGGCCGCTCGGATCTTTTTTATCCGCTTTCAGCGCATCAACAATAGCGCTGTTGGCCGGATCCTGGTCATAACGTTTTGGCATCGTCACCAGCATACCTTCCGCCGCCGCGCCGGCGATGTTGGACAGCGAGGCGTTACCGACGCCTTCCGGCCCCATAAACTGCGTTTTCAGGCCGACGGAGCGCGCCTGGCGCAGCATCTGCCCCATTTCCGGGTAGTAGCCGCCGTAGTAGACAAAGTCGATATTCTCTTTCTTCAGGCGCGCCAGCAGTGCGGAGAAGTCTTTCTCGCCGGCGGTGATGCCATCAAAGAAGACGATATTGGCGCCAGCTTTCTTCAGGTTGTCCTGCACGGAACGCGCCAGCCCTTCGCCGTACTGCTGCTTGTCATGAATAATCGCAATACGCTGCGGCTTCACGTGTTCGAGGATATATTTCGCGGCGGTCGGCCCCTGGGAAGAGTCAAGACCTGCGGTACGCATGATGTACTGGTAGCCACGCTGGGTCAGTTCCGGATTGGTCGCCCCAGGGGAGATCATCAGGATGCCTTCATCTTCATAGATATCCGAAGCCGGCTGGGTGGAGGAGGAACAGAGGTGGCCAATAACGTACTGAATGCCGTCATTGACGATTTTGTTAGCGACCGCGACCGCCTGTTTCGGGTCGCAGGCGTCGTCATACTCAACGCCAACCAGTTTGTCGCCTTTAATGCCGCCGCTGGCGTTAATGTCTTTAATCGCCTGGCGCGCGCCGTTGAATTCCATATCGCCCCACTGGGCAACCGGGCCAGACATCGCGCCGACGACGGCGACTTTAATATCCTTTGCCATCGCCGCGTGGGAAATCGCTAATGCAACGACTCCCGCGACGATCGTTTTCGCGTTCCTTTTCATGCTTCAGAACCCCGTTCATGATGTGATGTAAATGTTTTGTATTTTTATGGTTAAAAAGCATTCTGTGCTTTTATTAAACAACGCCATTTTTACCATGAAGTTTAATGGTTTAGCGCGGTTTTTTACCTGAATTATGATTAAAATCTCTATTTTTCAGGTGATTAAGAAAAGATAATATTCTGGTTTTAGGCGAAGATAAACAAAAAAAAGTCCAGTTCACAGCATAAAATAACGGCATATAAGGCGGAATAAAACGCTACATATCAGGTTAAAATTCTGCTTATTTTTCGATCCATGATGTATTGCGCTACCCCCGTGCAACCAGGAAAACGAATCCCCTGATGAATGAGTGCAAAACAGCGCCCCGCCAAACAAGAAATTTGAGTACACTGTCGCATCTGTTTTGACTGGAACTGCCGCGTATGAAGCTCACTATTATCCGTTTACAGCACTTCAGCGATCAGGATCGCATTGATTTAGGCAAAATCTGGCCGTCGCAGGATCCTGCGGCGCTGATGCTGGACGATAACCATCGTATTTACGTCGCCCGCTTTAACGAACGTCTGCTCGGCGCCGTACGCGTTACCCTGCGCGGCGTCGAAGGCGAGCTCAGCGAGCTGTGCGTGCGTGAAGTCACCCGCCGCCGCGGCGTTGGGCAATATTTAGTGGAAGAGGCGTTAAGCGATAACCCGAATATCAATAGCTGGCGCGTTGCCGATAGCGGGGTGGAAGACCGCGGCGTAATGGCGGCATTTATGCAGGCGCTCGGTTTCAGCGCCCAGCAGAATGGTTGGGAGAAGCATTAAGCCGTAGCCCCAATAAACGCAGCGTGACCAGGGAAGAACCCGGCGGCGCTTCGCTTAGCCGGGCTACCTGGAAATTGTAGCCCCGGTAAGCGCAGCGCAACCGGGGTTGAGGGCCGCAGACAACGCATCTGCGGCGTGAAAGGCTCCCCCACATTTAACCCAGCATTTCGCGTTGCAGCAAGGCGTCAAGACCCGAAATCCCCGGGAGCTTACATCAGTAAGTGACCGGGGTTGAGGGCCGCAGACAACGCATCTGCGGCGTGAAAGGCGCAGGTTAAATTATTTGGCGTCGGTTGCCGTACCGTTAGCATGCCAGGTAAACACGCCGAACTCGAATCCTTTCAGGTCGCCTTTCTCATCCCACGACAGCGGCCCCATGACGGTATCCACCTTCGCCCCTTTCAGGTATTTCGCGATTTCCGCCGGATCTTCAGACTGATTTAACCCCGCCTGCAGCGACTGCAGCGCCGCATAGGTGGTCCACACGAAGGCGCCGCTCGGATCCTGCTTCTTCGCTTTGATGGCATCCACAATCGGTTTGTTCGCCGGAACCTGATCGTAGTTCTTCGGTTTGGTGACCAGCAGGCCTTCTGCCGACTCGCCGGCGATGTTTGACAGGGAAACGTTAGCCACGCCTTCCGGGCCCATAAACTGGGTTTTCAGGCCGGCTGCGCGCGCCTGGCGCAGGATCTGTCCCATTTCCGGGTGATAACCGCCGTAGTAGACGAAGTCGATATTTTCTTTCTTCAGACGCGCCACCAGGGTAGAGAAATCTTTCTCACCGGCGGTGATACCGTCAAAGAACACCACGTTGGCGCCGCCTTTCTTCAGGTTTTCCTGGACTGAGCGCGCCAGCCCTTCGCCATATTGCTGTTTGTCATGAACAACAGCGATGCGCTGCGGCTTCACCGTGCCGAGAATATATTTCGCCGCCGTCGGGCCCTGATCGGAGTCGAGACCGGTGGTGCGCAGAATCAGCTTATAGCCGCGCGCCGTCAGCTCCGGTGCGGTTGCCGCAGGGGTAATCATCAGGATGCCTTCGTCTTCATAGATGTCAGATGCCGGCTGGGTGGATGATGAACACAGGTGACCGATAACGTATTTAATGCCGTCATTCACCACTTTGTTCGCGACCGCCACCGCTTGTTTCGGGTCGCAGGCATCGTCATATTTTACGATCTGCAATTTATTGCCTTTGATGCCGCCCTTAGCGTTGATATCGGCTACCGCCTGCTCCGCGCCGGTAAATTCCTGGTCGCCATACTGGGCAACCGGGCCGGACATCGCTCCCACGACGGCAATTTTAATGTCTTCCGCCAGCGCGGAACCGCTCATAATTAAAGCAATACATCCTGCCAGTAACGCTTTACCCTTCATATTCATCCTGAGGCTCCCCATTATTATGGTTTTTGCATTTGTTGTGATGTTGTTTGTTAGCGCATTATTCTGATTTTTAGTCCATACCAAGAATAGTATGACTGTATTTGGGTCTGCCGCCTGCGCTTTTGCAGCACACTATGCCAAAACATACCCCATTTTTTAGAATTTGAAACAACAATTTGCAGGAGATGTAAAAGTTATGTGACTGAAGCTAAACGTCGCGGCAATTCGCGCCGGGAGAGAAAACGGGTGTGACGGGGATATAAAACAAAAAGCCCCCGCTGAAACAGCAGAGGCTCAATTTACTACGGCGTTAAAAGACGAAGATTAGGCTTCGATAGCGGCGCGTAGTTTTTTCATCGCGTTCTTTTCCAGCTGACGAACACGTTCAGCCGAGACGCCATAACGATCCGCCAGCTCCTGCAGCGTGGACTTGTTGTCCTCGTCCAGCCAGCGAGCGCGGATGATGTCCTGGCTACGCTCGTCCAGGCCTTGCATCGCGTCAGTCAGTTTATTAGCAGCCTGCTCTTCCCAGTTATCGTCTTCGATGCCGTCGGCAAAGTTAGACGTTTTGTCCTGCAGATAGAGCACCGGCGCCATCGGCTGGCTATCGGATTCGTCATCGGACGACATATCAAAGGTCATGTCCTGCGCTGCCATACGTGATTCCATCTCACGCACGTCTTTGCTCGACACACCCAGCTCGCGGGCAACCATTTCCACTTCGTCCTGGTTAAACCAGCCCAGACGCTGCTTGGTTTTACGCAGGTTGAAGAACAGCTTACGCTGCGCTTTGGTGGTTGCGACTTTAACGATACGCCAGTTACGCAGCACGTATTCGTGGATTTCCGCTTTAATCCAGTGCACGGCGAAGGAAACCAGTCGCACACCCACTTCCGGGTTGAAACGACGTACGGCTTTCATCAGACCGATGTTGCCTTCCTGAATCAGGTCCGCCTGCGGCAGGCCATAGCCCGAGTAGTTACGAGCAATATGAACAACAAAGCGCAGGTGAGACAGAATCAGCTTTTTCGCTGCTTCCAGATCGCCCTGGTAATGCAGCTTTTCAGCAAGCTCCCGCTCTTCATCAGCCGATAACATCGGCCAAGTGTTGGCTGCCCGGATGTACGATTCCAGGTTACCAACGGGGGCTAAAGCTAAAGTTTGCATTTCTTTGGTCATTCAAATCCTCTCAATCTATAGTGTCTGACATGATCTTGTCCCCATCAGGCAACAAACATGCCAGCATTTATGAGCAACGAGAATATCACCCACAGTAGTATCAGACAGTGATTTTATCCACAAGTTCCATGCAACGTTGTGAGTAAATTACGCACAAAATGTGACATGGAGATGAAAGATTAGGGAAGAGGCGAACAGGGACTCTTTCCCTGCAGAGAGATATTCAGTGCAGGGAAAGATTATACCAGAAAATTTTTAGTCGGGGGTAAAGTGACGTAAATGTTGCACCGTCGCCAGCCAGGCGGCGACCCAGCCAATCATCGAGCAGACGATTAGCATCAGCAGGCACTCATCGAAGCCTAAGCCGCTGAGTTCAAATTTAGTACCAAACACTTTCGCCACTTCGGTTACCGCCGAAGAGAGGCGCATCACCAGAATCTCCGACAGGATCAGCGACAAAAACGCCCCGGCGAAGCCCAGCAGCGCGCCACCGTAAAGGAACGGACGCAGGATGAAACCATCGGTAGCGCCGATCAGCTTCTGGACGTTAATCGTGTCGCGACGAGCGAAGATGCTCAGACGTACGCTGTTGCCAATCACCAGGAATACCGCCGCGATCATCAGCACGCCGATCATCGCCGACACCCGGCCGACCAGCCCGGTCAGCGACGCCAGGCGCGCAAACCAGCTATCGTCCATGCGCACTTCGTCGACACCCTGAATACGGGAGACGCGATCGCGCAGGGTGTTAAGCGAATCGGTATTCTGGAAATCGAGCTTCGGCACCACAATCGCTACCGCCGGCAACGGGTTCTCTTCCAGCATATCCAGCGCGCCGCCAAACCCGGACCAGTTGCGGAACTCGCCCAGCGCCTCATCGCGCGACAGATAATTTACCTTCTCAACGCCCTGCTCCGCCTGCAGTTGGCCAACCACCCGCGCCGCCGCATCGTCATCCAGCGTTTTTTCCAGATAGACGGTGATCTGCGGCGACGGATAATACTGCGACGCCGCGCTGTTGACGTTTTTGTAGACCATATAGCAGACGCTCGGCAGCGTCAGCGAAATAGCGATCACCATGATGGTGAGGAAGGTCGCCAGCGGCGTGCTTTTTAAATCCTGTAACGCGCCGTGCCAGGCGTAGCGCACCTGCTCGTTAAAGACGTTACTCTTCCGCGATGCCGGGTTCGGCGCCGCTTTTGGCCGTTTTGGCGCATTGCGCCCGCCGTTGCCGCCGCCCGTGGCGTTACGGAGACGATCGAACTTGCTGCCGAACTGGCGAATCTGGTTCACTGCGTCGCGCTTATTCACCCCGATGGCCTCCATGCATATGACCGTCGCTCAGCGTCAGGACGCGGTACGGACGGCTGGAAATAAGCCCCAGGTCGTGCGTCGCCATCAGTACCGTTACACCTACGCGGTTAAACTCTTCAAACAGACGTAAAATCCCTTCCGAGAGCGCCTCATCGAGGTTACCGGTCGGTTCATCCGCCAGCAGCACCGCCGGCTTGTTGACCACCGCGCGGGCAATGCCCACGCGCTGTTGCTCACCGCCGGAGAGTTGGATGGGGAAATTTTTCGCTTTGTCCAGCAGCCCGACTTTATCCAACGCTGCGGATACGCGGCGGCGAATATCATCGCCGCTGGCGCCGGCGATAATCAGCGGGATCGCCACATTATCGAACACGGTGCGATCCATCAGCAGGTGGTGGTCCTGGAAAATCATGCCGATTTGGCGGCGCAGGAACGGCACCTCGCGGCTCTTCAGGCGGCTGATATCATGGCCGCTGAACAGAATTTTCCCGGCGCTCGGCCGTTCGATACCACAGATAAGCTTCAGCAGGGTACTTTTCCCCGCGCCGGAATGGCCGGTCAGGAACGCCATCTCGCCCTGCTGCAGGTGGAACGTCACCCCCTGCAGCGCTTGTCTCCCACCGAGATAGGCTTTGCTGACTTGTTCAAAGCGAATCATTCTTAATCCTCTCGGGCAAAAAGTGCCTCAATAAAGTCGCCCGCATTAAACGGACGCAGATCTTCAATACGTTCGCCGACGCCAATATAGCGAATCGGAATACTGAACTGGTCAGCCACTGAGAAGATAACCCCGCCCTTCGCGGTTCCGTCAAGCTTAGTCAACGTAATGCCGGTCAGCCCCACCGCTTCGTGGAACAGTTTGGCCTGGCTAATCGCGTTCTGCCCGGTGCTGGCGTCGATGGTTAGCATAACTTCATGCGGCGCGTCGACGTCCAGTTTCTTCATTACGCGGACAATCTTCTTCAGTTCTTCCATCAGGTGCGATTTATTCTGCAGACGACCCGCGGTATCGGCAATCAGCACATCAATATTGCGCGCTTTCGCCGCCTGGATGGCGTCAAAAATAACCGAGGCTGAGTCAGCGCCGGTGTGCTGGGCAATCACCGGGATCTCGTTACGCTGGCCCCAGACCTGCAGCTGCTCCACCGCCGCCGCGCGGAAAGTATCCCCCGCCGCCAGCATCACCGATTTACCCTGCTGCTCGAACTGACGCGCCAGCTTACCGATCGTAGTGGTTTTACCCACGCCGTTAACGCCGACCATCAGAATAACAAATGGCGTTTTCCCTTCAACATTCAGCGGTTCCTCAACTTTCGTCAGGATCTCGCTCATCTCTTCTTTCAGCAGACCGTATAACGCCTCGGCATCGCGCAGCTGCTTACGGCTGGCCCCCTCGGTAAGATTGGTAATAATCTTACGCGTGGTTTCCACCCCAACGTCGGCAATCAGCAGCTGTTCTTCCAGCTCTTCAAACAGATCGTCGTCGATTTTTTTACCGCGGAACAGGCTGATAAATCCGGAACCCAAATTCTGTTTGGTTTTCACCAGGCTGCGTTTTAAGCGAGCGAAGAAACCTTCTTTGGTCGGTTTTTCCTGCTCCTGCTGCGCCGCTTCCTGAGTTTCCGCTTCTTCCGCCAGTTCTTCCGGCGCCTCTTCTACGCCTTCCGCCGCCAGCGCCTGCGCTTCGAGCTCTTCATCGCTTAGTTCGGCTTCGGGCTCTTCCGGGAGGACCTCTTCTTCGATGACCTCAGGCTCTGCGACGATAACCTCTTCCGGCGTCTGTTCCGCAACCGCTTCGGCGATAACCGGCTCGGCAATCACCTCTTCAACCAGCGGTTCAGCGACTTTTTCTTCTACCGCAGGAACAACCGGCGCTTCTTCAAAAGCGGCCTCTGGGGCAGAAATTTCTTCCGCCACCGGCGATTCAGCCACTTTTTCTTGCAAAACGGCTTCGGTCGCCACCGGATGCGACAGTTCGCTTTCAACAACCTGTTCGGTGACTTCTACGACCTCAGCGGCAAAGGCCTCCGGGTCTTCTTTTACCGTTTCCGTCGCGGGTACGGCTTCCGCAGGCGTTTCCGCCGCCGGAACCTGTTCCGCAACCTCTTGTTGTTCTTCTACTTTTTGTTCTGTTTCGCTTTCCTGAGCCTGTTCTTTTTGCCCAAAGCCCAGCCAGGAAAAGAAGCCACGTTTTTTCTCTTTTGCCATTTGCGACCACACTCCTCGCTGTTTATTCATGGCGCAGCTTCGACACAACCGCTTCAGAAGCTGAAAAAATGATGAAATTAGTTGGATAGTCTATCACTTAACTTAACTCGCATCACCGCCCCCGGATTAAGGTTTCGTCAATGGTCTTCGATCGTTAGAATAGCAGGCTGGAAGTTGAGACTTGAGCAAAGAGATGAAGAAACCAAATCACGCAGGCAGCGGCCAGATCCGCATTATCGGCGGACAATGGCGGGGCCGTAAATTACCGGTGCCGGAGAGCCCGGGTCTGCGCCCAACCACCGACCGGGTTCGGGAAACGCTATTTAACTGGCTGGCGCCGTCGATGGTCGACGCCCACTGCCTTGACTGCTTCGCCGGCAGCGGCGCGCTGGGGCTGGAATCGTTGTCACGCTATGCCGCCAGCACCACGCTACTGGAAATGGAGCGCGGCGTCGCGCAGCAGCTACAAAAAAATCTCGCGACGCTGAAAGCCAGTAACGGCAAGGTGGTCAACACCAACACGCTGGCGTTTCTCAGCCAGCCGGGTACGCCGCACCATATTGTCTTCGTCGATCCCCCCTTCCGCAAAGGGCTGCTGGAAGAAACGCTCAGCCTGCTGGAAAAAAACCACTGGCTCGCTGATGAAGCGCTGATTTATGTCGAGAGCGAAGTAGAAAACGGACTACCGCCGGTTCCGGCAAACTGGCAGCTGTATCGCGAAAAAGTCGCCGGACAGGTCGCCTACCGCCTGTATCAACGCGAGGCACAAGGAGAAAACCATGCTGATTAATTTAGGCCGCCTGCTGATGCTATGCGTTTGGGCGTTTTTGCTGTTGAATCTGTTTCAACCTTTCCCAAAACCGCTGAATATCTTCGTTAACGTGGCGCTGATTTTTATGATTCTGATGCATGGCCTGCAGCTGACGCTGTTGAAAGCGACGCAGACGAAAGACGCGCCGCCGTTGAGCCGTTTTGAGCAAATTCGTATTTTCATCTTCGGCGTATTTGAACTGGTGGCCTGGCAGAAAAAGCTAAAGGCCACGCTGAAGAAAAAGTAACGGTTAATCCAGGGCTCAGTTATCGGCAACAAAGTCGACGAATCTTGAACCCTTATAGCTCAGCATTCCCCGGTCGCCGACGCTCAGCGCGTGATATTGCGGCGCATCAAGGCGGAACACCACTTCCAGTCCGCCATTTTCCGGGCGGAAGCTCGCTTCATAACGCATCTCGCTGCCGGCTGGCGTCACCGTCTGCTGGCGCGAACGGCGATCGTTAATCACCTTTTCCCGCTTATTGCTGACCACCACCCGCTTCTGCAACAGCGGCGCGGCGTCGTTATCCATTTTTTCCCGGCGCTGCTGCACATAGCGAAACGAGGCCGCCACCACAATCACCGCGACCACCAGCACAAAAAATAGCGGAACTTTACTCATTTGCGTACCCATAAGAATTATCAGGAATAAGGATAACGCGCATTGAATAACGTTGTCATCTTCTGGCCCAAACCACTACACTGAGATCCAGTACCGTAAGCGCAATCGCTTATTTAATGATAACAGATACAGGGACTTACTATGCTTTGGTCGTTTATTGCTGTCTGTTTCTCCGCATGGCTATACGTCGATGCGTCCTATCGTGGGCCGGCCTGGCAGCGCTGGGTCTTTAAACCGGTCACCCTGCTTCTGTTGCTGCTGTTAGCCTGGCAGGCGCCGATGTTCAACGCCATTAGCTACCTGGTGCTGGCGGGCCTGTGCGCTTCGCTGCTCGGCGATGCCTTAACCCTGCTGCCGCGCCAGCGGGTGATGTACGCGGTCGGCGCATTCTTCCTCTCTCATCTGCTGTATACGATCTGGTTCGCCAGCCAGATGACGCTATCGTTCTTCTGGCCGCTGCCGCTGGTCTTGTTGGTGCTCGGCGCGCTGCTGCTGGCAATTATCTGGACGCGCCTGGAAGAGATGCGCATGCCGGTGCTGACCTTTATCGGTATGACCCTGGTGATGGTGTGGCTGGCGGGTGAACTGTGGTTCGTGCGGCCGACCGATACTGCGCTTTCCGGCTTCCTTGGCGCCGCTTCGCTGCTGTTGGGTAACGCCGTCTGGTTGATTAGCCACTATCGCCGTCGTTTCCGCGCCGATAACGCCATTTCCGCGGCCTTCTACTTTGCCGGGCACTTCCTGATCGTTCGCGCGCTGTATCTGTAATTTACTGCTTGACTCTGGAGTCGACTCCAGAGTGTATCCTGCGGGTAATGAGAAAATTATCATTACCCGGAGGGTGCCATGTCGACACCAGAATCTCAGGACAAAAAAGTCCCCCAGTTCTCGTCATTCAAATTTACCCCGGCGACAGAGCCCGCTGAAAGCTGCTGTGCCGATCGCGCCTGCGCCGGGGAAACCGCCGCCGCTGAGCAGCCGCTCAATGGCGCCCGCTATAGCTGGCAGGTAGACGGCATGGACTGCGCGGCCTGCGCCCGCAAGGTGGAAACCGCCGTGCGCCAAATCGACGGCGTCAGCCAGGTGCAGGTGCTGTTCGCCACCGAGAAGCTGCTGGTCAACGCCGAAAGCGATATCCGTTCGCAGGTCGAAAACGCGGTACGCGCCGCGGGTTATACCCTGCGCGATGCTGACGCGCCGCAGGAAGAGAAACCGCAACGTTCATGGCTGCAGGAAAACCTGGCGTTATTGAGTCTGGTAGTGATGATGGCGCTCAGCTGGGGGCTCGAACAGTTTAACCACCCGTTCGGCAAGCTGGCGTTTGTCGCCACTACCCTCGTCGGCCTGTGGCCGGTTGCCCGCCAGGCGTTGCGGTTGATTAAAAGCGGCAGCTGGTTTGCCATTGAAACGCTGATGAGCGTTGCCGCTATCGGCGCGCTGTTTATCGGTGCCACCGCCGAAGCGGCAATGGTTCTGCTGCTGTTTCTGATCGGCGAACGGCTTGAAGGCTGGGCCGCCAGCCGCGCGCGCCAGGGCGTGAGCGCCCTGATGGCGCTCAAACCTGATACCGCCGTTCGCCTGCGCAACGGCGAGCGTGAGACCGTCGCCCAACGTGACCTTCGCCCCGGCGATGTGATTGAGGTCGCCGCCGGCGGGCGTCTGCCGGCCGATGGCGAGCTGCTATCGCCGTTTGCCAGCTTCGATGAAAGCGCATTGACCGGCGAATCGGTACCGGTGGAACGTAAAGCCGGCGAGCGCGTAGCGGCGGGCGCCACCAGCGTCGATCGGCTGGTGCAGTTGACCGTTATCTCCGAACCGGGAGATAGCGCCATTGACCGGATCCTCAAACTGATTGAGGAAGCCGAGGAGCGCCGGGCGCCGATTGAACGCTTCATCGATCGCTTCAGCCGGATCTACACCCCGGCCATTATGGTGGTCGCCCTGCTGGTTGCCATCGTACCGCCGCTGTTCTTCGCCAGCGCCTGGCTGCCGTGGATCTATAAAGGCTTAACGCTGCTGTTAATCGGCTGCCCTTGCGCGCTGGTCATCTCTACCCCGGCGGCGATTACCTCCGGTCTGGCGGTCGCCGCACGGCGCGGGGCGCTGATTAAAGGCGGTGCGGCGCTGGAACAATTGGGCCAGGTGCGCCAGGTGGCGTTCGATAAAACCGGTACTCTGACCATCGGCCAACCACAGGTCACCCGCGTTATCGCCGCCGCCGACGTTGATGAAAACGGCCTGCTGGCGCTGGCGGCAGCGGTTGAACAAGGCTCCAGCCACCCGCTGGCGCAGGCTATCGTACGCGAAGCGCAGCAGCGTAAGCTGACTATTCCCGTTGCGCACAACCAGCGGGCGCTGGCCGGTTCCGGGATAGAGGCCGAGGTCAACGGCAGCCGCATCTTAATCTGCGCGGCCAGTAAGGCTGCACCTGCTGAACATGAGGCGCAGATCCAGCAACTGGAGAGCGCCGGACAGACGGTGGTGCTGGTGCTGCGCGATGATACCCTGCTCGGCATTCTGGCGCTGCGCGATACCCTGCGCGACGATGCGCGTCAGGCGGTGGATGAGCTGCATCAATTGGGCGTACAGGGGGTGATTCTCACCGGGGATAACCCGCGCGCTGCGGCGGCTATCGCCAATGAACTGGGTCTGGAGTTCCGCGCCGGATTGCTGCCGGCAGACAAAGTGCAAGCGGTGATGGCGCTTAACGCCAACGCGCCGCTGGCAATGGTCGGCGACGGCATCAACGATGCCCCGGCGATGAAAGCGGCGACCATCGGTATTGCAATGGGCAGCGGCACCGATGTAGCGCTGGAGACCGCCGACGCGGCGCTGACTCATAATCGCCTCACCGGCCTGGCGCAGATGATTTCGCTCGCGCGCGCCACCCATGCCAATATTCGCCAGAATATCGCCATCGCTTTAGGGTTAAAGGGGATTTTCCTCGTCACGACCCTTCTCGGCCTGACCGGGTTGTGGCTGGCGGTGCTGGCGGATACCGGCGCGACGGTGCTGGTAACGGCTAATGCTCTGCGGTTATTGCGTAAAAAGTAATGTTGAAGCGATATTCCCGGCTTGCGCAGCACGGTTCCAGATCGTTGGGTAGCCCGGATAAGGCGCAACGCGCCGCTATCCGGGATGGGTTCAGTGGCTTTTGCGGATTAAATAGCGGTACGGCAGGGCTTCGGTTTCCTGCGCCACCAGTTCATGCTCCATAAAGAGGCAAAAACCGGGGATATCGCGGGTCGTCGCCGGATCGTCGGCAATGATCAGCAGGGTCTCGCCCACCGGCATGGTACGCACGGTTTTACGCACCATCATCACCGGCTCCGGGCAGCGGAGCCCAAGGGCGTCCAGCGTATGGTCAGGACTGGAGAAAAGTTCGCTCATTTTTATCTCACTTCAACAAAACGGCCCTAGTTTACCCCCACTTCGCCAGTACGCAAGCCAGGTTAACGTTTGCGCGAAAAACAACCATTGCATTACGCTCTCAACGCAGTATCATGCAGCCGTTTTTAATTGGGTTCCCTCACCCCAACGTTCCGCTCCCGATTCCTTCATTGATATGAAGCATGACGGGCATAAAAAGGTCACAATATGAATCCCTTTACTACCGTACAGCGTAAGAAAGCGCTCGTCTGGCTTTCGCTATTTCATCTGCTGGTGATCACCTCCAGCAACTATCTGGTCCAGCTGCCGATCTCCATTTTTGGTTTCCATACCACCTGGGGCGCGTTCAGTTTTCCCTTTATTTTTCTCGCCACCGATCTGACGGTGCGCATTTTTGGCGCCCCGCTGGCGCGACGCATCATCTTCGCGGTGATGATCCCGGCGCTGATTATTTCCTATGGCATTTCGGCGCTGTTTTATATGGGCGAGTGGCAGGGCTTTGCCGCGCTGGGCACCTTTAATCTGTTCGTCGCCCGTATCGCCGCCGCCAGTTTTATGGCCTATGCGCTGGGGCAGATTCTCGACGTCCACGTCTTCAACCGCCTGCGTCAGAATCGTCGCTGGTGGCTGGCGCCGACGGCGTCGACCCTGTTCGGTAACGTCAGCGATACCCTGGCCTTCTTCTTCATCGCCTTCTGGCGCAGCCCGGATCCGTTTATGGCCGCCCACTGGGGGGAAATCGCCATCGTCGACTACTGCTTCAAAGTACTTATCAGCATCGTCTTCTTCTTGCCGATGTACGGCGTGCTGTTGAATATGCTGTTGAAAAGACTGGCGGATAAATCTGATTTGTCGGCATTGCAGCCAGGTTAAAGGTACTCGCTAACGGTTGTGATAAGATAACCGGATGAGCCGTTAATGGCCGTTTATCGAAAGGAAGATGTCAATGCGCAATTTGGTTAAATATGTCGGTATTGGCCTGCTGGTTATGGGGCTTGCGGCCTGTGATAACAGCGATTCAAAAGCGCCGACCGTCGGGGCAGCAGCAGAGAGCAACACCAGCGGCCAGGCGATTAGCCTGCTGGATGGTAAACTGAGCTTCACTCTGCCGGCAGGTATGGCCGACCAGAGCGGTAAGCTCGGCACCCAGGCCAACAATATGCACGTCTATTCCGACGCCACCGGCCAGAAAGCGGTGATTGTGATCGTCGGCGACAGCACTAATGAAGATCTGGCGGTGCTGTCCAAACGTCTGGAAGATCAGCAGCGCAGCCGCGACCCGCAGCTGCAAGTCGTGTCTAACAAATCAATTGAGATCAAAGGCCACACCTTACAGCAACTGGACAGCATTATTTCCGCCAAAGGGCAGACCGCATGGTCCTCCGTGCTGCTCGGTAAAGTCGATGACAAACTGCTGACCCTGCAGGTCACTCTGCCAGCGGACAACCAGCAACAGGCGCAGACCGAAGCAGAAAGCATCGTCAACACGCTGGTCATTAACTAATTTTATTGCCCTGATGCAGCGGCCTCCGGTTCCACCACCGGGGGCCGTTTTTTTAACCGCCAGCCCAGCAGTAGCGCCGCCATCACCAGCCCTGCCGCCGCCAAATAAATCGTTGGTATCCCGGTCCACGCCATCAAAAGACCGGCCAACGGCCCGGTCACTCCCAACGACAAATCCATAAATACGGTATAGGTCGCCAGCGCCGAGCCCTGATTGTGCTGCGGTACTGCTTTTACTGCGACTACGCCGAGCGCAGGGAAAACCAGCGAGAACCCCGCGCCGGTGAGGAAAGTCCCGACTTTCGCCATCAGCGGCGTCAGTGCAAAGCCCACCAGCAGCAGGCCAATAACCTCCACGCTAAAACAGAGCATTGCCACGTTCAGGCCGCCGAGGCGGTTAATACCGTTGGGAAAAAGCAGCCGCGTGCCGACAAACGCGCAGCTGAACAGCGTTAACGCAAAGGCCGCGCCGTCCCAGCCTTTTGCGTCATAAAACAGAGTTATAAAGGTCGCGATCACCCCGAAGCCGGCAGAAGCCAACGCCAGCGCCATGCCGTAAGGCCAAACCCGGCCGAGCACCGCGCGAAATGACATCGCTTTACCTTTCGTCGCTTTCACCGCCGTTCGCGGTAGCGCGCAGAGGATAGCCACCAAAGCGACCGCCATAATGACCATCGCCAGGCCGCCGAGGCCAATATATGAATAGCACAGCACGCCCAGCGGCGCGCCCATCGCCATCGCGCCGTAGGTCACAATCCCGTTCCACGAAATCACCCGCCCGATATGCAGCGAGCCGACAACGCCTACACCCCATAGCGTCGAGCCCGTGCCGGCGAAGCTCTGGCCAATGCCGAGGATCGCTCGTCCCAAACATAACAGCAGCAGACTCAGCAACGGCCAGCCGCTACTCCAGGCCGCCAGCAGATAGCTCAAACCACTCAGGAAACAGCCGCAAAGGCCGAAAACGACAATCTTTTTCGGTCCAAGCAGATCGGCGTAGCGCCCGGCGTGCGGTCGGCTCAACAGCGTGGCGAAATACTGCAGACTAATCACCAGCCCGGCCCAGAAGGCGCTAAACCCCATCACATCGTGAACGTAGCCTGGCAGAACCGCCAACGGCAGGCCGATAGTGAGATAGCTGGCAAAGTTAAAAATTACGACGGAGACAATCCGCAGATTGAGGCGCAGTCCACTGAGCGCCGGTTCGGCGACGGGTTCAGGCATTAGGTTCCACCAAATTGATACGACACGCTTCACTATTACCACGACGTGTACAGAAAAGCAGCCCTTAGCCGCAATATTACTCTGGCAATAAATCAACGGCGATTGGCGATTTAAAATGCGTAAAATTAAGACATAACTTACCGATTATATTCATTGATTAAGCGGAGTTAATTTACTTATACTTCACCCCGCAGCATACCTGCGCCGTCGCTTTATCCGAAAATCAGCATTCCTATAACATTAGGATATTTATTTGTCACATTTTTAAAGTAAAACAAATTAAATAAACAACCTGAATAAAAACACGACATCACGACGATATTATTATTTTTGACATTGACCTAAGTATTTTCTCAACAAATATATCGATAGGGAGTATTCATGAAAAAGGTTATTCATTGGATTGTTGCCGCCACGGTTGTCGGCGCGCTGGCGGGTTGCGCGCGCACTGCGCCGATTGAACAGGTCCAGACTACGGTTAGCGCGGGTCATACCGAAGCTCAGGTCAAGAATGCTATTCTCCAGGCGGGTATTCAACGTGAATGGATTATGTCCGATGCAGGTCCTGGCGTTATCAAAGGGCATTTGCAAAACCGAGCCCACTCCGCGGATATTAAAATTAACTACTCAGCAACAAGCTATTCTATTAATTACGTGAGCAGCCTTAATCTAATGGCTTCCGGCGGAAAGATTCATAGAAACTATAATCGCTGGGTGCACAATCTCGATAAAGATATTCAGGTTACCCTCGCCGCTAATACGGCGTTGCAGAAGTAACTCCTCAACGGGCCAGTATTGGCCCGTTCCCCTCTCATTGATTGAAAAAGGTTGTGCCGAACGTGTACCAACAGGACTCTCTTAGCGCACTGGATGCTATCACGGAAGCGCAACGCATCGCTTTCGCTCCTATGCTCTTTCAAACCGCGTTATGTCTGCGTAACTCAGGCATCCTGGATTATCTCGATCGGCAAGGTAAACGCGGCGCGACCCTTGAAGCAATTAGCGAAAATTGTGAGGGAAATGAATATGCTGTAGGCGTTTTGCTGGATATGGGATTAAGCGGGCGTATTGTTACCTATAAAGAAGAACGCTATTACCTCGCTAAAGTGGGACATTTCTTACTCCATGATACGATGACCCGTGTAAATATGGATTTTACTCAGGACGTTTGTTATCAGGGATTATTCTTTCTGGAAAATGCGTTACAGGAAGGTAAACCATCTGGTTTAAAAGTTTTTGGTGAGTGGCCAACGATTTACCCGGCATTATCGCAACTTCCGCAAGCGGCGCGTAAAAGCTGGTTTGCTTTCGATCATTACTATTCCGACGGTGCCTTTAGCGCCGCGCTGCCACATGTATTCGCCAGCCGGCCCGCAACCCTGTACGATGTCGGCGGAAATACCGGTAAGTGGGCGCTACGCTGCTGCCAGTATGATGAAAATATCGCGATTACGTTATTAGATTTGCCACAACAAATTGCGCTGGCCCGCGAAAATATAGAAAATGCGGGCCTTACCCACCGCATTGACTGTCATGCTGTGGATATGCTGAGTGACGCCCCCTTACCAGGAGAGGCGGATATCTGGTGGATGAGCCAGTTCCTTGACTGCTTTTCCC
Source organism: Klebsiella sp. 141161 (assembly GCF_050600815.1). Classification (NCBI taxonomy): domain Bacteria; kingdom Pseudomonadati; phylum Pseudomonadota; class Gammaproteobacteria; order Enterobacterales; family Enterobacteriaceae; genus Klebsiella; species Klebsiella sp. 141161. The sequence continues at coordinate 355,839 of NZ_JAQIRN010000004.1, read as the reverse complement.
CGGAACAAATTATCACGCTACTCAGTAACGTCGCGCAGGTCATGAAACCCGGCGCGCGCCTGTGTATTCTGGAGCTGTTCTGGGATGCGCAAAAGTTTGAAGCAGCATCATTTAGTCTGAATGCGTCTTCGCTCTACTTTACCTGTATGGCCAACGGCAACAGTCGTTTCTACAGCGTAGAGAAGTTTTATCGCTATCTGGAAATGGCGGGTTTCCGGGTAGAACAACGTCACGATAATTTGGGCGTTGGACATACCTTGTTGATATGTCAGAAAAATAATTGATTTTTCGCGGACGCGTGTAGATGACATTTTCATTTAACATAGTTGATTGGCAGGCCTTCGCGCCTGGAGTCAGTGGCACCGAGCAGTGGCAACGGTGGTCACAGCATTTGCACGCCATCGATCCAGCCGCAGCGCCGGCCAAACTTAGCGAATTACCGATGATGACCGCCCGCCGACTTAGCTCCGGCAGCAGGCTAGCCGTGGAGTGTGGGCTGGCGATGCTGCGCCGCCATGCGATCGATGCTGTGCTCTATACCAGCCGTCACGGTGAACTAGAGCGTAACTATCGGATCCTCCACGCCCTGGCGATGGAGCAGGCGGTCTCGCCTACCGATTTCGCCTTGTCGGTACATAATTCCGCCGTCGGTAATTTGACGATTGCGGCGAAAAAACCCATTGCGTCGTCATCCCTTTCTGCCGGTCGCGATACTTTCCAGCAGGGTTTATATGAAGCGATGGCTCTACTACAGGCGGGCTATCAGCGCATCTTGATGGTTGATTTCGATGGTTTTCTGCCGGAGTTTTATCACTCGCAGCTACCACCAACGATGCCAACCTGGCCCTACGCGGTGGCGTGGGTCATTGAAGCGGGAAGCGAATGGCAGTGTAAAGCACAACGCCATGATGCAGTCGAAGAGATTGCGCTGCCGCAAAGCCTGTTGTTTTTACAGTATTATTTGCAAAATGCGCGCGCATTCACGCTGCCAGGAGAACGCGTGCAGTGGCAATGGAGCCGTTCATGAACGCGCTTCTGTGTCGGCTCAATCGGCTCTGGCGCGCGGCAATGACCGGTGTTTGTTTCGCGCTGTTTGGCCTTGGCGGGCTGCTGCTCTCTGTCGTCTGGTTCAATCTATTGCTGGTCCTGGTGCGCGATAAGACCCGACGCCGCCGTATAGCACGGCGCAGTATTTCGCTCAGTTTCCGCTGTTTTCTCGGCGTGGTAAAAGGCGTCGGCGTACTCGATTACCAGATCAAAGGACGCGATATTTTACATCAGGAGCGCGGTTGCCTGGTGGTCGCTAATCATCCCAGCCTTATCGACTACGTGATGCTGGCCTCGGTGATGCCGGAGACCGACTGTCTGGTGAAAAGCGCGTTGCTGAAAAACCCATTTGTCAGCGGCGTGATCCGCGCGGCAGATTATTTAATTAACGATCGGGCCGATGCCCTGCTCCCGGCCAGCCGGCAGCGCTTACAGCAGGGCGATACTATTTTGATTTTCCCGGAAGGAACCCGAACGGTGCCGGGGGAAAAAATGCAGCTGCAGCGCGGCGCGGCCAATATCGCCGTGCGCTGCGGCAGCGATTTGCGCGTCGTCATCATCCGTTGTACCGAGCATATGCTGGGTAAACAGAGCAAATGGTACGACGCGCCGCGAACGAAGCCGTTATTTACCGTCGAAGTCGGAGAACGGCTGCGGATAGACCAGTTTTACGAGGCAAATAAACAAGAACCGGCGCTGGCCGCACGGCAGTTAAACCGGCATATTTTGCTTAAATTAGAATCAGGCACTACACCTGAAACAGGAATTAATGATGCAAGCGCTTTATCTTGAAATTAAGAATCTGATAATCAGTACATTGAACCTGGACGAGTTGTCCGCAGATGATATCGACACCGACGCCGCGCTGTTTGGCGATGGCCTGGGTCTGGACTCCATCGATGCGCTGGAGCTGGGGCTGGCGGTGAAAAATCAGTATGGCGTGGTGCTGTCGGCTGAAAGCGAAGAGATGCGCCAGCACTTCTTCTCCGTCGCCACGCTGGCATCATTTATTCAAGCGCAGCGTGCCTGAGGAGAACCGTCATGACCGAACAACAAGCCATTTACGAAGAAGTCTCCTCGCTGCTGGTGAAGGTATTTGAAATCGATCCGCAGGATATTAAACCTGAGGCCCGCCTGTACGAAGATCTCGAACTGGACAGCATCGACGCCATCGACATGATCGTCCATCTGCAAAAGAAAATCGGTAAGAAAATCAAGCCAGAAGAGTTTAAAACCGTACGCACCGTGCAGGATGTCGTCGATGCGGTAGAACACTTACTGAAAGAAGCGTAATTCACCGTGTCGGGCATCCGCTCGCTGCCGGTCGTTCCGTTAATGACAGGGGTATTGCTGCTGGCCTGGCCGTTTTTAGTCTGGTTTGGCCTGGCGCATAACAGTCTGCAATGGCTACTACCGTTAATGACGCTACTGCTGTTTTTACGCTTTCGCCAGACCCGGCGACAGGCGGGGCCGCTGAACGTGGTCACTCAGGTCGTAGCGGCAACCGGCATGACGCTGTGCATTGCCAGCTATCTGCTAAAAACCCATCAGTTGCTGCTGTTTTATCCGGTGGTAGTGAACACTGTGATGCTGGCAGTGTTTGGCGGCTCGTTGTGGTCAAGCATGCCGATAGTCGAGCGCCTGGCGCGGCTGCGGGAACCGGCTCTTCCTGAACGTGCGTTGCGTTACACCCGCCGGGTTACCCAAATCTGGTGCGCCTTTTTCGTTGGCAACGGCGGTATTGCGCTATTTACCGCGCTGCATGGCGACATGTCGCTGTGGACGGCCTGGAACGGCATGATTTCCTATCTGCTAATAGGGATGTTGATGGCCGGCGAGTGGCTGGTGCGTCAGCGGGTGATTAAACGAGATAAACCATGATGCAGCCCCTCACGCTGGCCCAGTGGCTCAGCGCCCCGCGCCCGCCGCAAACCCTGATTGCGTGGCAGGAAGAGCGCCGCTGGACGCTGGCGCATCTGCGCTACGATGTCGCTCATTTGCTTTCCTGCTTGCAACAGCAGCCAGGCGAGCGCTGGGCGCTCTGTTTTGACAACAGCTACCTGTTTATGGTTGCGCTGTTGGCCACGCTGCATGCGGGAAAAACGCCTGTGCTCCCTGGCCATAGCCGAGCGTCGCTATTAAACGAACAGCGGGCGCTTTTCGACGGCATATTGAGCGATAAGGCGCTGGCGTGGCGCGGGCCGGTACAGGTTGTGCATTCCGCAATGACGGCCGCCCCCCACGAATACGCATTCCCGGCAATCGACGATGACGCCGATATTGAGCTTTTTACCTCCGGTTCTACCGGTGAACCGAAGCGAATTAGTAAGCCCGTCAAGAGTCTCGACCGCGAGGCGGCGCTGTTAGCTGCGCACTATGCCGGACGCCTGGCAGATATCAGAGTAGTGGCATCGGTCGCGCCACAGCATTTATATGGCCTGACGTTCCGCCTGTTCCTGCCAATGGCGCTGGGTTTGCCGCTGCACGCGGCGATGATTGAGTACGCCGAGCAGTTGGCGGCATTAAGCCATGATCATCATTATTTGTTTATCAGCAGTCCGGCTTTCCTCAAACGTCTCGATCGCCAGTTGCCCCCACCACCGGTCACGATGATTTTGTCCGCCGGCGGCAAGCTGCTCTGGCAGGATGCGATGCAAACCGCCAGCTGGCTTGCTGTCTGGCCGGATGAAATCTACGGCAGCACGGAAAGCGGGGTTATCGCCTGCCGTCAGCGCCTGCAGGATGACACGCCATGGCAGCCGTTCACCGGCATCCGTTTTCAGCCGCATGGCGACACATTCCGTCTTTTTTCGCCGCTAATCGCCGACGATAACGGCCTGGTTGTCGATGACATTCTGCAATTCAATGAAAGTGGTCAATTCCAGCTGGCAGGTCGTCGCGACCGGGTGGTTAAAATTGAAGAGAAGCGCATTTCACTAAGCGAAGTGGAACACCGATTACTGGAGCTGGATGGCATTCTTGAGGCCGCCGTCGTGCCGATTACCCGCGGCAGCCGCCAGAGCGTTGGCGCGTTGTTAGTGCTGGACGACGATACCCGCCGCCGCTGGGGGAAAAGCCAGGAATTACAGTGGCGGAAAGCGCTGCGCGCCTTGCTGGAGCCTGTGGCTATCCCTCGTTACTGGCGGGTGATTGACGAGCTCCCCGTTAACAGCATGAACAAGCGTGTCTACGCGCAATTACAGGAGTTATTTCGTGAAGCCCCATGAAATTGAGCGCCGTCAGCCGCAAGCCGATCGGGTTGAAATCGTGCTATATCTCGATCCGGCGCTATTCTGGTTTCGCGGCCATTTTGCCGTGCAGCCGCTACTACCCGGCGTCGCGCAGATGGAGTGGGCGATGCATTACGCCACCACGCTGCTGGCCCCCGGCTGGCGTTTTCACAGCGTTCAGAACGTGAAGTTTCAGTCGCCGCTATTGCCGGACACAACCGTTACGCTCGCCCTCAACTGGCAGGAAGCGCGCCAGACTCTTACGTTTAGCTATCTGCGCCACGACGGCGAAGCGCGACATACCGCCAGCAGCGGGAAAATTCGCTTATGCCGTTAGATTTCTCTCCCTGCGTGCTGATTCCCTGCTATAACCACGGCGCAATGATGCCGCAAGTGCTGGCGCGCCTGCAGCCCTTTGGCCTGCCTTGCATCGTGGTGGACGACGGCAGCGATACCAGCACGCGGCAGCAGTTGGATCGGCTGGCGGCGGAAACTGCCAATCTGACCCTAATCCGCTTACCTCGGAACGCAGGCAAAGGCGCTGCGGTGATCCATGGACTACAGGCCGCTGCGGAAGCTGGGTTCAGCCACGCGGTGCAGGTCGATGCCGATGGTCAGCACGCCATCGAAGATATTCCGCAACTGTTGGCGCTGGCGCAGGCCCACCCCGAAGCGTTAATTTCCGGGCAGCCGATTTACGACGACTCCATCCCGCGTTCGCGCCTGTACGGGCGCTGGATAACCCACATCTGGGTATGGATTGAAACGCTATCACTGCAGTTGAAAGATAGCATGTGCGGCTTTCGCGTCTATCCGGTGATGCCAACGCTGCGGCTGGCGCAGCGCGTGACGCTCGGCCAGCGCATGGATTTCGATACCGAAGTGATGGTGCGCCTCTACTGGCAGGGGAACACCAGCTACTTTATTCCGACCCGCGTGACCTATCCACCGGACGGTTTGTCGCATTTTGATGCCTTCAAAGATAACTGCCGCATCTCGCTGATGCACACGCGTCTGTTCCTCGGCATGCTGCCGCGGATCCCCTCCCTGCTGTTTCGCCGCGCCTCGCCGCACTGGGCGCGCCAGCAGGAGGTAAAAGGATTATGGGGAATGCGCCTGATGCTGCTGGTGTGGCGACTGCTGGGGCGCAAGGCATTCTCGTTGCTGCTTTATCCGGTAGTCGGTGTGTACTGGCTGACGGCCGCGACGGCGCGCCGCGCGTCGCAACAATGGATAACCCGCGCGCGCGAACAGCTCTCCGCGCGCCAGATGCCGTTACCGCCAACTCTGACCAGCTACCGGCATTTCCTGCGCTTTGGCGAGGCGATGCTGGATAAAATCGCCAGCTGGCGCGGCGAGTTACAGTTTGGTCGCGACGTGGTCTTTGCCGCAGGCGCCGAGGAGACGCTAAATATTAGCGACCCGCGAGGAAAACTACTGCTGGCCTCGCATCTCGGCGATGTCGAAGCCTGCCGCGCGCTGGCGCAACTGCAGGGCAGCAAAACCATCAACGCCCTGGTGTTCAGCGAAAACGCGCAACGTTTTAAACAAATTATGGCGGAGATGGCGCCTCAGGCCGGGCTGAACCTAATGCCGGTGACCGATATCGGCCCGGAAACCGCCATGCTGCTGCAAGAAAAGCTGGATCGCGGCGAATGGATCGCTATTGTCGGCGACCGTATTGCGGTTAACCCGCAGCGCGGCGGTGAATGGCGCGTCTGCTGGAGCCGTTTTATGGGGCAAGCCGCCCCCTTTCCACAAGGGCCGTTTATCCTGGCAGCCATTTTGCGCTGCCCGGTTAATTTGATTTTCGCCCTACGCCAACAGGACAAACTACGCATTTACTGCGAACCGTTCGCCGATCCGCTGCTGCTGCCGCGCGCCGAACGCCAGCAGGCATTGCAACACATCATCGACCGCTACGCCGAACGGCTGGAACACTACGCGCTGCAGTCGCCGCTCGACTGGTTCAACTTTTTCGATTTCTGGCATCTGCCGGATCCCAAAGACAAGGAGTAAAGGGTGCTTAACGATCCCCGTTTTACTGCTGAAGTAGAGCTGACAATTCCGTTTCATGACATCGATATGATGGGTGTCGTGTGGCATGGCAACTATTTCCGCTACTTCGAAATTGCCCGTGAGGCGCTGCTTAACCAGTTCAACTACGGCTACCGGCAGATGAAAGATTCTGGTTATTTGTGGCCGGTGGTCGATACCCGCGTGAAATACCGCGACGTTATCACCTTCGAGCAGCGCATTCGCGTCCGCGCGCGGATAGAAGAGTTTGAGAACCGTCTACGCATTGGCTACGAAATTTTTGATGCCGATAGCGGCAAACGTACCACCACCGGCTACACCATCCAGGTCGCGGTGGACGAAAATAGCCGCGAGATGTGTTTCGTCAGCCCGAATATCCTGTTTGAACGCATGGGGGTCACACCATGAGATTACTGCTGCTGTTAGGGCTGTTTATCAGCCCGTTGGTCAGCGCCCTGACGCTTGATACCCTGCAACAACGTTTTACCGAACAGCCGGTGGTGCGCGCCCACTTCGATCAAGTTCGCACGATTAAGGATCTGCCGCAGCCGCTGCGATCCCAGGGACAGATGTTGATCGCCCGCGATAAGGGTTTACTGTGGGATCAAACCTCGCCGTTCCCAATGCAACTGTTGCTGGATGATAAACGGATGGTGCAGGCAATTAACGGTCAGCCGCCGCAGACCATCACCGCTGAAAACAACCCGCAGATGTTCCAGTTCAACCATTTGCTACGCGCGCTGTTCCAGGCGGATCGTAAAGTCCTGGAAGAGAACTTCCGCGTAGAATTTGCCGATAAAGGCGAAGGCCAGTGGACGCTGCGCCTGACGCCCATCACTACGCCGCTGGATAAGATTTTTGCCCGCATCGATTTGGCCGGAAAAACCTATCTGGAGCATATTCAGCTCAACGACAAACAAGGCGATCGCACCGATATTACGCTTTCCCAACATCAACTGACGCCAGCGCAACTGACCGATGACGAACGCCAACGCTTTGCCGCCCAGTAAACGCCCTGCGCTGTTATGGGCTATCGTCTGCCTGATCCTGGCGGGCGCGCTGCTGGCGCTGCTGCCGCAGGCCCGGCTTAACAGCAGCGTACTGGCTATGCTGCCGAAGCAGACGCTTGGCGCAATCCCGCCTGGCCTGAACGACGGTTTTATGCAGCGTCTTGACCGCCAACTGGTGTGGCTGGTCAGCCCCGGTAAACAGGCCGATCCGCAGGTGGCCCGCGACTGGCTGCGGCTGCTGCAAACATCGAAAGCGCTGGCCGAGGTAAAAGGCCCAATGGATGCTGAGAGCCAGCAGGCCTGGGGCGCGTTTTTCTGGCAACATCGTAACGGTTTAATTGACCCCGCTACCCGCGCGCGCCTGCAAAACGGCGGCGAAGCGCAGGCGCAATGGATCCTCTCGCAGCTCTATTCTGCATTTTCCGGCGTCAGCGGCAAAGAACTGCAAAACGATCCGCTGATGCTGATGCGCGGCTCGCAGCTGGCGATGGCGAAAAGCGGCCAGCGGATGCAGCTGCAGGATGGCTGGCTGGTGACCAAAGACGCCCAGGGCAACCTCTGGTATCTGTTGCATGGCGAACTGGCGGGTTCCTCATTCGATATGCAGCAGACGCACCGGCTGGTCACTACGCTCGGCGAGCTGGAGAAGCAGTGGAAAACGCAGCATCCGCAGGCGCAGCTATTGTCACGCGGCACCGTGTTCTACAGCGATTACGCCAGCCAGCAGGCCAAACAGGATATCTCCACCCTTGGGGTAGCCACCCTGCTTGGCGTGATCCTACTGATTGTGGCGGTATTCCGCTCCCTGCGCCCGCTGCTACTGTGCCTGCTCTCCATTGCGATCGGCGCGCTGGCGGGCACCGTCGTCACGCTGCTGCTATTTGGCGAACTGCATCTGATGACTCTGGTGATGAGCATGAGCATCATCGGCATCTCCGCCGACTATACGCTCTATTATCTGACCGAACGGATGGTGCATGGCGCGGAATTAACCCCGTGGCAAAGCCTCGCCAAAGTGCGTCATTCGCTGCTGCTGGCGCTGCTCACCACCGTGGCGGCTTATCTGATTATGATGCTGGCTCCCTTTCCAGCGATTCGCCAGATGGCGCTATTCGCGGCGGTCGGCCTGAGCGCCTCATGCCTGACGGTAATTTTCTGGCATCCATGGCTATGCCGGGGGCTCCCCGTGCGCCCGGTGCCGGCGATGGTGTTGCTGTTGCGCTGGCTCGCCGCCTGGCGGCGCAATAAAAAGCTGTCCATCGGCCTTCCCGTTGCACTGGCGCTGTTGTCGCTGGCGGGGCTCGCGACGCTGCGGGTGGATGATGATATTTCGCAGCTCCAGGCGCTGCCGCAGGATATCCTGGCTCAGGAAAAAGCGATTACTGCGCTCACCGGACAAAGCGTCGACCAGAAGTGGTTTGTGGTTTACGGCGAATCCGCCCAGCAAACGCTGGAGCGCCTGGAAGCATTTATACCCGCGCTGACGCAGGCGCAAACCGACGGCCTGCTCGGCGGATATCGCGCTATTCCGCTGAATTCACTCGCCCGCCAGCAGCAGGATCTTACCCTGCTGCAACGCGCCGCGCCCACCGTCAGCAAAGCACTAAATCACGCCGGGCTGACGACGGTCAATCCCGATCTCAACGCTATGCCAGTGACCGTCGATGACTGGCTTGCCAGCCCGGCCAGCGAAGGCTGGCGGCTGCTATGGCTGACGCTACCGGATGGCGAAAGCGGCGTGCTGGTCCCGGTGAGCGGCGTGAAAGACAGCGCGGCGCTAAAAACGCTTAGTACAAAACAGGCTGGCGTTGTGTGGGTCGATCGCAAAAGCGATTTCGACCAGCTGTTCGCGCTCTACCGCCATATTTTAACCGGGCTGCTGGGCGTTGCGCTGGCGGTGATTGCCTGTGGCGCCGTTATCCGCCTTGGCTGGCGCAAAGGGCTAATAAGCCTGGTGCCGTCCGTATTGTCGCTGGGCTGCGGGCTGGCGGCGCTGGCGCTTAGCGGCCACCCGGTTAACCTGTTCTCCTTGCTGGCGCTGGTGCTGGTACTGGGCATCGGCATTAACTACACGCTGTTTTTCAGCAACCCGCGCGGCACGCCGCTGACATCGCTGCTGGCGGTCACGCTGGCAATGATGACCACCTTATTGACGCTTGGCATGCTGGTCTTTAGCGCCACTCAGGCCATTAGTAGTTTTGGTATTGTTCTGGTAAGCGGCATTTTCACCGCCTTCCTGCTTTCGCCGCTGGCGATGCCGACCAAAAAAGAGAAAAAAAGACGATGATAAGACCATCATTCTGGCGCGCCTTCGCGCTACTCGCCGCCTTATTACTGGCCGGCTGCAGCCATTCGCAGCCGGAGCCGAAAGGCCGTCCGCAGGCGTGGCTGGAACCGGGTACGCGCGTCACGTTGCCGCCGCCTGGCATCTCGCCGGCCATAGACTCGCAGCAGTTACTCACCGGCAGCTTCAACGGCCAAACCCAGTCGCTGCTGGTCATGCTTAATGCCGATGATAAAAAGCTCACGCTGGCGGGCCTGTCGTCCGTCGGTATCCGTCTGTTCCTGGTGACCTATGATGAAAGAGGGCTGCGCGCGGAACAGTCGATGGTGGTTCCGCAACTGCCGCCAGCCAGCCAGGTACTGGCCGACGTGATGCTCAGCCACTGGCCGGTTAGCGCATGGCTGCCGCAGTTGCCAAAAGGGTGGACGTTGACCGACCGCGGCGACAAACGCGAACTGCGTAACGCGCGCGGGAAGCTGGTCACGGAAATCACCTATATCAACCGCAAAGGCAAGCGCGTGCCGATAAGCATCGAACAGCACGTCTTTAAATACCACATCACCATTCAATACCTGGGTGACTGAGATGATCTACATTTCTGCCGTCGGCATGATTAACGCGTTAGGGCGCGATAATCATGAAATCGCCGCCAATCTGGTTCGCGGTATCGCGCCAGGCATGCGCCCGCGCGAGGGGTGGCTACAGGGACATCCGCAGGCGGTTTTCGCAGGCGTGGACGGCGAATTACCCGCCATTCCCGATACCTTTAGCGCCCATCGTTCGCGCAATAATCAGTTGCTGCTGGCGGCGCTGGCGCAAATTCAGCCGCAGGTGGATGACGCCATCGCCCAGTACGGGCGGGAGCGCGTTGCCTTGGTACTTGGCACCAGCACCTCGGGGCTGGATGAGGGCGACGCGCACGTCACTTCGACCCTTAGCGGCGCGGAAAGCGCGGCCTGGCAATATCCGCAGCAGGAGCTGGGAGACCCATCGCGTTTTCTCAGCCACTGGCTGGCGCTGGATGGCCCGGCATTTACGCTGTCAACCGCCTGCTCCTCCAGCGCCAGAGCGATTATCAGCGGGCGCCGACTGATTGAAGCCGGGCTGGCGGATGCGGCGATTGTCGGCGGCGCGGATACCCTCAGCCGTATGCCGATCAACGGTTTTCACAGTCTGGAGTCGCTCTCCACGACCCTGTGCCAGCCGTTTGGCCGCGATCGCTGCGGCATCACCATCGGTGAAGGGGCGGCGCTGATGCTGCTGACCCGCGAACCGCAGCCTGTCGCGCTGCTGGGTATCGGCGAGTCCAGCGACGCCTGGCATATTTCCGCCCCGCATCCTGAAGGAGAAGGGGCGATCCGCGCCATTCAGCAGGCGCTGGAGGATGCGGGGATCGCCCCTGAACAGGTGGGCTATATCAATCTGCACGGCACCGCCACGCCGCTTAACGATCGGATAGAGTCTCACGTCGTCAACGCGCTATTTGGCGAGCAGGTTCCATGCAGCTCCACCAAACATCTGACCGGGCATACGCTGGGCGCGGCGGGGATCACCGAAGCCGCCATCGGCATGCTGATCCTGCAACGCAATCTGCCGCTGCCGGCGCAGGATTTCAGCCAGTCGCCGCGCGACGCCACCCTTCCGCCGTGCGGGATTATCGAACGCCCCCTGCCGCTGTCGCGGCCGATTATCCTGTCGAACTCGTTTGCCTTTGGCGGCAATAACGCCAGCATTCTGCTCGGGAGCATTCAATGAGCCACTATTTATCGCCCGGCGCTTATTTACCGCACGAGTCGCCAATGCTGCTGCTGGAAGAGGTCATCAATGTCACCGACGAAACCGCTACCTGCGGGGTCACTGTCTCTCCCCATGGCGTCCTGGCGCCGTTTCTCGATGCAGAGGGCAATCTCCCCGGCTGGTTCGCCCTGGAACTCATGGCGCAAACCGTTGGCGTCTGGTCCGGATGGCACCGCCAACAGCGGGGGCAAACGTCCATCGCACTAGGTATGGTGCTTGGCGCACGCGAGTTAGTCTGCGCGACAGGATGCCTACCGGGCGGCAAGGCGCTGTCCGTTACCGTGAAGCTGTTAATGCAGGACGAACGTTTCGGCAGCTTCGAATGCGCCATTACGGCAGGCAATGAAGAACTGGCAAGCGGACGGGTCAATACCTTCCAGCCGACGCCAACAGAACTTAACACCCTATTTCAACAAGGAGCGTCAGAATGAGTCGTTCAGTTTTGGTCACCGGCGCCAGTAAAGGCATCGGTCGCGCTATCGCCTGTCAGCTGGCGGCGGATGGCTTTGTCGTAGGCATCCACTATCATCGCGATGCGTCGGGCGCACAGCAAACGCTGGAGGCGATTACCTCGGCTGGCGGCTCGGGTCGTCTACTGAGTTTTGATGTCGCCAACCGCGCGCAGTGTCGCGAAGTGCTTGAGCAGGATATGGCCGAACACGGCGCATGGTACGGCATTATCAGCAACGCCGGCATCGCCCGCGACGGCGCCTTCCCGGCGCTCGGCGAGGATGACTGGGACGCGGTGATCCACACCAACCTCGACAGTTTCTACAACGTTATTCATCCGTGCATCATGCCGATGATTAGCGCGCGTCAGGGCGGGCGTATCATCACGCTCTCGTCCGTATCCGGCGTCATGGGCAACCGCGGTCAGGTCAACTATAGCGCCGCGAAGGCGGGGATCATCGGCGCCACCAAAGCGCTGGCCATTGAACTGGCGAAGCGCAAAATCACCGTGAACTGCATCGCCCCGGGGCTTATCGACACCGGGATGATCGAAATGGAAGAGGCTGCGCTAAAAGAGGCGATGTCGATGATCCCGATGAAACGCATGGGACAGGCGGACGAGGTCGCGGGGCTTGCTAGTTATTTAATGTCGGATGTAGCGGGATATGTTACCCGGCAGGTCATTTCAATCAATGGAGGGATGTTATGACACGTCGTGTGGTCATTACCGGGATGGGCGGCGTCACCGCCTTTGGCGACAACTGGCAGGATGTTTCGGCGGGGCTGCAGAGATATAAAAACGCCGTGCGCGCCATGCCGGAGTGGCGCATTTACGACGGATTGCATACGCTACTGGGCGCGCCGATCGATGATTTCACCCTTCCGGCCCACTATACCCGTAAGCGTATTCGCGCGATGGGCCGCGTGTCGCTACTTTCTACCCGCGCCACTGAACTGGCGCTCGAGCAGGCCGGGCTTATCGACGATGCCGTGCTGAGCAACGGCGAGACCGGCATCGCTTACGGCTCGTCAACCGGCAGTACCGGCCCGGTGAGCGAGTTCGCTACCATGTTGACGGAAAAGCACACCAACAATATTACCGGCACCACCTACGTGCAGATGATGCCCCATACTACCGCGGTTAATACCGGGCTGTTTTTCGGTCTGCGCGGCCGCGTTATTCCGACGTCAAGCGCCTGTACTTCCGGTAGCCAGGCGATCGGTTACGCCTGGGAAGCCATTCGCCACGGTTATCAAACGGTGATGGTCGCCGGCGGCGCAGAAGAGCTATGCCCGTCGGAAGCCGCGGTATTCGACACCCTGTTCGCCACCAGCCAGCGTAATGAACAGCCCGACCTCACCCCCGCCCCGTTCGATGAACAGCGCGATGGGCTGGTGATAGGCGAAGGCGCCGGTACTCTCATACTGGAAGAGCTGGAGCACGCCAAAGCGCGCGGCGCGACTATTTACGGCGAAATCATCGGCTTCGCCACCAACTGCGATGCCGCGCATATCACCCAACCGCAGCGCGAAACCATGCAGATCTGCATGGAACAATCGTTAAAAATGGCGGGCTTAAGCGCCCGGAATATTGGCTACATTTCGGCCCACGGCACCGCAACCGACCGCGGCGATATCGCCGAAAGCCAGGCGACGGCGGCGATTTATGGCGACAATGTGCCGATCTCCTCGCTGAAAAGCTATTTCGGCCATACCCTTGGCGCCTGCGGGGCGCTGGAGGCGTGGATGAGCCTGCAGATGATGCGCGAGGGCTGGTTCGCGCCTACGCTGAATCTGCATAATCCGGATGCTAACTGCGGTAATCTTGACTACATCATGGGCGAATCGCGCAAGATTGATTGTGAATTCCTGCAGAGCAACAACTTCGCCTTCGGCGGCATTAACACCTCAATCATTATTCAGCGCTGGCCGTAAGATGTATCAGCTTATCCTCGGCCACATCTCAACCCTTAGCGCCCTGCCGTTGCCGCCTGTGCTGATGGCGCAGGCGCCGGACGGTCCGCGGCGGGCCAGCTGGCTTGCCGGGCGCGCGCTGCTGGCGCATGCGACTACCCCGCTAATGGATATTCAGTATGGCGAACAGGGTAAACCGGCTTTCCCGCCCGGCTGCGAGCGGTGGTTTAACCTTAGCCACAGCGGCAACCATATTGCCCTACTGCTGAGCGATGAAGGCGAGGTTGGCTGCGATATCGAAGTGATTCGCCCGCGCAACGGCTGGCAGCGGCTGGCTAACGCCCTGTTCAGCGAGGGCGAGCACCAGGAACTGGAGCGTGAACCGCCGAAGCGACAGTTAGCCACCTTCTGGCGTATCTGGACGCGCAAAGAAGCGCTGGTGAAACAACGCGGCGGCAGCGCCTGGCAGATGGCCTCTGTGGACAGCGCCTTTCACGGCGCGCTGTCATTGAGCCAGATTCAATATGAAGGGTTAAGTATTGCGGTCTGTACGCCAACGCCGTTTAAGCTGACGGCGGCGCACATTCAATGTTTTAACGGCGCGGCTTGACCGGCCAGAAGATAGTCAGCACGCCGGCGATAATAATCAGCACGCCCAGCAGCGATTGCCAGTAAAACGGTTCATGCCAGCCGGGCAGCCAGATGGCGGCGGCCCACACCAGAATATAGCTCAGGCTTAGCAGCGCGTAAGCTTTGGCCAACGGTAAGCGGTGTAGCGCGAAATACCAGCAGACCATCGACAGCAGATAGCCGACCAGGCCGAAACCCAGGCTGAAGGTACCAGTACGAAAATGCAGCAGATGATTGAGGAAGGTCAGGATATCGGTCAATGGCGGCAGCTCGACCATCGCGCTGCGCAACAGCAGCTGTGCGCCGCTGACCAGGCCAACGCTCAATAACGCCCAGATTAAGCCCATCAGACGCTACTCCCCAGAACGGCGATACCGACTACGATCAGCCCGACGCCAAGCCAGTGGCGGCGCGCGACCGGCTCGCGCCAGATGCCCCATGCCGCCAGCGTCACCCAGACAAAATTGAGGCTCAGCATCGGATAAGCGATACCGACCGGGATTGCCTGCAGTACCCCCAGCCACAGCAGCATACCGCCGCCGAGCGCCAGCAGGGCTAATCCCAACCAGACCAGGATATGCCGCCCGCGCCGCCCGCTACGGGACGGCCGGGTTGCCTGCTTCTGGCACAGCTGACCGGCGCAGCTAAGCAGGCTGGCGAGTACCAGACAGAACCAGACACTCATTGCGGCAGATACTGAATAAACACCACGCGCCCCAGCACGTAGGAGTTATCAGGTTTCGGTAACGCCAGTTCGTTCATCGTTTCACCTTTATCCATCAGCAGCACCAGAGAGATGGGTCCCTGCTGGCGGTGCGCCACCAGCCAATCAGCAAATTCGTGAGTCGCCAGGAATTTGCTCTCCGCATCCGGCCAGCCGAGGCCATATTTTAGCTCCCCCTGCTTGTCATACAGGATGATATCGTCACGCTTGAGCTCCCACGCCAGCCCCGCGCCGATACCGACGCTGTTGGTCAGTACATAGCGGCTTGGCGCCAGCGATTCACTCACGATATCCACCAGGAACTGCGGCTGTTTGCTGTCAATAACCCGGTCCGGAATAGCGAAGCCCACCAGCAGCGCCAGCCCCAGCGGGCAGATGGCGGCCAGCGTCCAGCGACGACCGTTGTCCTTGATTGCCAACCAGCCCATTAGCGCCCATACGGCAAAGGCGATCGCCGCCAGCAGACATTTATACAACTCGATCTTCGTCCACACCGGTTTATGCATGACGCCCCACGGTGAGACCACCAGCACCGCGACCAGGCCGATCAGACCAAAACCGAGGTTGATCATGCCGTTAATGCGCAACGCTTTCGCCCCCGCCTTCGCGGCATCCAGTGCGTAGCGGGCCATCAGAATCGACAGCGGCATAAAACACGGCAGAATGTAGGTCGGCAGTTTTCCTTTGGCGATGCTGAAGAACAGGAACGGCATCGCCACCCAGCCTAACAGATACAGTGCGCCGCGGGCATCATCGCGTTCGACCCAGCCGCGCTTGAGCGCGCCTGGCAGCAGCGCCAGCCACGGCAGGCTTCCGGCTATCAGGAACGGAATGTAGTACCAGAACGGCGCTTTATGCTGGGCGTCTTTCTCGGCGAAACGCTGAATATGTTCGACCCAGAAGAAATAGCGCCAGAAATCCGGTTCGCGATTAGCGATAGCCAATCCCCACGGCAGCACCACCAACGTACAGACCACCACCGCCAGCCAACCGTAGGTTAGCACTTCGCGCCAGCGCTTACGCGCAATCACCCACGGCAGCACGCCAACTACCGGCACCGCCAGCGCCAGGAAGCCCTTGGTCATCACCCCCATCCCGCAGGCGAAGCCCAGTACGATATAACCCAACAACTTCCCGCCGCGGCTCTGCGCCTGGGAGGCACCCCAGAAGCTGCACATCGCCAGCGCCAGCCACATGGTGATCATCGGATCCAGCACCGCATAGGTGCCAATCGCGTAGACCAGCATCGCGGTGAGGAAGATAACCGGCGACAGGATCGCCACGCGTTTATCGCGGAAAATACGCCACGCCAGCCACGCCACCAGCAACGCGCTGACGGTAATGGCGAAAACCGCACCGAAACGCACGCCGAAGTTATTATGGCCGAATAACCACTGGCCGATACTGTTAATCCAGTAACCGGCAATTGGCTTTTCAAAGTAACGCAAACCCAGCAGATGCGGCACAACCCAGTCGCCGGAAGCCAGCATTTCACGGCTGATCTCGGCATAACGGGTTTCATCAGGCTGCCACAGCAAACGGAAATTCAGCGGCAATAAGTAATACAGCGCAAAGAGCACAACCAGAGAGACGCCATAACGAATGCTTTTCATACACCCGAGCCCAGTAATTGTTCACGTCCAAGCCAACCTTCCCGGCCAGCCAGTTCACCACGGACCACTTTGCCTGACGGCAGCTCGCTAAAGTCAGCGGGCAACAGCTGGCTCAGTGGGCAAAATTGTATTTCTTCTTCCTCCGCCATGGTCAGCAGCGCATCGAACTGGTCGGCGTAGGCAATGCCTTCCACTTCGGCGTGGATGGTATAGACCGGCGTTCCCTTGTCGCGATGGATGCAGTCCAGCAGATAGCGGTTAAAGCCGGCGATATCGACGGCGCTACCGACCACTTCATCCCAGGTGGGAAGCGTCACCGGGATTTGTACGGTGCCGGAGGCCCCGCCGCCAAGCTGCGGCAGGAATGGCCGCGTGCCGCGACAATCGCTGTTGTAGAGGAAATCGAAGGATTCTTTCGCTTTCACCACCCGCTGGTCGGCGCGCCAGCCGGCGACGGCTGAGCAGGTCACCGGGCGACCGATAATGCGTTCCAGTTCGAGCAGACCGCGTTCCACTTCCAGCGTCAGACGTTCCTGCGGCCACACGCCGCTCCATGCCTGCCAGCTGTAGTGGTCCCAGGCATGCAGGCCCACTTCATGGATCTGCGCGGCGGCGCGAATAACCTCTTCGTTACCCGCGCCAATCCTGCGCCCCGGCCACGCGGTACCGGCCAGCAGAATATCCCAGCCGTACAGCGACGCCGCGTTAGAGCGCAGCATTTTCCACAGAAACTTCGGTTTTACCAGGCGCCATAAATGGCGCCCCATATTGTCCGGCCCGACGCTGAAAAAGAAGCTTGCCTGAATTCCATGCTTGCCCAGTAGGGCCAGCAGCCGCGGTACGCCATCACGCGTCCCGCGAAAGGTATCGACATCTATGCGTAAGCCGACTTGTTTCATGAGTTTTTATCGTCCGTGAGCTCAACGGTGCGCAGGAAGAAGTCCAGAGTGTGCTCAACGGTCTCCTCCATCTCGACGGTCGGTTCCCAGTTCAGGCAACGTTTTGCGTTACGAATGCTCGGCTTACGATGCTCAACGTCCTGGTAGCCTTTACCGTAGTAATCGCTGCTTTCCACTTCACGGAAACCGGCGAACGGCGGGAAGCGATCGCGCAGCGGGTGGCGCTCGAAGCAGGCAAGCAGCATTTCCGCCAGCTCTTTGATGCTCGCTTCGTTTTCCGGGTTACCGATGTTGATTATCTGTCCATCGCAGCGACCGTCTTTGTTCTCAATGATGCGGAACAGCGCTTCGATACCGTCGCTGATATCGGTGAAGCAGCGCTTCTGCTTACCGCCTTCGATAAGCTTAATCGGCGAACCTTCCACCAGATTGAGGATCAGCTGAGTGATGGCGCGGGAGCTACCGATACGCGCGGCATTAAGGTTATCCAGACGCGGTCCCATCCAGTTGAACGGACGGAACAAGGTGAATTTGAGGCCGTTCTTATCGCCATAGGCCCAGATCACGCGGTCCAGCAGCTGTTTAGAAACCGAGTAGATCCAACGCTGTTTGTTGATCGGCCCGACCACCAGGTTGGAGGTATCTTCGTCGAAGTTTTTGTCGGTGCACATGCCGTACACTTCCGAGGTCGACGGGAAAATGATGCGCTTATTGTATTTCACGCAGTCGCGGATAATCTTCAGGTTCTCTTCGAAATCCAGCTCGAACACGCGCAGCGGGTTACGGGTGTATTCGATAGGCGTAGCGATCGCGACCAGCGGCAGTACCACATCGCACTTCTTAATGTGGTATTCGATCCACTCGGAGTGAATGCTGATATCGCCTTCCACGAAGTGGAAACGCGGGTTATCGAGGAAACGGCTGATGGCGTCAGAGCCGATATCCAGGCCGTAAATCTCATAGTTGTCGTCCTGCAACAGACGTTCGGTCAGATGGTTACCGATAAAGCCGTTGACGCCGAGGATCAGCACGCGGGTACGGCGCTTAATCGCCACCACCGGTTTGCTGCTTAGTACCGCGCTGGTCACCAGCCCCAGCGCCTGCGCCAGTTGGGTTCCCTGCATATAAACGCCGCGTTCGGTCTGGCCGGTGACGATTTCCAGCGCCCCCTGCTGACAGGCCACTACCAGCGGCGCGACAGAGATCACGGTGCCGGGCTTGGCTGCTGGCAGGTCGGCGCGCACGCGGGATTTCCAGACGATAAATTTATTCGCGCCGGCATAGGCGAAGGCGCCCGGCCACGGATCGGACACCGCGCGCACCAGATTATGCAGAGTCTGCGCCGGTTTGTCCCAATCGAGACGCCCGTCTTCCGGAGTACGACGACCCACGTAGGTCGCCTGGCTGTGGTCCTGCGCGCGTTCCTGAGTCTTACCCTCACGAATAGCCGGCAGCGCCTGGCCCAGCAGATCGGAGGCGGCGGCGCACAGTTTACGGTGCAGCGCCAGCGCCGCTTCATCCGGGCCGATAGCCACAGCTTGTTGAGCGACGATATCGCCCGCGTCGGCGCGGTTAACCATTCGGTGCAGGGTCACGCCGGTTTCACTTTCGCCGTTGACCAGCACCCAGTTCAGCGGCGCGCGACCGCGGTATTTCGGCAGCAGAGAACCATGCAGGTTGAAAGCCCCCTTCGGCGCGATATTCAGGATCTCATCGCACAGCAGGTTGCGGTAGTAGAACGAGAACAGCACATCCGGCTTCATCTCGCGAATACGTTCAATCCACAGCGGATGGTTGACATCTTCCGGCGCCCATACCGGGATACCTTGCTCGGCGGCAATACGGGCAACGGAACCAAAGAAATGGTTTTCGCCAGGGTTATCCGGATGGGTAAAAATAGCGGCGATTTCATAACCGGCATCCAGCAGTGACTGAATACCTGCGCAACCCATATCGTGATAAGCGAAGACTACTGCTTTCATGAACGATCTTCCTCTTGAGACGCCGTTTCCGGCTGACGAACAACACGTTGAATAAAGTAACGGGGACGGGCGCGAACATCGTTATAGATGCGGCCGATATACTCCCCGAGCAGGCCCATACCGACAAACTGAGCGCCGATGAACATGAACAGCACGGCGAAGAGCATGAACACCCCGTCAGCCGCCCACTGCGGACCGAAAGCCAGACGCAGCACCACCAACAGCAGGCCGAAGGCGAAGCCCAACAGGGCTATCACGCTGCCAAATATGCTCAGTAAACGCAGCGGGGTGGTGGTCAGACAGGTCACCAGGTCATACATCAGGTTAATCAGACGCATGAAGCTGTATTTGGAGTCGCCGAATTCGCGCTCGGCGTGCATCACCGGGATCTCGACCGCCCGGCGGGCGAAAGTATTCGCCAGAATCGGGATAAAGGTGCTGCGCTCATGGCAGTTGAGCATGGCGTCAATGATATGGCGGCGATAGGCGCGCAACATGCAGCCGTAATCACCCATGGCTTTACCGGTGGTTCGCTGAATCAGGCGGTTAATCATCTTCGAGGCAGATTTACGGAAGATGCTGTCCTGACGGTTCTGACGTACGGTACCGACCACGTCGTAGCCTTCATCGGCTTTTTCCACCAGCCGCGGGATCTCTTCCGGCGGGTTTTGCAGGTCGGCATCAAGGGTGATGATCAGATCGCCGGTGACATGGCTGAAACCGGCCATAATCGCCGAGTGCTGGCCGTAGTTACGGTTCAACAGCACCGCCACCACGTGGCTGCCTTCGGCTTCGGCGGCCTCGGTCAGCATGCGCGCGGAATCGTCGCTGCTGCCGTCGTCGATCAGCAGAATTTCATATTGGCGCCCTAGCGTCGCACAGGCGGCGTCGGTACGACGCAGCAGCTCCGGCAGACTATCCTGTTCGTTATAAACCGGGATAACCACCGAGACTTTTTTTACGGGAGGATAAGTAAGCATATCAACGTCCTGACAACTGATGCAGCGCGGTAATGACGCGGGTGACATCGTCGTCGGTCATATCCGGGAACAGCGGGATGGAACAAATGCGCGCGCTGTTCCATTCGGTATTCGGTAACGAAACTTCAGGAAAACGCTCGCGGTAATACTTTTGCGTATGGGCCGCGCGGAAGTGCAGACCGGTGCCTATGCCCATGGCTTTGAGTTTTTCCATCAGGGCATCGCGGCTGATGCCGCAGGCCGCTTCATCAACGCGGATAATAAACAGGTGCCAGGCGTGCTGGTGATCCCATGCCGGAACGGTCAGCGGCTTAAACGGGGTATCCGCCAGCTCGCGCAGGTAGCGCTGGGCGATTGCAGCGCGACGTTGATTCGCCTGCGCAAGCTTATCCAACTGCACCAGCGCCAACGCGGCGTTGATATCGGCCAGATTGTATTTGAAGCCGGGTGTAATCACTTCCGCCTGCGGCGCGCGGCCGTGGGTCTGGCGGTCGTAGGCGTCAACGCCCAGGCCGTGGAATTTGAGGCTGCGGATGCGGGAAGCCAGCTCGTCATCATCGGTGACGATAAGCCCCCCTTCGGCACAGGTCATATTTTTGATCGCGTGGAACGAAAAAATCGCGGTGCCGCGCCAGCCGACATGGCGGCCCTTATAGTGCGTTCCCGCGGCATGCGCGGCATCTTCGATAACCGGAATACCGTGGCGCTCGCCAACGGCGCGGATCGCATCGATATCCGCAGGCGCGCCCGCGTAGTGGACGGGAATAATCGCTTTCGTCCGCGAGGTGATCGCCGCTTCCACCGCCTCAGGGGTAATCATCAGATTGTCGTGATCGACATCAATCATCACCGGCGTAGCGCCCAGCAGACAGATCATATTCAACGTCGACACCCAGGTTTGCGAAGGGGTGATCACTTCGTCGCCAGGGCCAATGCCCATCGCCATTAGCGTGACGTGCATACCGCCGGTGGCGGAGCTGACGGCGATAGCGTGGCGGTTGCCGGTCAGTTGGCAAAATGCTTCTTCCAGCGCCTGGTTTTTAGGACCGGTAGTAATCCATCCTGATTGCAAAACTTCACGCAGCGCAGCCAGCTCTGCGTCGCCCATCGACGGGCGCGAAAACGGCAGAAATTCGCTCATCTTTTTCCTGTTCTATTAATAACCCACTAAAAAAGGGGGTCGGTAGAAAGAAATATCCTGCGCCAGCGGACTTAAACAAAATGAAAATGAAGTCGGTTCACCGCCACATTTCATTCCAGGGTATTTCGACGGTTATAAATCTAGTCGCTGTTGCTTAGGATAATATTAAGAAATTAATATTTTTCGCGAGAATAGTAATATCTCATTGAGAATCAGATGGATAGTATTTTCTTATGGCAGGAATTAGTAGTAAAAAGCCCCAGTTTCATAGAGAAAACTGGGGCTTAACGGGTAAAAGTAAACGAATCGTCAACCAGCCCGCAATAAATATTTATTTACGTTTTAATCTATCGGTAAAAATTAGCGTTAGATCACAGAATTATTTCTGCTGTATTACAAATTTGCAGGAAAATCAGCAGGTAATTCATTAGCAGGGCAATTAATAACTTCGTTATTATCCGCGCCGCAATCGCGAACAAAGGTAATAGTCGCGAATTCATCAATCACTTCGGTCGGGTAGGCCGGGCCGGCGTCACGATAGGCGTTCATTAACGGAATATGATCGTTCTGGAAGCAGACGGTTTTTTCCGGGTTATTCATGATCCAGCGGGGGAAGAAAATGGTGCCGTGGAACAGTTTGTCGCCCAGGTTGACGATCAGGCTGACGTCGGTACCGGTTGGTTCGGTCCAGGAAATTTTATAAATGCTTTCGCCTACCCGCACGATGTACGCATGCTGGTCTTTCACCCACCGGTTGGCAACGATGCCGCTGTGAATACGATAATCCAGGGTGGTGCCATTTTTAACGTAAATTTCGTAGTTCCAGCCGTTGTCGTAGGTATAAACCAGATGTTTACCGATAAAGCCGCTGAGGTCATGTTTATCGAAAGTGCTCATTATTTATTCTCCTCTGTTTCGTTGAGGTAAGAATACGGCTTTAAAAATTGAATGAATAACGCTATGTTTGGATGAAAATAATCTAATTTTTAGATGAATTATGCACAAGACCACGCTGGAACAATGGGCGCTATTGGAAAAGGTGATTGAGCTGGGCAGCTTTGCCAAAGCCGCGGAAGAGACCAACCGCAGCCAGTCTTCGGTGAGCTATAACCTGGCGCTGCTGCAGGAACGTTTAGGAGTGGCGCTGCTGGCGCCGTCCGGGCGGCGGGCGGTGCTGACGCCCGCTGGCGAACTGTTGCTCAATCAGGTGAAACCGCTACTGAAGGCCTTTTCGTGGGTTGAGACCCACGCCGCGACGCTGCGCAACGGCGCGCGCACCCGGCTGGATCTGGTCGTCGACAGCATTTTTCCCCGCCAGCGGCTGTTCGCCATTCTGCGTCAGTTTCAGCAACGCTACCCGCAAACTCAGGTTCGGCTGACCGAAGTGCTGGAAAACGTCGATGAGGCAAGCGCCGCCCGCAGCGAGGCCGACGTGATGGTCTTAACCCGTCGCCAGGATATTACCGGGCGCGGTGAATGGCTGATGAATATCGACTTTATCGCGGTCGCCCATCGCGACCATCCGCTATCGCAATCGGATGAATTGCTGGACGACAACGCGCTGGCTCCCTGGCCGCTGATCCGCATTGCCGACCGTAGCGGCGATGCCTCATCCACGCGCGATGCCTGGACCTTTTCTACTATTGATGCCGCTATAGATGCGGTGCTGTATCAGGTGGGATTCGGCTGGTTACCTGAGGAGCGAATCCGCGCACACCTGGAACAGGGCGTGCTGAAAGCGCTGCCGCTGAGCCATGGCGCCCGCCGCGCCACGCCGCTGCATTTGATAGTGAAGCGGGACCTGGCTCCGCTCGATGAACAGGTCACCACCCTGCTGGATTTGTTCAGACAATCGTAATCATATGCTACATATGATTTTGTTATGGTTTTCTCCCAACATATTGATCCAGGTTACTCCTTAAGTATGACAAATTATTAAAATCGTCATACTTTTCGTTCCTTCTGGATGTAAACCTTGTCTATTTTCCGCACCACCTTGCTGGCGCTCTGCGCCTGCATTCCTCTGCTCGCGCCCGCCGCCATGCATGAAATCGCCATCGCCTGGCCGGTTAACGTCGGTCCTCTTAATCCACATCTGTATACGCCGAACCAAATGTTCGCCCAAAGTATGGTGTATGAGCCGCTAGTCAAATATCAGGCTAATGGCCGGGTTACCCCCTGGCTGGCTACCCGCTGGATCCACTCAGCCGATGGTAAAATCTGGCGTTTCACCCTGCGTGATGATGTCTACTTCTCCAACGGCGAACCGTTTAACGCCCAGGCCGCGGTGGCCAATTTTCAGGCGGTGCTGGCAAACCGCCAGCGGCACGCCTGGCTGGAGTTGACCAATCAAATAACGGACGTTCAAGCGCTCAGCGATAACGAACTACAAATCACCCTGAAAAGCGCCTACTACCCGTTCCTACAGGAACTCGCCCTTCCCCGCCCGTTTCGTTTTATCGCCCCCTCGCAGTTTGTTGACGGTAGTACGCAGCGAGGCATCAAGGCGCCCATCGGCACCGGTCCGTGGATGCTGGCCAGCTCGCAGCTTAATCAGCAGGATGTACTGGTACGCAACCCGCGCTACTGGGGCAAAAAACCGGCGCTTGAGAAAGTCACCGTGAAAGTGATCCCCGATGCCACCAGCCGGGCGGTCGCCTTTGAAACCGGTGAAGTTGATCTGCTATACGGCGATGAAGGGCTACTGCCGCTGGATACGTTCGCCCGTTTTCGCCAGCAGGACGAGTACCGCACGCGTCTTTCCGCCCCGTCGCAAACCGTGATGCTGGCGCTCAATACGCTGCAAGCGCCAACGAATGAACTGGCGGTACGCAAGGCGCTTAACTATGCCGTCAATAAACAGGCGCTCATTGACGGCGTGCTGTACGGCACTCAGCAGGTCGCCGACGCGCTTTTCGCACCGTCGGTACCTTACGCGCCGGATGATCTGCCGCCGCGCCGCTTCAATCCAGATAAAGCCCGAACGCTACTGGAAAGTGCTGGCTGGAAACGAATATCCGGCAAGGATATTCGTGAAAAAGACGGGCGCCCGTTGCGACTTGAACTGGCTTTTATCGGCACCGATGCGCTGGCTAAGTCGATGGCGGAAATTATCCAGGCCGACCTGCGCCAGGTAGGTATCGATGTCGGGCTGGTCGGCGAAGAGGAGAGCAGTATCTATGCCCGCCAGCACGATGGCCGCTTCACGATGATCTTCAACCATACCTGGGGCGCGCCCTTCGACCCGCACGCGTTTATGAGCTCAATGCGCGTCGCTTCGCACGCCGACTATCAGGCGCAGCGCGGCCTGCCGGATAAAGCAGTGATTGATCAAGAGATAGGAGAGGTACTGACTACCACCGACGAAGGCCGCCGTCGCGAACTGTATCGCGATATCCTCACCCGTCTGCACAACGAAGCGGTCTATCTGCCGATAAGCTACGTCTCGCTGATGTCCGTCGCCCGCAAAACGCTGGGCGAAGTGCCCTTCGCGCCGGTGACCACCGATCTGCCGTTAGAACTCATTACGCCGGTGACACCATGATGTTGAAATATCTCCTTCGCCGCCTGCTACCGCTGCCGCTGATGCTGCTTGCCGCCTCGGCGATCATCTTCCTGTTGTTACGTCTTGGCGCCGGCGACCCGGCGCTGGACTATTTGCGCCTTTCTAACGTGCCGCCCACCAGCGAAATGATTGCCGCTACCCGCGAGCAGCTCGGGCTCAATCAGCCGCTGGCGCTACAGTATCTACACTGGCTGTGGCGCGCGCTGCATCTCGATTTTGGCGTCTCCTACGCCAGCCAGCGCCCGGTGCTGGACGACCTGCTGCATTTTTTGCCCGCGACGCTACAGCTCACCGGCGCGGCGCTGGTGATTATTCTGCTGACCTCGCTGCCGCTGGGGATCTGGGCCGCGCGCCATCGCGACCGCTTACCCGATTTCGCCGTACGATTGATTGCCTTCCTCGGCGTCTCAATGCCCAACTTCTGGCTGGCCTTTTTGCTGGTGATGCTCTTTTCCGTCCATCTGCGCTGGCTGCCGGCAATGGGCTACGGCGGCTGGCGACATCTGCTGCTGCCGGCGTTTTCCATCGCCCTGATGTCGCTGGCGATCAATGCCCGTCTGCTGCGCGCCAGCATGCTGGAAGTGTCCAGCCAGCGCCACGTGGTCTGGGCGCGTCTGCGCGGGCTGAGCGAAAGTCAGGTGGAGCGGCGACACGTGCTGCGTAACGCGACATTGCCGGTAGTGACGGCGCTGGGTATGCACATCGGCGAGCTGATTGGCGGCACGATGATCATCGAAAATATCTTCGCCTGGCCCGGCGTCGGTCGCTATGCGGTTTCCGCGATTTTCAATCGCGACTACCCGGTGATCCAGTGCTTCACCCTGATGATGGTGGCGGTGTTCGTGCTGGCCAATCTGGCGGTCGACCTGCTTAACGCCGCGCTCGATCCGCGCCTGCGTCGCCATGAGGAGGCTACCGTATGACGCTGTTCGCAACCTTCCGCTGGCCGGTAAAACTGGCGCTACTCATTATTGCGCTGCTGGCGGCAATCGCCATGAGCAGCGGCTGGTGGCTGCCCTATGACCCGGCGGCCATCGATCTCCATCAACGTCTGCTCTCTCCAGGTGACGCCCACTGGCTCGGCACCGATCATCTCGGCCGGGATATTTTCTCGCGCCTTTTCGCCGCCACCCGCGTCTCGCTGGGCGCGGTGATGGCCTGCCTGCTGCTGGTGCTGCTGATAGGCCTTACGGTGGGCGGCAGCGCCGGGATGGTGGGCGGCCGCGTCGATCGCGGCCTGATGCGCCTGGCCGAACTATTTATGACCTTCCCAACCTCAATACTGTCGTTCTTTATGGTCGGCGTACTCGGTACCGGTCTTAGCAACGTGATTATCGCCATTGCGCTGTCGCACTGGGCCTGGTACGCAAGGATGGTGCGTAACCTGGTGGTCTCTCTGCGCCAGCGCGAGTTTATTCTCGCCGCGCGCCTGAGCGGCGCGGGACATTGGCCCTTGTTCCGTGACCATCTGGCCGGCGCGGTGATCCCTTCGCTACTGGTGCTCGCCTCGCTGGATATCGGTCATATGATGCTGCACGTGGCCGGTATGTCGTTCCTCGGCCTCGGCGTCAGCGCGCCGACGGCGGAATGGGGGGTGATGATCAACGACGCCCGTCAGTATATCTGGACGCAGCCGCTGCAAATGGTCTGGCCCGGGCTGGCGCTGTTTATCAGCGTGATGGCTTTTAACCTGGTAGGCGACGCGCTGCGCGATCGTCTCGATCCTCAGCTGATCGCGGAGCATAACCACTGATGCCGCAAAAGATCCAACTGGAACAACTTTCGCTCGTCGCCGACCGTCTGCTGGTCAGCGACGTTTCCCTTACCCTGCGCCGCGGTCAGGTTCTGGCGCTGCTCGGCAGTAGCGGCAGCGGTAAATCACTGACCTGCGCCGCCACGCTCGGTATTTTACCGCCTGGCGTCAGGCAAATCGCGGGCCGGGTGCTGCTCGATGGTATCCCGGTGTATGGTGAACAGCTGCGCGGCTCGATCATCGCCACCATTATGCAAAATCCGCGCAGCGCCTTTAATCCGCTACATACCATGGCGGCGCACGCGCGGGAAACCTGCCGGGCGGCGGGTTACGAAGTCAATAACGCCGCCCTGCTGGCGACGATGGAAGAAGTGGGGCTGGAAAATCCGCTCTCGCTACTTAAGCGCTACCCCTTCGAGATGAGCGGCGGCATGCTGCAGCGGATGATGGTGGCCCTGGCCCTGCTCAGCCGCGCGCCGTTTATTATCGCCGACGAGCCGACCACCGACCTTGATGCCGTTGCCCAAGCGCGCATTCTCGACCTGCTGGCGGATATCGTCGCCAACCGCGGGCAGGGGCTGCTGCTGGTGACGCATGATATGGGCGTTGTCGCCCGTCTGGCGCATGACGTGGCGGTGATGGAAAACGGCCGTCTCGTTGAACGCTGCGACGTCAACACGCTATTTAGCGCCCCACAGCACCCGCTCAGCCAGCGCCTGCTGGCCGCCCATCTGGCGCTGTATGGTCTGGAGAAAACACCATGAATTTACTCAGCGTAAACGCAGTGAGCCACGATTACCCCCATCATGGCCGGGTATTGCGCGATATCCAGTTCGACATCGCCCCCGGTGAAACGGTGGCGCTGCTCGGGCGCAGCGGCTGCGGCAAAAGTACCCTGGCGCGGATGCTGGTAGGTCTCGAAACGCCGCGGTATGGCGATGTCGCCTGGCGCGGCGCGTCGTTGACCTCCCTGAAGGGGGAAGCGACCGGCGCCTTTCGCCGCGATATTCAGCTGGTGTTTCAGGATGCCATTAGCGCGGTGAATCCGCGCAAAACGGTACGCGAGATTATCAGCGAGCCGCTGCGGCACCTGTTTAGTTTATCGCGCGATGAGCGTACGCAGCGGGTGGAGGAGATATTGCTTGCGGTTGATCTCGCCCCGGCGCTGCTCGACAAGCGTCCGGCGCAGCTCAGCGGCGGACAGCTGCAGCGCGTGTGCCTGGCGCGGGCGCTGGTGGTCCGTCCGCAGCTATTAATTCTCGACGAAGCGGTATCGAATCTCGATCTAATGCTTCAGGCGGAAATTATCGCCCTGCTCAAACGCCTGCAGGCGCAGTTCGCCACCGCCTGCCTGTTTATCACCCACGACCTGCGGCTGGTGGAGCGTTTTTGCCAGCGGGTGCTGGTGATGGATAGCGGACGCATCGTTGAAACGGCAACGGTTAGTCTGCCGCTGCGCCTTACATCCGCTGCCGGACAGGCGCTACAGCGCGCGGTGCTCCCGCCCTTTCCCAACACTCTGCTTAACGAGGCCATGCCATGCAGCGCGTAACCCTGACTCTGGATGATGACCTGCTGACCGCGCTCGACGCGCACAGCGCCCACCGCGGCTACCACAACCGCTCGGAAGCGGTGCGCGATATTCTGCGTGACGCGCTCCACCACAATCCGCTACAGCAGGCGGCGCAGCGCGGCTATGCGGTCCTGTCGTACGTGTATGAGCATGAAAAACGCGAACTGGCGAGCCGGCTGGTCGCCTCTTCGCATCAGCATCACGATCTTTCGGTCGCCACGTTACATGTCCACATCAATCATGATGACTGTCTGGAGATCGCGGTGCTGAAAGGCAACATGGACGAAGTACAGCATTTTGCCGACGAGGTGATTGCCCAACGCGGCGTGCGGCATGGGCATTTGCGGTGTTTAGCGGATGATAATTAAAACGATGGCAATTTGATGCAGACTGTTTTAAGCCTGTTTGAGACGTTCATTGAGCGTCTCAAGGATCCAGGTATTTACGGAAACCTGCTCCTCTGCAGCGGCGGAGCTAAGACGCTCACCAAATGATTCAGGATAACGCAATGTGAAGGTTTTCAACTTTTCCGGCTGAGCATAAGGCTCGATGCCCGCTTCACGACAATCAGCAAGATATTCCTGTAATGATATCTCGCCCTCCTGTTGTAACCCTTGAATGCTATCGGAAACAAAATCGCAATATCCTGATAATCCCAGGAACTTACCGCGGAATGCATTGAGCTCAGGCACGTAGTTGATAACAGCAGGCTGCCCGGCAATCTCCATTGAATTTGGCGTTTTAGGTTTGATCATGGTTTTACCCCTCCTTGCCGCATGAGTTCACCTACTGAAATCATTTTTCTGATAGCACAATGTGAAGTCAACTTCTTACCAGGCAAACTTTGTTTATCAACAGTTGATAAACCACATAAACTATACACTTTGTTAATTATCCCTGTTCGCCAATAATGGCGCCTCATTTAACGATCTCGTTATGGCGAGGCTCCTGCATAAATACAAGTTACCGCCCTGTTGGTATCGAGAGAGACCACTAAGGGAAATACAGGCTTCCATCGAATCAAGGTGTTGCCAAGGTAACTTCTGGCGGTCATAACCGTTCAGATACGTTATGCAGTGCTAAAACCAGGACGTAGGGATCTGCCTGCGCTAACCCTGTCTTGTTCGCCCCTATGAGTGATTTTTTATAGGGATTTTAATCATGTCTTCCATTCAACTCTGCGCCGCGCATCAGGCGACCTCTGGCTTCGACGGCGATGCGATCGCCCAGTACATGCGTACCGACTTTATTACGCTGCAGGAACATTTCAGCGTCCATGAGGCGCGTGAACACTTTATCTCGCAGCTCGCCAGCGACGATATTCCCGGCCAGGTATTTGTCGTCGCCGGTAACAAGCTGCGCGGCAGCTTATCAGTCAAAAAACTATTGCAGGAAGCAGAGGTAGGCCAGTCTATTCGCTACCTGATGGACAGCTGTCTGTTCCGCGTTAAACCCGACGATGAGCGCCCTCAGGTCATTGCCGAACTCACCGAGCGCGGCCTCGATCTGGTGCCGGTTGTCGATAAAGGCGAGCTGGTCGGCTGCCTGATGGAAAAAGAAATTGCCCATCTGCTGGAGGATGACGTCACCGAAGACGCCCAACTGCAGGGGGCGACGCTACCGCTGGAAAAACCGTATCTGGAAATCAGTCCGTGGACGCTGTGGAAGAAACGTTCGGTCTGGCTATTGCTGCTGTTTGTTGCCGAAGCCTACACCAGCAGCGTGCTGCAGCATTTTGAAGAGGCGCTGGAATCGGCCATCGCGCTGGCCTTCTTCATCCCGTTACTGATCGGCACCGGCGGCAACAGCGGAACTCAGATAACCTCAACGCTGGTGCGTTCGATGGCGTTGGGTGAAGTCCGCTTACGTGACATGGGACGGGTAATCCGCAAAGAGGTGTCGACCTCGTTTCTGATTGCCCTGACACTGGGTCTGGCGGGCTGCCTGCGCGCCTGGATGATGGGGATTGGCATGGAAATCACGCTGATCGTCAGCCTGACGCTGGTCTGCATTACTCTGTGGAGCGCTGTGGTGTCTTCGGTTATTCCGATGCTGCTTAAGCGGATCGGTATCGACCCGGCGGTGGTTTCCGCGCCGTTTATCGCCACGCTAATTGATGGCACTGGATTAATTATCTATTTCAAAATCGCCCAGTATTTTCTTGGGCTGAACTGATCGAAAAAGCCCGGGCATCAGGATGCCCGGGTCCTTCGATTAAACTTCCGCCAATGCCTGCGCGCAGGCCCAGGCGCTTGACCACGCCCACTGGAAGTTATAGCCGCCGAGCCAGCCGGTGACGTCCATCACTTCACCGATAAAGTAAAGCCCCGGCGCTTTGCGCGCCTCCATGGTGCGTGACGAAAGCTCGTTGGTATCCACGCCGCCGAGCGTCACTTCAGCAGTACGATAACCTTCAGTGCCGTTCGGCTGCACGCGCCAGGCAGTTAACGTCTCCACCAGCATCTGCCGATCGCGAACGTTCAGTTGCTTCAGTGTCACATCAGGTATCTGCCCAAGCTGCTGTAAACATTCGACCAGCCGCTTCGGCAGTTGCATCGCCAGGGTATTTTTCAGGCTTTGGTTGGGATGAGCGCCCCGCTGCTCGTTGAGGAACGCCTCAAGATCGCAGTCCGGCAGCAGGTTGACGGTGACAAACTCGCCGGGCTGCCAGTAGCTGGAAATCTGCAGCACCGCCGGGCCGGAAAGGCCGCGATGGGTAAACAGCAAATTTTCGCGGAACAGCATACCGTTCTCGGCGGTAATGGTAGCTGGCACCGAAACGCCGGAAAGCACCTGCAGCTGTTCAAGCAGCGGTTTATGCAGAGTAAATGGCACCAGCCCGGCGCGGGTTGGCAGCACCTTCAGGCCGAACTGCTCAGCCACCTTGTAACCAAACGGCGATGCGCCCAGCCCCGGCATCGACAGACCGCCGGAGGCGATTACCAGCTTCTTCGCCGCCAGCGTTTCGCCGTTCACCTGTAGCCGGTAGCCTTGTTCATCGCGTTCGACGCTGAGAATTTCGCTGCGCAGACGGATCTGTACGCCGCCTTTTTCACATTCAGACAACAGCAGGTTGACGATTTGCTCCGCTGAATCATCGCAAAACAGCTGACCTAAGGTCTTCTCATGCCAGGCGATGCCATATTTGCCAACCAGCTCGATAAAGTCCCACTGGGTGTAGCGCGCCAGCGCAGATTTGCAAAAATGCGGGTTTTGGCTGAGATACGCCGCGGGCTCGACATACATGTTGGTAAAGTTGCAGCGGCCACCGCCGGACATCAGGATTTTGCGCCCCGGCTTTTTGCCATTATCGAGCAGCAGTACACGGCAGCCCAACTGCCCCGCCTGCGCCGCACAAAACATTCCCGCCGCACCGGCGCCGATCACAATGGCATCAAACCTTTCCACTCAACTTTCCTCATTCCCGAATTGTCGGGAATTGTAAATATTTCACTCTGGTCGCACCAGCACGAAAAAAACAACAATCAGTTACGTCTTTGAAAGATATAGGATTACTCCCAACCGGGTAAAACCCAAACAGGAAGAAAATCAAAAAAAGTCTATATTTCACTTTGCCCGCGCCGCTAAAGTCACTGATAATGCGCCGCGTTCATGTCCTCAAAATGGCGTAACGTCCTATGCTACATTTATTTGCCGGTCTGGATTTACATACCGGACTATTATTATTGCTTGCTTTAGCTTTTGTACTGTTTTACGAAGCGATTAACGGTTTTCATGATACCGCAAACGCTGTTGCAACGGTGATCTACACTCGCGCAATGCGGTCGCAGCTTGCTGTTGCGATGGCGGCACTCTTCAACTTTTTCGGCGTTCTGCTGGGCGGTCTCAGCGTAGCCTATGCCATCGTGCATATGCTGCCAACGGACCTGCTGCTTAACATGGGTTCCGCACATGGCCTCGCCATGGTGTTCTCTATGCTGCTGGCGGCAATCATCTGGAACCTCGGAACCTGGTATTTCGGCCTCCCGGCCTCCAGTTCTCACACCCTGATTGGCGCCATCATCGGTATTGGTTTAACCAATGCGCTGATGACCGGTACTTCAGTGGTGGATGCACTGAATATCCCGAAAGTCATCGGCATTTTTGCCTCGCTCATCGTCTCGCCGATCGTTGGCCTGGTGGTAGCAGGCGGCCTGATTTTCATTCTGCGTCGTTACTGGAGCGGTACCAAAAAACGCGCTCGTATCCACCTGACCCCAGCGGAACGCGAAAAGAAAGACGGTAAGAAAAAACCGCCGTTCTGGACCCGTATCGCGCTGATCCTGTCCGCTATCGGCGTGTCGTTCTCGCACGGCGCCAACGATGGGCAGAAAGGCATTGGTCTGGTCATGCTGGTACTGATTGGCGTCGCGCCGGCGGGCTTCGTGGTCAACATGAACGCATCTGGTTACGAAATCACTCGTACCCGCGATGCGGTCAACAACGTGGAAACCTTCTTCCAACAGCGCCCTGAGCTGCTGAAGAAAGCCACCGGCGTTGATCAACTGGTTCCGTCACCGGAGACCAACACCGCGGCCAACGGCGAGTTCCACTGCCATCCGGCGAACACCATCAATGCGCTTGACCGCGTGAAGACGATGCTCACCGGAACGGAAAGCTACGATTCGCTGTCAGTGGATCAGCGCGGCCAGCTGCGTCGTATTATGCTCTGCATCTCCGACACCACCGACAAAGTGGCAAAACTGCCGGATGTGAGCTCTGACGACCAGCGCCTGCTGAAGAAACTGAAAACCGATATGCTGAGCACCATCGAGTACGCGCCAATCTGGATCATTATGGCGGTCGCGCTGGCGCTGGGTATTGGCACCATGATCGGCTGGCGCCGCGTGGCGACCACCATCGGCGAGAAGATTGGTAAGAAGGGTATGACCTACGCGCAAGGTATGTCCGCCCAGATGACCGCCGCGGTGTCTATCGGCCTTGCCAGCTACACCGGGATGCCGGTTTCCACCACCCACGTGCTCTCTTCCTCGGTTGCGGGGACAATGCTCGTTGATGGCGGCGGTCTGCAGAAGAAAACCGTCACCAGCATTCTGATGGCATGGGTACTCACCCTGCCGGCAGCCATTTTGCTGTCAGGCGTGCTGTACTGGCTGGCTCTGAAGCTTATCTAAGCAGTAGTCATGCGAAAAATGGGTCAGGAAACTGGCCCATTTTTTTTGCCGTCTATTCAGCACGGCTCAATGCCAGATAAGCAACGCAATCATACTCACCAACACCAGACCACACAGCGCGCTGGTCAGGATGAACTGCCGGCGAACACGCTCACAGCGACGAATAAACTCGTCATCATGATGGTCGCGATATCGTTGGGCATAGATATACCAAACCAGCCGCATTTGTTTACTGGGCTGCCCATGCGAGGTGAAAAAACCTCCGCCATCAACATATTGATAGAGCAAGGGATCGCAACCACGTAGCACAACCAATAATGCACGCAACGATGAGAAGTAACGTGCCATATTCACCACACAAACGATACACAGGGCCCAAAACAGCGCAACAGTGCTGATCATACTTCCTCCCCGGCGACCCATCCACGGAGATCCCTCCGGGACTACCGCTCCCCAATATCATCCAACCCACCGTACAGTACAAGAGTGCGATTCCGGTCACGTTTATTAATCCGACCGGCTCATTAAATAGTGTAGGAGATCAGTTAATTTTTTTACCACAAGGTTAATCGTTATCAATACGTAAGACGGAATAATTTGTTTAACTAACGGTGAACCAGGTGCATTGACGGAGTGCGAGGGGCGCTATATTGTAGAAATTATCTTCTACAATTAAGTCCTTAAAGGCTTACCCCCCGCGAATCTAGCTTGCAGGACGCGGGCGAATCGACAGCACAGGCTGTCTGGTCCAACGGTCATCGACAACTTATGGAAGGAGTAACACTATGGCTTACAAACACATTCTTATTGCAGTAGACCTATCACCGGAAAGCAAAGTGCTGGTAGAGAAAGCGGTTTCTATGGCGCGTCCCTACAATGCGAAAGTTTCCCTGATTCACGTGGATGTGAATTACTCCGACCTCTACACCGGTCTTATCGATGTCAATCTGGGCGACATGCAGAAACGCATCTCTGAAGAGACGCACCACGCGCTGACCGAGCTTTCCACCAACGCCGGCTACCCGATTACCGAAACCCTGAGCGGCAGCGGCGATCTTGGCCAGGTGCTGGTCGACGCGATTAAAAAATATGATATGGACCTGGTGGTCTGCGGTCACCATCAGGACTTCTGGAGCAAGCTGATGTCCTCCGCGCGTCAGCTGATCAACACCGTTCACGTTGATATGCTGATCGTACCGCTGCGCGACGAAGAAGACGAATAATCGCTTTTCCTCGCCAGCCAACGCCCGCGCCTGCGGGCGTTTTTGTTTTTATGCTGCATCCCGCCTGAACCCCATTGACCCCATCAGGATATCAATCCAGATAATTAATATCGGTTAGTGTGATCAACCATTTATTAGAATTAATATCTATATAATAATCTATACATTCAGCCAATGGCCGAATCATTATGGGCCATAAGACTTTTTCGGCGCGTTTTGGCAGACGCGTTCATACTTTTTGGGATAGCACTAAAAGGCGAAGGAATATGAAAACAACTGCACCTACGGGCTTGCTGCAGCAACCCCGTCCGTTCTTCATGATCTTTTTTGTAGAGTTATGGGAGCGTTTTGGCTATTACGGCGTCCAGGGCATCCTGGCGGTGTTCTTTGTTAAACAGCTTGGTTTCTCTCAGGAACAGGCATTTATCACCTTTGGCGCCTTTGCGGCGCTGGTCTACGGCCTCATTTCCATCGGCGGCTATGTCGGTGACCATCTGCTGGGAACCAAACGCACGCTGGTGCTCGGCGCCGTCGTGCTGGCTATCGGCTACTTTATGACCGGCCTGTCGCTGCTCAAACCCGACCTTATCTTTATCGCGCTTGGCACTATCGCCGTCGGCAATGGGCTGTTTAAAGCCAATCCAGCGAGCCTACTGTCAAAATGCTATCCGCCGAAAGACGCCCGTCTCGACGGCGCCTTCACCCTGTTTTATATGTCGATTAACATCGGCTCGCTACTGTCGCTGTCGCTGGCGCCGGTTATTGCCGATAAGTTCGGCTACGCGGTGACCTACAACTTGTGCGGCGCCGGGCTTATCGTCGCGCTGCTGGTCTACTTCGCCTGCCGTGGAATGGTGAAAGATATCGGTTCAACCCCGGATCATCAGCCGCTGAGTTTCCGTAATCTGCTGTACGTGCTGGTCGGCACCGTGGTGATGATTTTCCTCTGCGCCTGGCTGATGCATAACGTTAAAATCGCCAACCTGGTGCTGATTGTGCTGTCCATCGTGGTGACGATTTTCTTCTTCCGCGAAGCCTTCCGCCTCGATAAAACCGGCCGCAACAAGATGTTCGTCGCCTTCATCCTGATGCTCGAAGCGGTGGTGTTTTATATCCTGTACGCCCAGATGCCAACCTCGCTGAACTTCTTCGCCATCAATAACGTGCATCACGACATTCTCGGCATCGCGATTAACCCGGTGAGTTTCCAGGCGTTGAACCCGTTCTGGGTGGTGGTCGCCAGCCCGGTACTGGCGGCTATCTACACCCGTCTTGGCAACAAAGGTAAAGACCTGACCATGCCGATGAAATTCACTCTCGGCATGTTCCTCTGCGCGCTGGGCTTTCTGACCGCCGCCGCGGCCGGGATGTGGTTTGCCGACCCGCAGGGGCTCACCTCGCCATGGTTTATCGTGCTGGTTTATCTGTTCCAGAGTCTCGGCGAACTGCTGATTAGCGCCCTGGGACTGGCGATGGTCGCCGCGCTGGTTCCGCAGCGGCTGATGGGCTTTATTCTGGGGATGTGGTTCCTGACACAGGCCGCCGCGTTCCTGATGGGCGGCTATGTCGCGACCTTCACCGCGGTGCCGGAAAATATAACCGACCCGCTGCAGACGCTGCCGATCTACACCAACGTGTTTAGTAAAATTGGCCTCGTGACCCTGGCGGTGACGGTGGTGATGGCCTTTATGGTGCCGTGGCTGAACCGGATGATCAATACCCCGGCCAGCGCCGAGTAACCCGTTAGCCGCCCCGGCGACAACCGCCGGGGCGCGCGGCCTAGTTCTTACGCGCCGCGATCCACTCCTGCACTTCAATCACAAACTCATCCGGCGCTTTACGGTACATCTTACGCGCCAGATCGAGGATAGTATGCTGGCCTAACGCCTCTTCCATTCGCTGCTGCGCCATATCCATGACCGCACGCACACCGCAAATACCTTCGCAGGCCCACTGCGGCGGCTGCTCATCAAACACCGCAAGACGCTGGCGGATCTCACGGCACTCGAAAATACGCTTTTCGCCATCAATAGCGTTGGCAACATCCAACACGGTGATGTGCTCAGCCGCTCTGGCAAGCTGAAAGCCGCCGCCTTTACCTTCAATACTGCGCACCAGGCCCGCTTTCGATAGGCGGGTAAAAATCTTGGCCAGATAATCGTAGGGCACGTTTTGCAGCTCGGCGATTTCGCGCACGCTCATATCGCGGGCGTCGCCTTTGCTGTCCACCATACACATCAGGCTATGGATGCCGTACTCAACTCCGGAACTGTAAAATGCCATTCACTTATCTCAGCCAATATTAATCTGAGTTATTGTAGCTTTTCCCACCGCCTCATTCCAGATATCTGATATCTCCCCTCGCAAGACAAAAATTTAATTTATTATTTATCAGTATATTAAATAAAAACGCTGCTAAAGGATCCTCAGGATCGCGTGAGAGGCGTTGCTTTTCTTAACTGCGACCAATAAAATCCGAGTAAATGAATCGCAGTTAACAGCGAGTGAAAAAAAGATGCGTAAACAAATCCTGATCGTAGGCGCCGGTTTTGCCGGGATGTGGGCGGCCCTGAGCGCCGCGCGTTTAGCGGAAAAAAATCAACAGCAGGCCGTTGATATCACAGTCATTGCGCCGCAGCCTGAGCTGCGCATTCGTCCTCGTTTCTACGAAAGCGACGTACCGTCGCTGGTTGCGCCGCTACAGCCGCTGTTCGATGCTACCGGGATCCGTTTTCTTCGTGGCAGCGTGTCGCAGATCCATCCTGCGGATAAAACGGTAACCTGGACCGATAGCAACGGCGAAAGCCACGCTCAGTACTGGGATCGTTTAGTCCTGGCGAGCGGTAGTCACGTCAACCGCGCGATGGTCACGGGCGCGGCACAGCACGCTTTCGACCTCGATCAGCTCGAAAGCGCTACGACGCTGGAAAACCACTTAATTGCTTTAGCACAGCGTCCGCAAAGCGATGCGCGCAACACCGTGGTAGTCTGCGGCGGCGGCTTTACCGGTATCGAGATGGCGATGGAATTACCGACCAAGCTGCGCGCGATCTTCGGCTCGAATTCTAAGACCAGAGTAGTCGTAGTTGAACGCGGTCCGCAGCCGGG
Source organism: Klebsiella sp. 141161 (assembly GCF_050600815.1). NCBI lineage: Bacteria > Pseudomonadati > Pseudomonadota > Gammaproteobacteria > Enterobacterales > Enterobacteriaceae > Klebsiella > Klebsiella sp. 141161. The sequence continues at coordinate 317,744 of NZ_JAQIRN010000004.1, read as the reverse complement.
CTCTCGATACAGCGATGCGCTGCGTGAAGTCATCATTCAGGCCTCAAAAGAACTGGGCGTCGAGTGGCTTGTGAATGCTGAAGTGGCAAGCGTCGATGCCGCTGGCGTGAACCTGAAAGACGGAAAGCGTATCGACTCGCAGACCGTGATTTGGACCGTCGGCGTGCAGGCGAATAATCTAACAGCGCAAATCGATGCGCCGCGCGACCGTCAAGGGCGTCTGCATGTCAACGCCGAACTACAGGTGGTGGGTTACGATGATATCTACGCGACCGGCGACGTGGCCTATGCCGCGACCGATGATAAGGGCAATCACGCCCTGATGACTTGCCAGCACGCTATCCTGCTCGGTAAATTCGCCGGTAATAACGCCGCCGCCGGCCTGCTGGGCGTCGCGCCGCTGCCCTATCGCCAGGAAACCTACGTTACCTGTCTGGATCTCGGCGCCTGGGGCGCGGTTTACACCGAGGGTTGGGATCAGCAGGTGAAACTGACGCGCGAAGAGGCAAAAAAGGTGAAGGTGTCGATCGTCAGCGAACTTATCTATCCGCCGAAAGCCGATAAAGCCGCCGCGTTTGAGATTGCCGATCCGCTGGCGCCGTTTGTTTAAGTATTGCGGTTCCCGGCTTGCGCTACGCGAGCCGGGTGATATCACAATGGCGAAAAATTACGCCGGCGTACCGGCATAAATATCAAAACGATGTCCTTTGGTCACCACCGCGTTCGGCGTGGCGACATCCGCCAGCGGCGGCGCATAGTCCGGACGCTTCACCACCACTCGTTTGGTCGCCAGCTGTCGAGCCGGCGCCAGCAGACCATCGGCGTCTAAATCCGGCCCCACCAGCGACTGAAATACCCGCATCTCTTTTTTGACCAGCGCGCTTTTCTGCTTATGGGGAAACATCGGATCCAGATAAACCACCTGCGGGCGCGGGGTGATATCGGTCAACGCATTGAGGCTGGAGGCATGAATCAGCTGTAAGCGCTCCTGCAGCCAGCCGCCGATCTCCGCATCGGCATAGCCACGTTTCAAACCATCGTCGAGCAGCGCGGCGACCACCGGATTACGCTCCAACATCCGCACGCGACAGCCGACCGACGCCAGCACGAAGGCATCACGCCCCAGCCCGGCGGTAGCGTCGACAACATCCGGCAGATAATCGCCTTTAATGCCCACCGCTTTGGCTACCGCTTCACCGCGGCCGCCGCCAAACTTGCGCCGATGGGCCATCGCGCCGCCGACGAAATCGACAAAGATGCCGCCAAGCTTGGGTTCATCGCGCTTACGCAGCTCCAGATGCGCGTCCGTCAGCACCAGCGCCATCGGATTCTCAGCATCATGCTCCAGCCCCCAACGGGCGGCCAAAACAGATAAGGCGCCGTCACCGGCGCCTGTTTCATCAATTAAGCAGATCTTCACGTAGCAATCAGCCTTTGATCCCGTAATGCTCAAGCATCGCGTCCAGCTGCGGCTCGCGCCCGCGGAAGCGTTTGAACAGCTCCATCGGCTCTTCGGAACCGCCGCGGCTCAGGATATTGTCGAGGAATGACTGACCGGTTTCACGGTTGAAAATCCCCTCTTCTTCGAAGCGTGAGAAGGCATCTGCCGCCAATACATCGGCCCACAGATAGCTGTAGTAGCCCGCGGCATAGCCACCCGCGAAGATATGGCTGAACGCATGCGGGAAGCGGCCCCAGGTTGGGCCCGGCACCACGGCGACCTGTTTTTTAATCTCGGCCAGGGTCTCGAGGATTTTCGCCCCCTGCTCCGGCGAATATTCCGCGTGTAGACGGAAATCGAACAGACCGAACTCCAGCTGGCGGAGAATAAACATCGCCGCCTGGTAGTTTTTCGCCGCCAGCATTTTCTCCAGCAGTTCCTGCGGCAGCGGTTCACCGGTTTCGTAATGCCCGGAGATAAAGGCCAGCGCTTCCGGCTCCCAGCACCAGTTTTCCATAAACTGGCTCGGCAGCTCGACCGCATCCCACGGCACCCCGCTGATGCCGGAAACGCCGGCGGTATCAATGCGGGTCAGCATATGATGCAGACCATGGCCGAACTCGTGGAACAGGGTGATCACTTCATCGTGCGTGAACAGCGCCGGTTTACCGTTTACCGGACGGTTGAAGTTACAGGTTAGATAAGCGACCGGTTTCTGCAGGGAACCATCCAGCTTACGCATCTGGCCGACGCAGTCATCCATCCAAGCCCCACCGCGTTTATGTTCGCGGGCATACAGGTCGAGATAGAAGCTGCCGCGCAGCTCGTTATTTTCGTCATACAGCTCGAAGAAACGCACTTCCGGATGCCACACATCGACATCGGTACGCTCTTTGGCAGTAATGCCATAAATGCGCTTAACCACTTCAAACAGGCCGTTAACGGCTTTGTTTTCCGGGAAATACGGGCGCAGCTGCTCATCGCTGATGCTGTAGAGATGCTGCTTCTGTTTTTCGCTGTAGTAAGCGATATCCCACGGCTGCAGTTCATCGACGCCAAACTCGGCTTTGGCGAAGGCGCGCAGCTGAGCCAGCTCTTTCTCGCCCTGCGGACGCGCGCGTTTTGCGAGGTCGGTCAGGAAATCGAGCACCTGCTGCGGGTTTTCGGCCATTTTGGTGGCCAGAGATTTAAAGGCGTAGCTGTCAAAGCCCAGCAGTTGCGCCAGCTCGTGACGCAGCGCGAGGATCTCCGCCATCACCGGGCTGTTATCCCATTTACCGGCGTTCGGCCCCTGATCGGAGGCGCGGGTGGAATAGGCGCGATACATCTCTTCGCGCAGCGCCTGGTTATCGCAGTAGGTCATCACCGGCAGGTAGCTCGGGATATCCAGGGTCAGCAGATACCCTTCCTGCTCTTTCGCCTGCGCCTGGGCCTGAGCGGCGGCCAGCGCGCTTTCCGGCATGCCTGCGAGGTCGGCGACGTCGGTCACCAGCTTGTTCCAGCCCATGGTGGCATCAAGCACGTTGTTGCTGTACAGATTGCCAAGTTCAGAGAGGCGCGCGGCGATTTCGCCGTAGCGTTTCTGCGCTTCCGGCGGCAGGCCAATCCCGGATAATTCAAAATCGCGCAGCGCGTTATCGACCGCTTTTTTCTGCGCGGTATTCAAGGTGGCGTAGTTGTCGCCGTCGCGCAGGTCGCGGTAGGCTTTATACAGACCTTCATGCTGGCCGACCCAGGTGCTGTACTCGGAGAGCAGCGGCAGCGTCTGTTCGTAGGCTTCACGCAGCTCCGGGCTGTTTTTTACCGAATTCAAATGGCTGATTGGCGAGAAGATGCGTCCCAGCACATCGTCCACTTCCGCCAGCGGCTGGCAAAGATTTTCCCAGCTATACGGCGCGCCGTGCGCCACCGCGCTTTCCACCGCAGCCCGGCAATCATCGAGCGCTTTGGTGACCGCAGGGACCACGTGCTCCGGTTTGATTGCAGAAAATGGCGGCAATGAAAAAGGCGTCAGTAATGGATTGGTCATATGCGCTGTCCTGTTGAAGAGGGTGAATGAAGCGCGCGTTCCGGCGCTTTTGCATGAGATCTAGAATGGGGGATAGTTGCGGGAATTTCAATGACAGGCGGTGCGACAGCGGCAATCCTGGGCGAACTGCGGTAAACTGTCGGTTAACTTGTTTATTTCCGGAATCTCTGCATCCATGCTCAGTTATCGCCACAGCTTTCACGCAGGCAACCACGCCGACGTCCTCAAACACACCGTTCAGAGTTTGATCATTGAATCGCTGAAAGAGAAAGAAAAACCGTTTCTCTACCTGGACACCCATGCCGGCGCGGGCCGCTATCAACTGAGCGGCGAGCACGCCGAACGTACCGGCGAGTATCTTGAAGGCATCGCCCGTATCTGGCAGCAGGACGATCTGCCGACTGAGCTGGAACCTTATATTTCGGTCGTCGAGCACTTCAACCGCAGCGGCCAGTTGCGTTACTACCCGGGTTCGCCGCTTATCGCGCGCCAGCTGCTGCGCGAGCAGGACAGCCTGCAGATGACCGAACTGCACCCGAGCGACTTCCCGCTGCTGCGCGCCGAGTTCCAGAAAGACAGCCGCGCGCGCGTCGATAAAGCCGACGGTTATCAGCAGCTGAAGGCCAAGCTGCCGCCGGTTTCCCGTCGCGGTCTGATTCTTATCGACCCGCCGTACGAAATCAAAACCGATTATCAGGCGGTGGTCACCGGGATCAACGAAGGTTATAAACGCTTCGCCACCGGCACCTACGCACTGTGGTATCCGGTGGTGCTGCGCGCGCAAATCAAACGCATGATCAAAGATTTAGAAGCCACAGGTATTCGTAAAATTCTGCAAATCGAGCTGGCGGTGCGTCCGGACAGCGACCAGCGCGGCATGACCGCCTCCGGGATGATCGTCATCAACCCGCCATGGAAGCTGGAACAACAGATGAATAACGTACTGCCGTGGCTGCACAGCAAACTGGTTCCAGCCGGTACCGGTCACGCGACCGTGAGTTGGATCGTACCGGAGTAATCGCAACCATCGGTGGAACCTTTTAAGCCTCGCGCTACAATCGCGGCAATTAACGATTAAGGACATATGGGCATGAGCAAACATTATGATTACCTCGCCATCGGCGGCGGCAGCGGCGGTATCGCCTCGATTAACCGTGCGGCGATGTACGGCCAGAAGTGCGCGCTGATTGAAGCCAAAGAGCTGGGCGGCACCTGCGTCAACGTCGGCTGCGTGCCGAAAAAAGTGATGTGGCATGCGGCGCAGATCCGCGAAGCAATCCACCTGTATGGCCCGGATTATGGTTTCGATACCACCATCAATCATTTCGACTGGGATAAGCTGGTCGCCAGCCGCAGCGCCTATATCGACCGTATTCATACCTCTTACGACAACGTGCTGGGTAAGAATAAAGTTGATGTTATCAAAGGGTTCGCGCGCTTTGTCGATGCCCATACCGTGGAAGTCAACGGCGAAACCATTACCGCCGATCATATCCTGATCGCCACCGGCGGCCGCCCGAGCCACCCGAACATTCCGGGTGTGGAATACGGTATTGATTCCGACGGTTTCTTCGAACTGCCGGCGCTGCCGAAGCGCGTAGCGGTAGTCGGCGCGGGCTATATTGCCGTTGAACTGGCCGGTGTGATTAACGGCCTCGGCGCCGAAACGCACCTGTTCGTGCGTAAACACGCGCCGCTGCGTAGCTTCGATCCGCTGATCGTTGAGACTCTGGTGGAAGTGATGAACGCCGAAGGCCCGCAGCTGCACACGAACGCAATTCCGAAGGCGGTAGTCAAGAATGCCGACGGCAGCCTGACTCTGGAGCTGGAAGATGGCCGCAGCCAGACCGTAGATTGCCTGATTTGGGCGATTGGCCGCGAACCGGCGACCGATAACTTCAACCTGGCGGCAACGGGCGTTAAAACCAACGATAAAGGCTACATCATCGTTGATAAGTTCCAGAACACCAACGTACCGGGCATCTACGCGGTGGGCGATAATACCGGCGCCGTCGAGCTGACGCCGGTCGCCGTGGCGGCAGGCCGTCGTCTGTCCGAACGCCTGTTTAACAACAAGCCGGAAGAGCACCTGGACTACAGCAACATCCCGACCGTGGTCTTCAGCCACCCGCCAATCGGCACCGTTGGCTTAACCGAGCCGCAGGCGCGCGAGCAGTACGGCGATGACGCCGTGAAGGTGTACAAATCGTCCTTCACCGCGATGTATACCGCCGTGACCTCTCACCGCCAGCCGTGCCGCATGAAGCTGGTCTGCGTCGGCCCGGAAGAGAAGATTGTCGGTATTCACGGTATCGGCTTCGGAATGGATGAGATGCTGCAGGGCTTTGCGGTGGCGCTGAAGATGGGCGCGACCAAAAAAGACTTCGACAACACCGTTGCCATTCACCCGACGGCGGCGGAAGAGTTTGTCACCATGCGTTAATCCGCGCAGCCCCGTCTCAGGACGGGGCTTCATTTTGACTCCGTCACCAGATTACGTAGGATCTGATGGCCGATGTAGTTACTCCAGTTAAAGCTGTTTTGCAGCACCACCACCGCATTCTGATTCGCTTTATCGAAGCCGATATAGCTCGAATAGCCGCCGATGTATCCCACCTGATAGGTCAATTGCTGCCGGCCAAATGTGTCGGTCACCCAGGCAATGTTCGCTGCTTCAATTTGCCGCGGATAATAATCGACGCTAACGTCCCTGAATGCCTTATCGAGCACCGTCTGCCCCGTGGGCGCGAAGTGAGCGCGGGCATAATTAATCAGATCGGCGGCATCGCTGTACAAACTCGCCGCGCCAACCATGTTATTGGTGAACTGCCAGTCCGGCGTCAGCGCGCCGCGCGGTTTAAACTTCGGCTGATCGCCTGCGTGCCCCAACGCCCGCCACGGATATTCGCGCAGCGTTTGCGGCAGAAAGCTGGTATTCCCCATCGCCAATGGTCGGAAGATCATCCGTGAAGCCAGCGTCTCAATCGATTCGCCGGTTTGGTATTTGAGAATATACCCCAGGATAGCAAAACCAAGATTGGAATAACCCGGCTCGCGCTCCAGCGGCGCATTGAAGTTGCTCAGATAGCTCAGCACGCCGTCGGCATCAAGTTCGTGATAAAAGTTTTCACCATTGTTGAGATACGCCAACAGATGCTCAAGCGACAGCATGTTCATCGGCTGACGCGGCAGCCCGGAGGTATGGGTGACCAGTTGCAGCAAGGTTATCTTGCGGGCGTCGTCGCTGAGCACGGTCCCCGGCGGCAGCAGGGTTTGCAGCGTATCGTTCCAGTGCAAACGCCCCTCATTGACCAGCATCGTGACCACTTCAGCGGTCACGCCTTTACTTAAAGAGCCGAGGGCAAAAAGCGTTTGCGGGGTTATCGGGTAGCGTTGCTTTTCATCCGTCACGCCGAAGCAGTGAAACTCCGCCGGACCGTTGTGATGAATAATCGCCACTACCACGCCGCTGACCTGCTTCTCGCGCATGTAACGGCTGACGAAAGTATCGACGGAAAGCCGCTGCCCGTTATGCCCCACCAGGCTGGTTTCATTGCTGGGAGGGCTCATTTGCGACAGCGTGCCGGAGCAGCCTGAAACCAACAGTAATGCCAATAGCACAAGGCCTAACCGCCTGTTCAAACTTCACCTACCTGCCGCGCATTTTTGGGATGAGATAAAAAATAGACGCGGATCGTAGCGGCATTACCCCGCCGGCGCAAAGCGAATACGCTGAAAAATAAATAAGGCCGTCGGCACAGACAGCCGACGGCCCGGGCTTTATACCAGTCCGGTGGCGTAGTAAACGCCGATAATGAAAAAGGCACCGAGGATTTTAAACAACGTGATGCCGAGGATCGGTTTATAGGCCTGGCGATGCGTCAGTCCGGTCACCGCCAGCAAAGTGATGATCGCCCCATTGTGCGGCAATGTATCCATGCCGCCCGCCGCCATCGACGCCACACGGTGCATCACTTCCAGCGGGATCCCCGCAGCATGGGCCGACTCCACAAAGCGATCCGCCATCGCCGCCAGGGCAATACTCATTCCACCGGAGGATGAACCGGTGATCCCGGACAAAATATTGATCGTAATCGCCTGATTGAGTAAAGGGTTTGGGATGGCTTTCAGCGCATCGGCCACCTGAACAAACCCCGGTAGCGCGGCAATCACCCCGCCAAAACCATACTCTGATGCGGTATTCAGCGCCGCCAGCATCGCGCCGCCAACGGCGACTTTGCTACCGTCGGCCAGCTTACCCTTCAGGCTACGTCCGGCAAACAGGAAGATAGTGATAATTCCGCACAACAAGGCCGCCATCACCGCCCAAATCGCCACCATCTTCTTCACGTCGCTTTCCATCGGCGCTTTCAGTCCCGGCAGGTCAATCAGGAAATGGCTACCGTACGCCTGAGGGATAAGCCAGGTAAACAGCAGGTTGGCGACGCCGACGATAATCAACGGCAGCAGCGCGATCACCGGGTGCGGCAAGTTAAGGTCTGCCGGGGTTTCAGGTTCATTTACCAACTCGCTTCCATAACCTTCTCCCCTGCGCTGCGCTTTACGCCGCATCGCCTCCAGATATAACCAGCCGCCAATAGCCACAAATGCGGAACCCAGCACCCCAAGCCAGGGCGCCGCCCAAGAGGTCGTACCGTAAAAGGTAGTCGGAATAATATTCTGAATCTGTGGCGAACCCGGTAGCGCATCCATCGTAAAAGTGAAGGCGCCCAGCGCGATAGTCGCAGGCATTAGCCGTTTCGGAATTTGGCTCTGGCGGAACATCTCAGCGGCGAAGGGATAGACCGCAAATACCACCACGAATAACGAAACCCCACCATAGGTTAACAACGCGCAGACCAGAATAATCACCGGCATCGCCTTGTTTTGTCCCATTAGTCGGGTAACAGCACTTACGATTGAACGGGAAAATCCGGAAAACTCAATTAATTTCCCGAAGACCGCGCCGAGTAAAAAAACCGGGAAATAGAGTTTTACAAACCCTACCAGCTTATCCATGAAGATATCGCTGAATACCGGGGCAACAGCGGCTGGCTGGGTGAGTAATACGGCGCCGAGCGCAACCAAAGGGGCAAAAAGGATCACGCTATAGCCGCGATAGGCGGCGAGCATCAGCAATCCTAACGCCAGTAAGGCAATCAATACGTCCATAGGGTTATCCGTCAGCATGGCCGCCGCTTATTTCCTTGTTATCGGGCGGCCGATGTTAAGTTGGGGAGCGTATCCCGCTTCCCGTTTCAGACCTTACGGGTTATTCAGGAACCCCAGCGTAAGGAACGTCTTTATTGCCGTAGCGGCGCACGCGGACATTGGCCTGTTCACCGTGGCCGGAGAAACCTTCGAGGGCGCACAGACGCGAACAGTACTCGCCGATCTGCGCGGAGGCGCTATCGGTAAGAACCTTTTGATAAGTGCAGGTTTTGATGAACTTCCCAACCCACAGCCCTCCGGTATAACGCGCCGCTTTACGCGTCGGCAGGGTATGGTTGGTGCCGATAACCTTATCGCCATAAGCTACGTTCGTTCGCGGGCCCAGGAACAACGCGCCAAAGTTCTGCATATTTTCGAGGAACCAGTCCGGGTCGCAGGTCATTACCTGCACATGTTCGAACGCCAGCTCATTGGCGATTTTCAGCATTTCTTCCCGGTCTTCAGCCACAATGATTTCGCCAAACTTCGCCCACGACTGGCGCGCGATTTCCGCGGTGGGCAGCACCGCCAGCAGGCGTTCAATTTCCGCCAGCGTTTCGCGCGCCAACGTTTCCGAGGTCGTCAACAAAATCGCCGGAGAATCAGGGCCATGCTCCGCCTGACCTAACAGGTCGGTGGCGCAGATTTCGCCATCCACGCTTTCATCGGCAATGACCAGGGTTTCCGTCGGCCCGGCGAACAGATCGATACCGACGCGGCCAAACAGCTGGCGCTTGGCTTCAGCGACAAAGGCGTTGCCCGGCCCTACCAGCATATCCACCGGGGCGATACTCTCGGTACCGACTGCCATCGCCGCCACGGCCTGAATACCGCCCAGGCAGTAGATTTCGTCGGCCCCCGCCATATGCTGCGCAACCACAATCGCCGGCGCCGGCTTACCGTTGAACGGCGGCGCACAGGTGACAATGCGCGGCACACCTGCGACTTTCGCGGTGATAATCGACATATGCGCCGACGCCAGCAGAGGGTATTTCCCGCCCGGCACGTAGCAGCCCGCCGCGCTGACCGGAATATTTTTGTGTCCCAGAATGACGCCCGGTAGCGTTTCAACCTCGATATCTTTCAGGCTGTCGCGCTGGTGCTGAGCGAAGTTACGCACCTGCTCCTGCGCAAAGCGGATATCGGCAATATCGCGCTCCGACAGCTGCGCATAGCAATCATCGATTTCCTGCTGCGACAGGCGGAAGTTTGCGCGATCGAGCTTATCGAACTTAATCGACAGCTCGCGCACCGCTGCGTCGCCGCGCGCTTCAATATCCGCCAGGATTTTCTCTACCGCTTCACGAACCGTACGGTCGTGAGATTTCACTGCTTCAGATTCCGCACCGCGCTTGAGCCAGATAGCCATAACTTGCCTCACTATAATGTTAATAAAATGCTAATGCATTCGAATTCACTTTCATCCTGGCGTGAATGAAATGTTATGTGAAGCAGCAATGCATTCGAATGCAACGGAGATCGCAAAATTAGTGACAGGGGGGAAGATTCACGCATAATGACGGGGCATGGGTCAGGAGAGGCAACGGAATGGCAGGTCAAAACAAACGAGCAGTCACCAGTTACGATGTCGCGAAAGCGGCTGGCGTCTCGCAGTCTGCGGTATCCCGCGCCTTTACCGAAGGAGCGAAAATCTCGCCAGCCACCAAAGAAAAGGTACGTAAGATCGCCGCCGAACTGGGCTATCGTCCGAGCTTTATCGCCCAGTCGCTGATCACCCGCCGCTCAACGCTTATTGGTATCGTCGTTCCGGGGTTGGTGAATCCCTTCTACGCCGCGGTTCTGGATGAACTGTCACAGGCGTTGAACCTGATGGGATACCGGGTACTGTTGTTTTCGATGTACCGCGATGATGACACTACCCCCATCATGGAAGAGATTCTGCGTCATCGTGTTGAAGCGCTAGTGCTGGTGTCCAGCAGCCTTTCTTCACACTTTGCTCATGAATGCCAGCAGCTCGGCCTGCCGGTGCTGCTACTCAACCGCAAAAACGACAGCCGGTCGGTTTCCAGCGTCACCAGCGATAACCTGGCTGGCGGCGCCGCGATTGCCGATTTCCTGCTGGATCTCGGCCATCAGCAGCTGGCATTTGTTGCCGGTAGAGATACCTCCTCTACCAGCCGCGACCGTGAGACAGGCTTTCGACAGCGTCTGGAGGCCCGCGGCGCCCGCCCGATGCTGCGCGATAGCGGAATGTGGTCGATAGAAGAAGCGATGAACGCCACCCGCAGGCTGATGGCGCTACCAACGCCGCCGGACGCGCTATTTTGCGCCAACGATATGATGGCCATCGCCGCCCTCAATGTGGTTGTCGGCGAAATGGGCATGAAGGCGGGCAAAGATATCTCCATCGTCGGGTTCGATGATATCGCCATGGCCAGCTGGCCGCTGATAAATTTAACCACCTGGGTCCAGCCGCTATCGGAAATGGTGGATACCGCCATCGCCGTGCTGAAAACGCAGCTGGGCGCGGTTGAAACCAGCGCCGTTCAGCATGTCCTGCAAGGGAAGCTTATCGTCAGGGGCAGTACCCGCCCGCAACGCTAAATCAGCGGCTACGCCACGCCGTTATTACCGTGGCGCATAAATGCCGGACGCTGGTTAAGGGCCATATACCAGCGTTCGACGTTTGCCATCTCCGGGTGGGCGAACGGCGTCATTTTCCAACGGTGCACCGAAAGCCCCAGCACGATATCCGCCAGCGTAAACGTCTCGCCGGTCAGCCACGCGCCGGTGCGCAGCAACTGGTTGTCGACAATCTGTACGCAGCGCGTCCACGCGGCAATACTCTCTTTAATCGCCGCCGGGTCCTGAAAACGCGGGTCTTTACGCACCAGCCCCGTGAAAGCGTAGCGCCAGGCGCTATTAAACTCCGTCGCCTGCCAGTCCATCCAGTGTTCTACCTGCGCCGCGGCACGTAACGCCGAGGGCAACAAATCCTCACGACCGGCCTTACGCGCCAGATAGCGGCAGATGCTGTTCGACTCCCAAAGGACAAAATCATCATCCACCAGCACCGGCACTAACGCATTCGGATTGAGCGCCAAAAATTCCGGCGTATCAAGCGGGCTATAGCCGCTGCCATAATCTTCCTGCTGATACTCGACCCCCGCCTCTTCGCAGGTCCAGAGCACCTTGCGCACGTTAATAGACGAGCGTTTACCCAAGATTCTTATCATCGTCAGCAACCCTTTTTCGTAATATGGCAGACATGAAGCTTGCCGGATAATGTGTATAGTGGATTGCAGAATAATTATCCACTACAGGTACTCTTACACATGGTCACTCCCTTCAACATCTTAACGCCGGGCAATATCCGCTTTGGCCGCGGGCAGGCCCGCAGCGCCGCGCCGTGGCTGGCGCAATATGATGCCCCGGTGCTGCTGGTTCACGGCGCGACCAAAAGCCGCGCTCAATTTTTACTGAGCGAACTGAGCGCATTGCATCTTCAGGTCAGCACTTTTGCTATCGCCAATGAACCCACGCTGGACGATATTGAACGCGGCGTACGGCTAGCGCGCGAGCGCGGCGTTGGCGCGGTGGTCAGCCTCGGCGGCGGCGCGGTCATTGATGCCGGTAAAGCCATTGCCGCGCTGGTCCCGGCAAGCGGGCCTGTCATCGACTATCTGGAAGTCGTCGGAACGGGGAGAATACTGGAAGCCAGCCCGCTACCGTTTGTCGCTATTCCCACAACATCCGGCACCGGCGCGGAGGTCACTAAAAACGCGGTCATCAACGTCCCGCTGCAGCAGCGCAAAGTCAGCTTGCGTGACGACCGCATGCTGCCGCAGCTGGCGATTGTCGATCCGGCGTTAACGGATAACGCCCCCCGCGCCGTCACCCTCGGCTCCGGCCTTGATGCCTTAACTCAGGTTATCGAACCCTGGCTGTGCACCCGGGCGACCCCCTTCACCGATGCTCTGTGCCGGGAGGCGATCCCCCGCGGCATCGCCGCGTTAAAAACGCTGATGGAAAAAGAGTGTGCCGACAGCCGCGACGAGCTGGCCTGGGTCAGCCTGTGTGGCGGGCTGGCGCTGGCCAACGCCGGGCTGGGCGTGGTTCACGGTCTTGCGGGGCCGCTTGGCGGGCTAAGCGATGCCTCCCACGGCGCGCTCTGCGGCTGCCTGCTGCCCTTTGGGCTGGAACTCAATGAGTCGCAGGTAACCAATCCGGCGCTGCGCCAGCGTTTCCTCGACGTGCGCCAGTGGATCGCCGCCGGGCTTGGCGTCTCGCCGGATGACGCCTGGCAAAGCCTGCGCGAATGGAGCCAGCGCTCGGGGCTCGGCAATTTACGCGACCTCGGCGTGCCGCGCGAAGCGCTGGAACCCGCCGCGCTGGCGGCCAGTAGTTCATCGTCGATGAAAGCCAATCCGGTCACGCTGGATTCAGAGCAACTGCTGGAGATGCTGGAAGCCGCCTGGGAGTAAACGAGCCAACCGCCTGCGTTTACCGGGGCGGTTCAAATTTTGTTGCATAATGAATGCTCCGAATTTCGTTTTCGCGCATTCACGATACCGGTAAATATTCACCCTTTAATTTCAAAGGCCTGCTCTACATCCCTGTCGTTTTTATGCACTGAAAAGCGTGACCTGACGCACAGTTTGTCTTCCGCAGACCGAAGCGAGTGTCTACGCTTATTAGAGAGCCCGGGCATGCCCGGCCCCTAAACTCACGCTATTCGGAGGCCTGTATCGCTATGTTCAGCCAGAAACTACGCAACGTTGATGACGACGAGTTGAGGATCGAAAACGATCCGTGCTACGAAGCCGATCCGTATGAGTTAAAACTGGATGAAATGTTCGACGCCGAACCGGAGCCGGAGATCATCGAAGGGCTACCGGCGTCTGACGCGCTGACCCCCGCCGACCGCTATCTCGAGTTGTTTACTAACGTACAAAAGTCGCGCATTTTTCTTGATAGCAAAACCTTTCCCGACTGCGCGCCAAAACACGATCCGCTGGATATCCTGATGCACTACCGGCGGGTTAAGCGTACGCCGGAGTTCGATTTGCGTCAGTTTGTGGAAGACAACTTCTGGCTACCGGATAGCCACGCCGATGATTACACCTCTGACCCGAAACTGACGCTAAAAGAGCATATTGATAAGCTGTGGCCGGTGCTCACCCGTGAACCGCAGGATCATATTCCGTGGTCATCGCTGCTGGCGCTACCGCAGTCGTACATCGTCCCCGGCGGGCGTTTTAGCGAGACCTACTACTGGGATTCCTACTTCACCATGCTGGGGCTGGCGGAAAGCGGCCGTGAAGATTTGCTCAAATGCATGGCCGACAACTTCGCCTGGATGATTGAAACCTACGGCCACATTCCCAACGGCAACCGCACCTACTATCTCAGCCGCTCCCAGCCGCCGGTATTCGCCCTGATGGTGGAGCTGTTTGAGGAAGATGGCGTTCGCGGCGCGCGACGCTATCTCGATCATCTCAAATTAGAGCACGCCTTCTGGATGGACGGCGCGGAATCGCTGATCCCTAACCAGGCCTACCGTCACGTGGTGCGTATGCCTGATGGTTCACTGCTTAACCGCTACTGGGACGACCGCGATACGCCGCGCGATGAGTCCTGGCGAGAAGATGTCGAAACGGCGAAGCATTCCGGCCGCCCGCCAAACGAGGTCTATCGAGACCTGCGCGCCGGTGCGGCTTCCGGCTGGGACTACTCCAGCCGCTGGCTGCGCGATATCACCAGGCTTGCGAGCATCCGCACCACCCAGTTTATTCCCATCGACCTCAACGCTTTTCTGTTTAAGCTGGAAAATACCATCGCCAATCTTTCCGGCCTGAAGGGCGATCGCGAGGCTGAAGCCGAATTTCGCCGTAAAGCTAACGCACGCCGGGAGGCGGTGACCCGCTACCTGTGGGATGAAGAGTGCGGCTGTTTTCGCGATTACGATTGGCGCCGTGAGCAGTTGGCCTTGTTCTCCGCCGCCAGCATCGTCACGCTGTATGTCGGGATGGCGACCCACGCCCAGGCCGAACGGCTGGCGGATGCCGTACGCGCGCGTCTGCTCACCCCTGGCGGCATCATGGCGACGGAATATGAAAGCGGCGAACAGTGGGATAAACCCAACGGCTGGGCGCCGCTGCAGTGGATGGCGGTACAGGGATTCAAAATGTACGGCCACGACCCGCTTGGCGATGAAATCGCCCAGAGCTGGCTGCAGACGGTGAATCAATTTTATCTTAAACACCACAAGCTCATTGAGAAATATCATATCGCCAGCGGCGTCCCACATGAGGGCGGCGGCGGGGAGTATCCGCTGCAGGATGGCTTCGGCTGGACCAACGGCGTCGTGCGGCGACTCATCAGCCTGTACGGCGAGCCGAGGTCTTCATGAGGCACTTTCCGTCGGCAGGCTGTGCTGTTAAGGTTTTATTTTCCCTTTGCCAGAGCCGACAACATGCCCGAACTGCTTACGCCGCGGCTGCGCTGCTCGCCGCTGCAGCTTGACGACTGGTCTTTTTTTCTCAGCCTGCAACAGGATCCGCAGGTGATGCTCTATGTCGCGGATAACCGGCCCATCGCCGATATCCGCGCCGCGTTTGATGCGCGCCTGCCGGTCTGGTCGCCTAAGGCCGCGCACTGGCTGTGCCTGGTGGTTCGCGATCGGCAAAGCCATACGCCCCTCGGCCTGACCGGCTATTGCCACCACGATGATGATATTGCCGAAGTGGGCTTTCTCTTCGCCCCACAGGCGCAGGGCCAGGGCTACGGATATGAATCACTGCGGGCGCTATGTGATTACGCGTTTTCTACAGGCGGCATCCGTCGCCTGACCGCCAGCGTCACCGCCGGGAACCAGGCCTCAAAACAACTGCTGCTAAAAACAGGATTTATTCAGGAAGGAGAGCTACGCGAGAGCTACTGGCTACATGGCCGTTGGCACAATGACTGGCTGTTTGGCCTGATGCGCCACGATTACCAATAAGGCCCTAGGCCATCCGGCGAATGGGGGCGACCCCGCTTTTCCTCTACACTGCCGCCAACCACAGAGGAAAAGATCATGACCGTCACCACGTTAAGCCTGCCGGGGCTGCGTTTTATCCAGCGGACGCAAGGGCTGGCGCTGCTGCCGTATCAGGACAAATTTGGGCAATGGCGGGTCGGCTACGGCCACGCTATCGGTGAAGATGAGAAAGAGACGCCCATCACCGCCGAACTGGCGATGATGCTATTGACGCTAGACCTGCTGCGGTGCCAACAGATATTACAGCGCAGGTTAGTCGTGGAACTGACTCAGCCGCAGTGCGATGCCCTGCTGGCGCTGGTATTCAGTTTAGATGGCAGCGCCCAACCGGAGTTGGAGGCTATTTTGCGTTCTCTTAACAGCCACAACATAACGCAGGCGCTGGCGATATGGCGGAAAATTGACCGCGATAACGCCTTCCGCCTGCAGGAGTGCGAGTGGTTTTCTCAGACCAGTTAATTGTCACCGACGCTATTAAATGCCATCGCCGCCTGGGTTCGGTTTTTCACATCCAGCCGCCGATATAACGACTCAAGATGCGCTTTCACGGTCCCTGCGCTGATATTTAACGTACGGCTAATTTCCTTATTAGAGCTGCCTTCCGCCAGCAGTTTTAAAATTTCCTGCTGGCGGCGACTGAGGTGCACCGCATGTTTATTGCGATCCGCGGAGGTCATTAACCAGGTGCCCGGCAGACACATCATCCCCAACATGATGCTATTAATGATCTGGGCAAACATATCGGCGCTATCCTCACGCTGGGCAATGGCGCGCACGTTCCACGCCAGCGCTCGTTGCAGCCAGCCTTTATTATCATCTGAAACCACTAATAATACTTTGGCATGCGGAAAACGCTGCTGCTTCTCCTGGAGCAACCAGCAACAAAATTCACTGTTCAGGTCGCCATCAAGTATGAGGAGCGCCTGCGGATGAGCCGTGAGCAGCTGCCACAGCTGTTCTGCCTGACAGGTACTATGAATATTAATTTCAGGAATACGTTGTTGTAAGCCGACTTTCATTCCATGAATAAATATTGACTGCCTGTCAAACATGATTACTTGCATGGACTGCTCTCCATCGAAAAAAATACCCCTTAAAAAGTGGGGGAAGGGTAATATCAGCCAGCAAAAATAAGAACTCGCCGTATGACCTAAGCCATTTTACCGATGGAGTAGATGATATAAACATCATGATGATGAATAGTTACACGCCAGCGCGTAACGATTACTCATTCATAATATTTATTACATTTGACGTAAGAAATTCCTTAATTAAACGGATAGCTAACAGGATAATAATATTATTTCTGCCAGTGTAATCCAACCGCTTAAAATCAGCGATACGCATGATGCAAAAGAGTGTTACGGAATAATAAAACGCACAATATGGTGACGCCCTACGCCATTATGCGCAGGGCGTGGTAATTATAAAAACATGCCGCCGGAAACCTCAACGCGCTGGGCGTTCATCCAGCCAAGCTCGTCGCTCAGCAGCGCAGCAATAGCATTGCCGATATCATCCGGCAGGCCGACGCGCCCCAGCGCCGTCTGGGCGGCAATATGCTGGTTAAGCTGGGCATTATCACGCACCGCGCCGCCGCCAAAGTCGGTCTCAATCGCGCCGGGCGCGATGATATTGACCGATATCCCGCGCGCGCCGAGTTCCTTCGCCTGATAACGGGTTAACACCTCCATCGCCCCTTTCATCGCCGCATAAGCGGAATAGCCCGGCAGCGCAAAGCGCGCCAGCCCGCTGGAGACGTTCAGAATGCGCCCGCCGTCTTTAAGCAAAGGCAGCAGCTGCTGAGTAAGGAAGAACGGCCCCTTAAAGTGGATGTTCATCAGCTCGTCAAACTGCGCTTCGCTGGTCTCACTAAACGGCGCGGTCAACCCGATGCCGGCATTGTTCAATAAATAATCGAAGCTGTCGCGCTGCCACTTCTCCTTCAGACATTGCGTCAGCTGTTGCGCAAAGCCAGCAAAACTTGCGCTATCGCCGACGTTCAGCGGTAATGCCGCCGCTTTCGCGCCTGTTTGCTCAATTTCGCGCACCACTTCCAGCGCCGCCTGCTGGTTGCTGTGGTAGGTCAGAATAATATCGGTTCCCTTCGCCGCCAGCTTCAGCGCCGCATTTTTTCCCAGACCGCGGCTGCCGCCGGTCACTAAAGCGATACGTTGTGTCATCAGAAACCCCTTCGTCATTACGTGTGTGTGAATAAAGAGCTTATTAGCAGACGTAGTAACAATAAATGCGCTAAATTACGTTTTACTGTTTCGTTAATAACAACAATAGGCAGTAGGTATGGATAAAATTCACGCAATGCAACTCTTCATCCGCGTCGCGGAACTGGAGAGTTTCTCTCGCGCCGCCGATACCCTTGGGTTGCCCAAAGGTAGCGTATCGCGACAGATCCAGGCGCTGGAAAGCCATCTCGGCGCCCGCCTGCTGCACCGCACCACCCGCCGGGTGCAGCTGACTCAGGACGGCATGGTCTATTACGAACGCGCCAAAGATCTGTTAAGTAATCTCGAAGAGCTGGATGGTATGTTTCAGGGCGATCCATCGAGCATCAGCGGCCGCCTGCGTGTCGATATGCCGATCAGCGTCGCCAAAAAACTGGTCATCCCGAAACTTCCCGCGTTTTTACAACAGTATCCCGGCATTGAAATCGAACTGAGCAGTAGCGACCGGCTGGTCGATGTGGTGCGCGAAGGCTTCGACTGCGTGATCCGGGTGGGTACGCTCAAAGACTCGGGACTCATCGCCCGCCCGCTCGGCAAGCTCACGCAAATTAACTGCGCCAGTCCGCATTATCTGGCGCGCTTCGGCTACCCGGAAAGCCTCGACGATCTGGCGGATCATGCCCTGATCCACTACGCCAGCAACTTCGGCGCTCGGCAGCCTGGTTTTGAAGTCGTCAGTGATGGCGCCGTGCGCTGGGTGAAAACCGGCGGCGTGTTGACCGTCAATAGCACCGAAACCTACCAGGCCGCCTGTCAGGCCGGGCTCGGCATTATTCAGGTTCCGCGCATCGCGGTACGCGAACCGCTGCGCACCGGCGAGCTGGTTGAGATCCTGCCGCAGTACCGCGCCGAACCGATGCCGGTATCGATTATCTATCCACATCGGCGCAATCTCTCCCGCCGCGTGCATCTCTTTATGGAGTGGCTGGGCGGATTGATGAAAGGTTATGTCGATTAATCAGCGCTAGTCGTCAATACCCGTCTGGCCGATGGGCGCCTGCAAGATGCGTCGTTTAAGGTATACTTTTGGCTGAATATCGCTGTAAAGAAAGGAAGAAATCACTTATGACGCCGGAAAACGACGATCGCCAGCCGCCACAGGAAACGGACCAGCAGCCGGAGAAAAACAAAAGTACGCTCGCCGCCATCAACGATTCCGCCGTTGGGCAGAAAGCTAACCAGGCGCTGAAAACGGTCACCGGAACGGCGGCTAAAGTCCAACGTAATCCGGTGATAGCCCACCTGCTACGCGCCGCCGAGCGCTTCAATGACAGGCTTGGCAATCAGTTTGGCGCAGCCATTACCTACTTCTCATTCTTGTCGATGATCCCGATTCTGATGGTCTCGTTCGCCGCCGCCGGTTTCGTGCTGGCATGGCATCCGACCCTACTGCAGGACATCTTCGATAAAATTCTGCAAAACGTCAGCGACCCGACGCTGGCGGCAACGCTTAAAAACACCATCAACACCGCCGTACAGCAGCGTACCGCCGTCGGGCTAGTCGGCCTGTTGGTCGCGCTCTACTCGGGCATTAACTGGATGGGCAACCTGCGTGAAGCGATTCGCGCCCAGTCGCGCGACGTGTGGGAACGTACGCCGCAGGATCAGGAAAAAATCTGGGTTAAATACTTCCGCGATCTGATCTCGCTGATTGGCCTGCTGGTCGCGCTGGTGATCACCCTGTCAATTACCTCCGTCGCCGGGTCTGCGCAGCAGATGATCATCTCCGCGCTGTATCTCGATTATATAGAATGGCTGAAACCCGCATGGCGCCTGATTGGCCTGGCGATTTCCATCTTCGCTAACTATCTGCTGTTTTTCTGGATCTTCTGGCGACTGCCGCGCCACCGTCCACGCCGCAAAGCGCTGTTCCGCGGTACGCTAATTGCGGCGATTGGCTTTGAGATTATTAAAATCGTGATGACCTGGACGCTGCCGGCGCTGGTGAAATCCCCCTCCGGCGCCGCCTTTGGTTCGGTACTGGGGCTGATGGCCTTCTTCTACTTCTTCGCCCGTCTGACCCTCTTCTGCGCCGCATGGATTGCGACCGCAGAGTATAAAGACGATAAGCGGATGCCGGGCAAAACCCACGATTAAAGTCATTATCGGGCTGAATAAAGACGCAAAATTCAGCCCGACCTATCATTTCAGCAGATAAATCCAATGCGTAACTTTTATTTAACCTAAAACTGGTTTTATTCTCTAATATTTTAATTATGTGAAGCATTTCATAGAAGATATTTTCTCAGGGCGAAAATTATCCGCTTTTTGCCTGTTTTTTGCGTGATGGCGAGTTTTGTTACAGATTGAAATGTCTCTTTTGCTGTGGCTATATGGCTTTTCGTTCGCTCAAAAATAAGAAAGATCTATGCAAGCCACAGCCACTACTATCGACAACGCGCAAGACGCCACGCCGGTTAACTCGCGTAATAAAGTCGTCGTCGCCTCGCTCATCGGCACCGCCATTGAGTTCTTCGACTTCTATATTTACGCCACCGCCGCGGTTATCGTCTTCCCTCATATCTTTTTCCCACAGGGTGATGCTGCCGCCGCGACGCTCCAGTCGCTGGCGACGTTCGCCATCGCCTTTGTCGCGCGCCCGATTGGCTCAGCGCTATTCGGCCACTTCGGCGACCGCGTAGGCCGTAAGGTCACACTCGTTGCCTCGCTGCTGACTATGGGGATCTCCACCGTGGTCATCGGCCTGCTGCCGGGCTATGAAAGCATTGGCATTCTGGCGCCGATGCTGCTGGCGCTGGCGCGCTTTGGTCAGGGTCTCGGCCTTGGCGGCGAATGGGGCGGCGCGGCGCTGCTGGCGACGGAAAACGCTCCGCCGCGCAAACGCGCGCTATATGGCTCCTTCCCGCAACTGGGGGCGCCAATCGGCTTCTTCTTCGCCAACGGCACCTTCCTGCTGCTGTCGTGGCTGTTGAGCGACCAGCAGTTCATGGAATGGGGCTGGCGCGTGCCGTTCATCTTCTCTGCGGTACTGGTCATTATCGGTCTGTATGTTCGCGTGTCGCTGCATGAAACCCCGGTCTTCGCTAAGGTGGCGGCGGCGAAAAAACAGGTCAAAATCCCGCTTGGCACGCTGCTGACTAAGCACGTGCGCGTGACCGTGCTCGGCACCTTCATCATGCTGGCGACCTATACCCTGTTCTATATCATGACCGTTTACTCCATGACCTTCAGTACCGCTGCCGCGCCGATTGGTTTAGGTTTGCCGCGTAACGAAGTGCTGTGGATGCTGATGATGGCGGTCATTGGTTTCGGCGTGATGGTGCCAGTGGCGGGCCTGCTGGCGGATGCCTTTGGCCGTCGTAAAAGTATGATTATCATCACCACGATGATTATTCTGTTCGCGCTGTTCGCCTTTAAACCGCTGCTTGGTTCCGGCAACCCGATTCTGGTCTTCGCCTTCCTGCTGCTGGGCCTTAGCCTGATGGGGCTGACCTTCGGCCCGATGGGCGCGCTGCTGCCGGAGCTGTTCCCGACGGAAGTTCGTTATACCGGCGCCTCTTTCTCCTATAACGTGTCGTCGATCCTCGGCGCGTCGGTCGCACCATATATTGCCGCCTGGCTGCAGGGCAATTACGGCCTGCCGGCTGTCGGTATCTACCTGGCGGCGATGGCGGCGCTGACGCTGATCGCTCTGCTGTTGACCCACGAAACCCGCCATCAATCGCTGTAAGCTGCAGGCCCTGACGCTGTTGCCGTCAGGGCCATCGCTCATCTCATCCTTACTTTTTCATCTGCGACAAAATTGTCCGGCACTGATTCGCCTCGCCTTCCGCCGGCGAGATCAGCGCCAGTAAAGCGGCCGCCGGCGTGACCAGCGTCGCTAACGCTGCCGCCACCGCGCCGCGGGCAATCAGCGGCCCGGCTTTCACCCCGGCATCCGGTGATTTAAAGGTACCGCGCACGTACAGCGGAGAACGCAGAGTAATCACCCGCAGGCCCTTACTTTCCGGGTCAACGGTCAGATCCAGCTGTTCAGAGGCAAAGCTGGCGGTGCCGGTAATGTTAATCAGCGCGTTCTCGGTATCGAAGGCGAAAATTTGCGGTCGCGCCACGCCGTTGACCACATCAATATTGGCCGCCGCGCAGTTCACCCGAACCTCCTCATCGCCGAAAATCTGCCCGATGATAAAATTACCGACGTTTAAGCCGAGGATTTCCATCAGGTTGCGGCTAATCAGACCATCATTCATCAGCAGCTTAAGGTTGCCGTTGCTGTTACCAAGCAGCGCCGCCACCGAGTTACCGCTGCCGCGCAGTTGTACATCGCCGCTCATCTCACCGAGCGTTTTCTGCATCATTTCAACATTCGGCATCAGCGCCTTGAGCTTAAGCCGCCGCGCCTGCAGATTGGCTTCGCCCTGTAGCGGTTTTTTATCGCCCTGCAGATGCACGCTGCCGGCAATCGAACCGTTGGCCAGGCCAAAGCGCACCGGCTGCAGGCGCAGGTCGCCGCGCTCAAGAATAATGTGGGTTGCCAGGTCGCTGATGGGCAGAGTACCGCCGTGTTCGATTCGCCGTCCCTTGAAGCGCACATCGGCGTCCATCACCTGCCATTTATCCGTCTCAAAGCGATCGGCCGGCAGGACTTTTCCCGCTGGCTGTACGGCATCGCCCGCTTTGCGTGATGAGGATTTCTTCGCCCCGCCGCCGGAATCAACGCCAATCAGCGGGCCGAGGTCCGCCAGCCGCAGCTGTTTAGATTCCAGATCGCCGGTGAGCTTCGGTCGCGGTTTGCCGGTGGTATAGGTCAACGAACCGTGGATATCGCTGTCGCCAATCCGGCCGTTAAAATCGCGATAGGCAAAACGCATGCCGTTTTTATGCTTAAAGTCGGCGCGCAGGCGGCCATCGGTGGAAAACGACGGCGTTTCCGGCAGCAGGACGCCGGTCAGATCGTAGAGGTCGCGCAGCGAGTCGCCGGCAAATTTCAGCCGCAGATCGAGCCCGCCGACATTAAGCGGATCGCTGACCGTGCCGCTAAACGCTATCCGGGTATTACCAGAGTGAAAATCCCCTTGTAGCGGGAACGGCGTACTATCGCTACGCAGCGCCAGCATGCCGCCAATTTTGCCGCTGCCGCTCAACGGCTGGCCTTTGTAGCGCCCCTTCACCGACAGGCCAAAGATATAATCGCCGGCTTTTGTCGCCTGCGCTTTGTCGCCCGCACCGGTGACTTCGCTAAACGGCAGCGCTTTGCCAAGCGGATCGACCACGATCGCGATATCGCTGCGGGTTACCTTATCGTCAATGGCGATGTTGCCGCGATCGAAGAGAATATTATCAAGGCGGAAAGACCAGGCCGATGGCGGGTTGGCTTTTTCGGATGCCGGGTCAGAAGCTAATTTAAAGGTCCAGTTATTGCTGTTTTCCGTCAGCCGAATCAGCCGGACGTCGGGCTGCTCGAGCTTAATCCACGGCAAATAGACCGTTTTGCTCAGCAGCGCCAGCGGGGCCAGCGTCGCTTCTACGCGCGGCAAATGCACCATCGTCACTTGCGGAATGTCGGGTGGGTTACCCAGCACAATATCTTCGGCATGCACATGCGGCCACGGGATCCAACTGCGCCAACCGCGCTCCTCAGGCTGTCGCTCCCACACCACGCCCAGGTCGCCGCGGATGGCGAATGGCCGATTGAGTTCGGCGGAAACTTTCTGATTGATCGTCGGCTTGAGCCGGTTCCAGTCAAAGGTAGCCAATACGATGAAAAAAAGAACGATTAACAGCACAATCGTTCCCGAGATAATAGCAATCGTTTTACGGGCTCTGGTCATCCCCTCTCCGCTCCTTTTGCGTCTCGTCACTCCTCACTATAGTTGAAGAGCGGAGATTCATCCGCCAAATGCGCTTTTCGTCACATTTTGCGCGTCAGGTCAAAAAATAATGGAACGATGTTTTAATATGGTTGACCATGTCTGGTACCCAGCGCAAACTACCGCTAATTTCGATTCAATTTCAGGTCAGCACTATGTCTAAGAAAATTGCCGTGATTGGCGAATGCATGATTGAACTGTCAGAGAAAAACGCGGCGGTGAATCGCGGTTTCGGTGGCGATACCTTAAACACATCCGTCTACATCGCGCGCCAGACCAGCGCCGATGCGCTTAGCGTGCACTACGTGACCGCGCTGGGTACCGACACCTTCAGCCAGCAGATGCTGGAGTCCTGGCAGGGCGAACAGGTAAAAACCGATCTGATTCAGCGTATGGCTGACCGTCTGCCTGGCCTTTATTACATTGAAACGGACGAGACCGGCGAGCGCACCTTCTACTACTGGCGCAACGAAGCGGCGGCCAAATTCTGGCTCGAAAGCGAGCGCGCTGACGCCATCTGCGAAGAGCTGGCTACCTTTGATTACCTCTACCTGAGCGGCATCAGCCTCGCCATCCTCAGCCCGTCCAGCCGGGAAAAACTGCTCACGCTGCTGCGCGAATGCCGCGCTAACGGCGGGAAAGTGATTTTCGATAACAACTACCGTCCGCGCCTGTGGGCCAGCCAGCAAGAGACTCGCCAGGTGTACCAGCAAATGCTGGAATGTACCGATATCGCTTTTCTGACGCTGGATGATGAGGATGCGCTGTGGGGAGCGGTACCGGTTGCCGAGGTTATCGCCCGTACCCACGCCGCTGGCGTCGAAGAGGTGGTGGTGAAGCGCGGCGCGGACTCTTGCCTGGTGGCGATTGCCGGCCAGCCGCTGCTGGAGGTGCCCGCGGTGAAGCTGGCGAAAGAGAAAGTGGTGGATACCACTGCGGCGGGCGATTCGTTCAGCGCCGGCTATCTGGCGGTGCGCCTGACCGGCGGCGACGCGGAATCCGCGGCGAAACGCGGACACCTCACCGCCAGCACGGTTATCCAGTATCGCGGGGCAATTATCCCGCGCGAAGCGATGCCGGACTAAGGTCCGATTCCCCCTGCTACCAAATCGAACAGTACTGTAGCCTCGGTAAGCGGTAGCGCCACCGGGGATTTTGAGGCCGCCAATACCGGCAGTTTCAGTAGCCATGGGGACAGAGGTAGAGTTAACAACTCCAGCTCGCAATGGCACGAACCGTAGGCCGGATAAGGCGTAGCCGCCATCCGGCGCAAAAGCGGCTCCGCGCCCGCTGCCTGTGTTACTGCGCTGGGGGAATATCCGTCGCCTCATTATGCGCATCAACCGCATCCGGCGTGGCGCTCACCGCCGCAGCGGGCGCTGGCGCCATCAGTTTTTCCCACGTCGCTTTCAGATCTTTCATGTTGTACTCCGGCTCGCCTTTCGGCTGCTGCAGCACCAGCGCCATATCCTGCGATAACTGCTGGCGCAGATACTGGTTCAACATGTCGACCGTCAGTGAGTTCAGGAACTCCTGGCGCAGTTTCTGATACTGCTCCGGCGCGATATCCACCACCTGATTTTGCAGCGAACGCATACGTTGGCTAATCAGGATATCGGTATCCGTGCGCGCGTAGGTGGCGAACAGCTTTTGCAGTTCAAGATTCTTTTGCGCAATCAGCGCATCGAACTCTTCCTGAGGCAGACCGTTGTCGCGCACCTTCGCCAGCTCGCGCGATACCGCGCTCAGATTGGCGTTCAGACGTTCGCCCGGCGAGTCGATATTGATCGCGCACTGGGCGCGCTGATACAGCACGCGGCAATCAAAACCGAGGCCGATATCTTTTACGTTGCTTTTACTCAGATTCTGCTGCACGTGCCAGAACAGCGCTTCCCGAGCCAGGTCATCGCGCCAGTAGCGCTGCAGCGCGGCGGAATCGCGGATCGGCTGCCATGGGGAATCCCACATGATCGACAGCTTATCCTGACGTACGGCATCGGTCATGATGCTAACCGGCGTAGCTGGCAGAGGTGAAAGCGTTGGCACCGCCGCCGGGGTCTCGCGTTTACCTTTCAGTTCGCCGAAGATTTTGTTGATTTGCTCCGCGACGCTGCGGCTATCGACGTTACCGACGACAATCAGCGTCATCGCGTCCGGGGTGTACCATTTCTGATAAAATTCTTTCAGCTGTTTAATATCAACTGGTTGCTTCAACGGCGCCGCCGGATCGTGACCGAGCATCGTTGAGCCCTTCAGGCGATAGCGCCACCAGCCTTCCTGGGTATCCAGCGGCCAGGTCGCCACCATATCGCTGCCCTGCAGCGCATGATTGACCGCTTGCTGGGTGATGCTCAACTTACCGTTGGCGTCCGCCAGCCAGTTCAACGCTTCTTTAAGCAGGTCGTTGCGGTTGTTCGGCAGGCTCAGATTAAACAAGGTGAAATCATACGAAACGATCGCCGGCGGCAGAGGACGCTTCGGGTCAATACTCTGCTGCCACAGCGAACGCGCCTGCATCGTCGGGAGGCTGCCGCTTTGGGTCAGCGCCAGGCGCGGAATGAAATGACTGAAGCCGCTCTGCTGAGTGCTTTCGCTCAGCGAGCCAATATTCACAGCCAGGCGGACTTCGACGCGATCGCTAGGACGCTGCGGCGTGGCCAGCACCTGCCACGAAAAACCGTTCGCCAAAGTCCCCTGTTGCCAGGCCGGGTCCGGCTGGAGCGCTTCTGCCTGCACAGAACCGGCCGTCGCTATCATCAGCAAACCACCGGTTAAGAGTCGAATTTTTGTGCCCTGCATGTGAACCCCTGATGAACATTCCTGGTTACATAGGCAACCCATCGCCGGGTTGCCGAAAAAGGTGGTGAATCAAATACGTCGGTTAGACCACGCGAAGGCGAAAATGTCGCATGAAGACGTAAAATAATCATGAGGTATCATTCCCCCAGAAGGGGAATGATACCTAATTTTGCGCAGGAGCCCATAGTTCATGGGCATAACATGAGGAATTACGAGGATAATTCTTGTGATTTGTCCGCGGGAACGCGGTTATTTAACACATCATCGAGCTGTTTGGCGTCGAGTTCTTTCACCCATTTCGCGACGACCACGGTCGCCACGCCGTTACCCACCAGGTTGGTCAACGCGCGCGCTTCCGACATAAAGCGGTCGATACCGAGAATCAGCGCCAGACCCGCCACCGGCAGATGCCCTACCGCAGAGATGGTCGCCGCCAGCACGATAAATCCGCTCCCGGTGACACCCGCGGCCCCTTTCGAAGAGAGCAGCAGCACCACCAGCAGGGTGATCTGATGGAAGATATCCATATGGCTATTGGTGGCCTGGGCGATGAACACCGCCGCCATCGTCAGGTAGATGGAGGTGCCGTCGAGGTTGAAGGAGTAGCCGGTCGGTATTACCAGCCCCACCACCGATTTGCGGCAACCCAACTTCTCCATCTTATCCAGCATTCGCGGCAGCGCGGACTCCGAAGAGGAGGTACCCAGCACAATCAGCAGCTCTTCACGGATATAGCGAATGAACTTGAAGATGCTAAAGCCGGTAGCCCGCGCGATAGAGCCCAGTACCAGCACCACGAACAGAATACAGGTGATGTAGAAGCAGATGATCAGTTGGCCCAGCTGTACCAGAGTACCGACGCCGTATTTACCGATGGTAAATGCCATGGCCCCGAAAGCACCGATCGGCGCCAGGCGCATAATCATGTTAATGATGCCGAAAATGACCTGCGAAAAGCTTTCAATGACGTTGAAAATCAGCTGCCCTTTGCTACCTAAACGATGCAGCGCAAAGCCAAACAGGACGGCAAACATCAGCACCTGCAAAATATTACCGCTGGCGAAAGCGCCAATTACGCTTCCCGGGATAATATCGAGTAAGAAGGCGACAACACCCTGATCTTTAGCCTGCTCGGCATAAACCGCCACCGCGTGCGCGTCCAGCGTCGCCGGATCGACGTTCATGCCCGCGCCGGGTTGCACCACGTTGACAATGATAAGACCGATAATCAACGCAATGGTACTCACCACTTCAAAGTAGAGTAACGCCACCGCACCGGTACGACCGACGGCCTTCATGCTTTCCATCCCGGCAATCCCTGTCACAACGGTACAGAAGATAACCGGGGCAATGACCATTTTAATCAGTTTTACGAAGGCGTCGCCGAACGGTTTCATCTGCGCGCCAAGCTCCGGGTAGAAATGGCCCAGCAAAATACCGATGGCTATGGCCGATAAAACCTGGACATAGAGGCTTTTGAAGAGAGAGAGTTTCATAGGGTGTCCTTTGGGAATAACCACAGACAATGAAAGGTTATCTGTGTCTGTGGCTTAAAAATAACACCCTGGAAACATTTCAGAAATAAGTAACCGCGAAGTTGCAACGGAATTGTTAAAATATTTGAGCTGACTCGCACAAACAACTAAAAATGTTACAAACTTGCATCATCCTTTTCAGCGTGCAGGAAGCGCTGCATGAAGCTTTCCAGCGGTAAGGCGCAACCAAACAGGTAACCCTGGGCGATGTCCACCCCAGCCGCTTGCAACCATTTCAGCTGTTCTTCTTTTTCGACGCCCTCAGCGACGATCCGCAGCTTGAGCCCGCGCGCAAGCTGAATTATCGCCGGGACCATGCTGGTATCATCCGGCACCATATCAATAAACGCCTTGTCGATTTTCAGAATATCCACCGGCAGCGATTTCATATGTTGCAGCTGGCGCAACCCGGCATAACCCATGCCGAAATCATCCAGCGCAATACGCGTACCGGCGTCGCGCAGCGGGCGCAGCAGGGCAATCACCGCCTGTGGATCGTCAAGGCGGCGGCTTTCCGTCACCTCCAGCACCAACGTGCCGGGGGCGATACGGTAGCGTTCAATAAGTGCCAACAGCTCAACGCCGCGCTCGGGATGCAACAACTGCAGTAGCGAGACATTCACCGACAGCGGCAGCATGATGCCCTGCTGCTGCCAGGCTGCCAGTTGACGGCAGGCTTCTTCCATTACCCAATAGCCTACCGGCACCATCAACCCGCAGTTTTCAATTCGCTCAATCAGATCGCACGGTAGCGACCAGCTGCCATCGGCCTGTCGCTGACGCAGCAGAACTTCCGCACCGCAAATATCGCCGCTGGCAATATCCACCTGCGGCTGGAACCAGATGGCGAACTGCTGATTATCGAGCGCGGTGAGGATGTCGTGCTCTTCCATTAACCGGCGCTGGGCTTTTTCCATCTGCTCAGGGTCAAAGAACTCGATTTGATTTTTACCCTTACGCCGTGCCGTCACCGCGGCGGAAACCGCACGGCGATAGAACTGTTCGGCGTTCAGCTCGCTATTAAACATCGCGATGCCGACGCTGGCACAGGGGCGCAGCTGGACACCGTGCAGCGGCAATCGCTCGCTAATAGAAGTGAGCACTCGCTTACTTAGCGAAACCGCTTCCCAAGGCTCGCTAAGTCCGGGCGCGTAAATGGCGAAATCGTAACCGCTCACCTGCGCCAGTACCATATTGGCCGGGATAACTGCTTTTAGTTTCTCGACCAGCGTTAAGAGCAGCATCTCGCGCTGGCTCTCTTTCAGGACGCCCGCGGCATCTTGCAGGGTTTCACACGCCACCACCAGCAGCGCCGAAGGCTGCGGACGGGTCGCGGTCTGCTCCAGCATCGCCATCAAAAAGGCTTTGTTGGGGAGCTCAGACACCGGAAAACGGGTCGATTGCAGCGATAGCTCATCATGCTGGCGCAGCAAAGACTGCTGATTGCGGTTGTAGCAGCGCACCAGCATGCCAATTTCATCGTCCTGGTGCAGTCGCGGTAGGCTCAGTTGATGTCCAAGACGATCCTGAGGCGGAATATCGTTGAGTTCGCGGGCGATGGCGCGCAGCGGGCGAACAATCAGTCGGTTGATGCACCAGGTGAGCGCTACCGTTAAAACCAGCACCAAAAGTAAGTAAGTGGTCACCAACGTCGCAAGCGCGCTCATGACGAATTTGTACATGCGATAGGAATCCGCCTGCAGTACCAGATAAGCCAGCGGCTGCGGGTTAGCCGGGCGTTCCAGCGAGTAGATTGGCAGAGATATCTGCACCGGCAGTTCAAACAAGCGAGTGATCATCACCGGCACCGGACGCTCGGGAATAAAGCGCATCCGCAGCGCCTGGAATTGATTCGGTAGCACCACATCCGCCCGGCTGACGATGCCAGCAGGCTGAATGCGGCCCAAAATGGCTTCCGCTTCGGGAATGTCGGCTTTCAAAATAGCCGCCGACAGCGGCTCGCGAACGGAACGGGCGATACTTTCTAATTGCGTGGCCGTGGTATAGCGACTCTGTTGCACAAAGTGAAACAGCAAAATAGAACAAAAGACCAGGACAAACGCCATGGACACGCTCGCGACCATCGCCATCTGTTTAATTGTAAGTGAGCGGCTGACGCGCAACTGTGTTCTCCACTGAAACTGAACGACTATCCGGCAAGATCCATCGATACCGGTCGTTTTCAGGCTGATTATATACGCAAATGGTTCGCTCTCGCCCGCAAGGCGGGTTCTTCCCGAAAGCGGCGGGCGAGGTACGGCGAGTATACGCGAACAGCGCGGTGGATTGGCGATTAGCCGTAGAAATCAGGCTAATCTGCTACCAATCCGCATAAGGCACCAACGGCTGCGGCGGCATATCCATGTCGCCCTGCCAACCGGAAGCGGAATAGCGCACGTACAGCAGCGCGTGGCTCGGCGTGTAATCTTTGGCCTGCTGAATATCCACCGCCGCGCCGACAAACCAGTTGCCGGTAACCCGCCGTTCCACCAGCGCCCGTGCGGTATAACCGAAGCCCTGGCTGCTGCTGCCCTGTTCTTTTAGCTGGCTGGCCTCGTAGCGATACTGCGACGGAATCAAATTCAGCAACGGATAGCGCGCCTGAGTTTGCGTGCGCGAATGGGACCACGACACCGACCCGCCGAGTTCCCATGACCAGTTTTCGGTACGCTGACGCCAGATGACCGGCACCGAGAAAGAGAGATACTCCTGCGGGCTGTAGTAACCGCCCTGACCCAGGGTGTAGCCGCTGAGATCTTTGTCGTAGTGCCAGATCATATTGGTCAGGCCGACGGTCACCCGGCGATTATTTTCATTGATCGCTTTATAGTAGTAACCGGTCATCCAGCGCACGCGCCAGTTGTCCTCGACGTTTTTGCCGGTGAGTTGGTCAGCACCCAGCGATGACCAGATGCCGTTAGCCTCGCCTTTATCGTAGCTCAGGCTGATACCGCCGCCGGCGGCGCGTACCCCGCCCCAGGTGGTACCGGTGTGGCCGTCGTTAGGGTTATCTTTTTGCCCGCCGAAGGAGAGCAGCGAGCTGGAAATGGGCCGCCGGTGGACGTTGACGGTATAGCCGACCGGGCCGGCATCGCCGCTGTAACTCAGCCCCCCCACGACATCGACCACGTTAAAGCCCATCGGCGTGGTGCCGATATCACCGCTCCAGGTGTCGTTCTTCCAGCCGACCGCCACGCTGGCGCCGCCGTCGCTCTGGTTTTTGCTACCGCCATAGCAGCTAATTTCGCCGCAGGTCCCCCAACTCGGCGAGTAGCCGCCGTCGCTATTGGTGGAAAACGTCCCGGCGTTCATATTCACCACATCGGTACGGAAGAACATCCGTCCGTCATACAGCGGCGCGTCCACCTGCAGCATGGTGGTGTGCGCTTTGAGGTCTGAATAACCGCCGGTGCCGCTCGATCCCCAATAGTCGTGCTCAAGGGTAACGTTAAGATCCTGCTGGCGATAGAGATCGGCGGCGTCGCTGCGGATCCCGCGCTTCAGCCAGTCATCCTGGCTATCGTTGCGGGTCAGGCGGGTAAAGGCCTCATTATCCTGCGGGCGAACGCGGGTCACGCCCGAGGCCACCATCGCGTCTTTATAGCTTTCCAGGGCCTGCTGTGGTTGATCGGTTTGCGTCTGGAAGCGCGCGGCATCACGCAGCACCAGCGCGCTTTCCATCGATGGCGGCTGGCTTTTCGCCTGCGGCACGATGCGGTCGAATATTTGTTGCGCGCCCGCGGTATCGTCAAATCCGGCGCGGGCCAGCGCTACCCGGCGCTGCATGTTGATCGATTCCGTATCCGCATCCTTCAACTGCGCGACCTGCGCGCGGGCGGCATTTTTATCGCCCTCAGCAAGATAGACTTCCGCCAGTCCCAGGCGCGCATCGCCATTATCAGCCTGCTGGCTCAGCACCCGATGGTACTGGGCTATCGCCGCCTCGCTATCGCCGCGCTGCTGCGCCCAATCCGCCAACGTCAGATCGTAGCGTACCGATTCCGACTGCTGTTTAATCAAGGCGATAGCCTGACTTTCCTGTCCACTATCGCGAAGTTGGTTGGCCTCGCGCATCACTTTGTCGCTTTGCAGACGCCCTTCCAGTTCACGAATATTGTCGGTCCACTGTCCGCGCGGCAGCGCGTTAATTTGCGCCAGCGCGGCATCATCCTGATTATTACCGGACAGATAGAGGCCGTAGGCGTAAACCCGTTCGGCATCGCCCGGCTTGCGGTTGGCCATGTTACGCATCAGCGCGTCCGCTTCCGGCCGCTGGCCGGCGCTGACCAGATCTTTCGCCAACCGATAGGTTATCCACACGCTTTCGGGATCCAACGCCAGACGCCGCCGCTGCACCTCCGCGGCCTGCGCCCAGTTGCCCCGGTTTTCCAGCGCTTCGGCCTGTTTTTCCAGTCGGTCGTTAGTGAGGCTGCGTTCAATATCATCAATACTACGCCGCTGGCTAGCGGGGAGACTGGCAATATAGGCGCTGGCTTTTTCCGGGGATTCACGACGATAAACATTCGCCAGACCGCGTACGGCGAGATTATTGTCGCGATCCATGCGTAACGCCTGGCGATAGTAGCGTTCGGCGGCGGAGTCATCTTTGCGCGCCGCGGCGACATCGCCTAACCCCAGCACCGCGTAGCTGTCGGTGTTATCCACCCGCTGCGCCTGGGCATAAGCGTTTTGCGCCTGCGCCAGTTGGCCTGCTTTCAACGCGTTATCGCCCTGTTTAATCAACAGCCAATAGCGGTTGGTCTTCAGCAGACTGTCCCACTTATCGCGATTCGGGCTTTTCGGATCCATCGCGATCGCTTTATTGAGCTGCGCCACCGCCCGCGCCCGGTCGCCGCGCTGTGAGTAGGCAGCGCCCAGCGCGCCGACGGCATCGCTATCGCGGGCATCGGCGCGCACCGCCTGCTGCAGATCGGCCACCGCCTGCGCCGCATTACCGGATTTCACTGCCGCCAGTCCTTCGCTTTTAGCGCGGAAAGTCGGATCTTTCAGTTGAGTTTGTTGCTTATCGAGTAGCACCCGGGCATTAGCAACCGTTTCTCCGGTGGTGAATACGACCAGAAAACGCTGCAGCGCCTGCACGCTGGCGCGGCTAACCGGCAAATTTTTAATTTCATCAAACCACATCGCTGAAGCCGCATCTCGCCCAGCGGCCGATCGAGACATCTGTTCGAGATAAGCGAAACCTTCATCCGGTTTATTATCGGCAAACATCTGTTTTGCCAATGTCGTTTGCAATGCCACGTTACCCGGCGAGCTGGCATTCAGTTTTTTCAGTTGGCTAATGCCTTCGTTATGCCGCGCCGGCAAACGCGAGACCAGTGTCCAGTATTCAATAGCAAAATTAACATCCGCCGGAACGCCGTCGAATAGTTTTTCATAGGCGACGATGGCCTCGTCGACGTGCCCGGAAACGCCTAGCAGGCGCGCCTGCTGCAGTTCTTGCTGACCTTTGCCTCCGCTGAGATCGATCTCGCTGCGCGTCGCTTTTAGCGCCGATGATTCAGGAGCCAGTTTCGCCAGCAGATCGAGCTGCTTTTGCGCGCCGGCGGTGTCGCCCTGGCGCAGCAGGTAGCGAGCCCGGGCGGCGAGATAATCGGGATTATTCGGGTCGATTAGCTCCAGTCGATAAAGCGACTGACGCACCAGATCTTCACGGTTGCTCGCCTCGCCGAGACGCACTTGTTCCAGCAGATGCTGCTGCGCAGGGGTATTCGCCGCCTGCGCCAGCGGCAGCAGCGCGAGACTAACAGACAGCGTGATGAAGCTTAGTGAGAACTTGCGCATTCCTGGTTCCAGTCAGGTTGTAATTCGCCACCCGCGGCGAAACGAAAACGATGTTGATCCCACCCCTGGCCGAACAGCGTCAGCACCGCACTGTAGTAGGCGTCCGCGTCGGGGTAATGATCGGCGACCCGTTGACGCTGTACCGCGCGGGCGTCGTCATCTTGCAAAAACGGCAACATGGAAGCCGAGAAACCAACCGGCCCCTCACCGGTGGTTTTCCCGCTGGCGATATTGGTTTTTTCCGGCGGCAATCCCTGTTTGATAGTCTGGGTCGCCATCGGTTTGAAACGCGCCAATAGCGGCGCTTTTTGTTTATCGGCGTTATTGAGCATCCCGACCCACAGATAGACGCGAATAGCGTCATAGCTGCCAATAATCGGCTTATCGGTTTTCAGCTGCCAGCCGCTGCCTTTCTCATAGCGCACCCAGTCCGGTGAGAAGCCTTTTGGCGCCGTTTCCAGCAGCAGCCGCAGATTGCTGTCGCGGATCTTCAGCCACGGCGCGCCAAAGCGGGTAAAATAGGTTGCGAGCTGCGGCGGCAGGTAGCTTGGGTTAAAGCGCCAGCCCTTGTCGTCCGCGAAACCGACTTTCCCCGGGAGTACCGACGGCCCCAGTCCCGGAACATCGGCGACTTCTTCATCGGCAATCCGCGCCAGCAGCGCTTTTCCTACCTCAGTATAGTTAGCGACCTTCCACAGGCGTCCGGCTTCCAGCAGTGACCAGGCAATCCACAAATCAGAATCCGATGCCGAATTGCTGTCCAGCATCGTCCATTCGTCCTCGCTCTTTTTCCCCCATAGCCATCCCGGCAGATGGGCGCGCAGATCGCCCTGCGCCAGGTTGTTCTGCGTCCACTGGAATAGCTTATCGAAGCCCTGGCGATCGTTGGCCGCCAGGGCGAAAAACAACGCGTAGCTTTGTCCTTCGGAGGTGGTGATTTTGCGCGCATCGCTGGGGTCGATGACTCGCCCTTCGGCGCTGACATACGCTTTTTTAAACTGCTCCCAGGCGGGCCACTGGCAGGCGGCGCTAACCTGCCCCGCCGCCAGTATGAATACCGAGAGAAGTACCCCACGAAATGCGTTCATCAGCAATTACTCATCATCAGGATCAAGACGGCGACGGCTGAGAATACGCAGCATGCGCCACAGCACCCACGCCAGCAGCACAATGCTGACGGCCGCCAGAATCGCCAACAGTATCGGATGGCTGGAGAGCGCAAACCAGATGCGCTCGAACCACGGCAGGTGGCCGACATAATAGATATCGCCAACCCGCAGGCTATTGACGCCAGATTCGCGAATCACCGCCACCGAACCGAACATCGCCGCCCGTTTACCGCTGTCATTTAAGGCGTTTGTGAGTAGCTCATTACCGCGCGGGCTATCGGCCATCAGGGCGATCACGCTGCGCTGGTCGTTATACGGCGACTGGAAGCCAATAATGGCCGCCATCGGCCCGGAAGAGGTGATATCGGTCCGCGTATGCGGCGTGCGGGCATCATCGTCCGGATAGATGCTAGCCAGGTCATAATGACGCATCGGCGTTTTCACCCAGCTTTTGGTCGCCTCGACCAGCAGATTGATTTTAGTATCGTCTTTCAGCGATGGCGGGATAGCGCCAATCAGCATCAGATCGGCATCTTTGCCCTTAATTTGGTTGCCGTCGTCGGTCATCTGCATGCTGATAGCCGCCAGCCCGGTCTGCGCGCCAATGCCGCCTACCGCCTGCAGCAATGTCTCCACCTGACCCGCATCAGGCGTTTTCGGCACCACGATTAGCGTCTGAGAGAGATCGGCCATGCGGGTATACGGGAAACCGGCATTAGCGAAGACGCGCAGGTCCGGCATCGCCAGGAAGTGGTAATATTTCGAAAAATCGATGGTGGAGTCATCGCCGATCACCACGTGGTTCTGCACCGGCTGGA
This sequence comes from Klebsiella sp. 141161, assembly GCF_050600815.1. Classification (NCBI taxonomy): domain Bacteria; kingdom Pseudomonadati; phylum Pseudomonadota; class Gammaproteobacteria; order Enterobacterales; family Enterobacteriaceae; genus Klebsiella; species Klebsiella sp. 141161. The sequence goes on along the minus strand of NZ_JAQIRN010000004.1, from coordinate 281,920 downwards.
AGGTAATACAGTTATCGATGTTGCCGCCCGGCATCGGGTTCATATACTGAAAATCGAAGCGCAGCTGGTTCATCGCGCCGAGGCGCAGCGCGGGTATGGTCACCTGGTTCTGGCCATCCAACAGCCCCTGCAGCACCGGCAGGCGTAAAATCAGCTTATTCACATCCTGCGAGCTATTGAGGCTAAACGACTGCAGGAACTGATCGTTAAGGCTGATATCCATCCGCGAGCTATCTTTGATAGGCGGCATGGTATAGCGATATTTCAGGTCCATATCGATGCCGTTAGCGCGAAGCAGGTACAGATCCGGCGGCAGATTCAGCGCCAGGTTAATCGAATCTGGCACCAGGCCGCTTGATTGCAGCTGCTGTTCATAAGTTTTCAGCTCGCCGAAAGTCACCGGCCTGTCGGTACGAACCCAGTTTGGCGCGTCATACGGCTGGCGGGCCTTCAACTCTTTCACGCCATCCACTACCACGCTATCGCCGCGGAATAGAATATTGCCCTGGGCAATACCCTTCGCCGCCACCAGCAGATCTTGATCATCACGGCCGAAGATCACCAGCAGCTTGACGTAGGGGTTGCTCGGGTGGTTGACCATTTCGATGGTCGGCGCTTTTACCGGCGGATGGTCGCGCAGGAAGTCCGGACGCTTATCGTTGGTCGCGAAGATGATAGCGTTACGTTCCGGTATCTCATTGAAGCGGACCGGGAACTGCTGACCACGCCAGCCGGCCTTGCTGCCAAACCAGGAGGCGACAATCGCTGCCGCCTGCTGCTGTTTGACGTCAGGCGCAGAAGCAAAAACCATCGGCAACGTCAGCGGACGGTTGTCGCGCGAGTCGTAAAACGGAACCGGGAAGTGGGACAGGTCGTTACGTACCTGCAGCGACTGATAGGTTAAATCCAGCGAGCTCTCACGGCCGATATCAAGCCACAGCGTACTGCTGGCCGGGTTTTCGCAAACGTCGCGATAGTGGCCGACAAACTCCAGCCGCACGCGGTTAAAATCGGTAATATACAGCGGATCGACCGGGATCTGGGCGCTCACTTTTTTACCCAGTTGCTCTTTGGTGACCGGCAACACGCCCATTAATTCGTCGTTGAGATAAACCTTCAGCTGTGATTGCACCGGCAGCAGCGATGGCGAAGGCGTGTAATCAAGATTGAGCAGCGCTTTAGCGACTACTTCATCACTGCGCATGCCGAATTCCACGGCGCCCTCTGGATGCGAACCACGCAGCACCATGCTACCCGGCGGCGGCGCGATTTGCGCGAAAGTCAGCTTCACGTCGCGAGTCGGGATATTGTCCGCCACCACCACCGGCGCGGCAGGATCGATAACCGCCGCGGTCGGCTGGCTATCGTTAATCACCGGCGCTGGCTGAGCCGTAACCGTTGTGGCGGGAGCGTCGACCACCGCGGCATTAGGCGTCACCGCCGGAGCCGAAAATGTTGCGAAGGGGTACCAGCTGCTCATTCCCACCGCCACTGCACAAATCAAGGAAAGTTTTCTTTTCATCGCATTATCATCATTGTTGAGCCATTGCCGGTTCTGCCGAGAGCACCGCCGCGGCACGTTCGGGACGGCGCGGTAAAAATGATACAACCCAGGCCACCAGCGAGGTGAGCGAGCGGAAAATAACCTTCACCGACGGCGGTGAGAACTCCGCCAGGTGACGATATCCACGGAACCCCAGCTTGAGGATATCCAGCAGGCTTTCCATCGGTTTATCTTCCGGGAAGCTGTCCTGCCAAAGCGCCCACGTATCAGCGCGGGCAAACGTACACTGCACAAAATCAATATGTTGCTGGTTAGTCAGCGGCAGCAATTGCAGGCCGACTTCACCGCCGTTCACCCGCGCGACGCGAACCGGGAAAACGTATTCTTGCTGTCCGCGTTTGAGCAGCAAATTCACGTGTTGCCCTTCCAGTACCCGCGCTTCGCCGTGAATTTTTATCCCCAGCCCGCCGTCGGAGTAGTCATGAACGGTACAGGAGAACAGGTGACCATCCGGGCGAGCAATCGCCGCCGGCATCGACATCTCTACGCGGTGCGAACGCCGCACCTGCTTGCTCTCCACCGACACCGCCACGGCGCCGCCGAGGATGATTAAGTTATAAAACACCCAGATGATACTGACCCAGACGGTCAAAATTTCGTTCTCGGGTCCGTACATAAAGCGCCAGATGCCGACCGCCACGCCCACCAGATTAAGCAATACCAGATAAATGTAGGGGCGGGAGATAACCCAATCGACATACTCGTCTTTCACCAGTCCGCCTTTGGCGGTGACGTTGAACTTGCCTTTGTGCGGGTTAATCAGCGCGACGAAGGTCGGCGGCGCGATATACCATGCCAGCACCGTTTCGTAGATTTCACTCCAGAAGGAGTGGCGGTACTTACCCTGAATCTTCGAGTTCGTCAGGCTGGCGTGAATCATATGCGGCAGCACGAACAGCGCGATCATCAACGCGGGCGCATAGATGATATAGGCGTGTAACAACAAGAATGCCAGCGGCGCGGTGAGGAAGATAAGCCGTGGGATACCGGACAAGAAGTGCAGCATCGCGTTGACGTAACAGATACGCTGCGCCAGCTTCAACCCTTTACCAAATAAGGGGTTATCGAGACGGAAAATTTGCACCATCCCGCGCGCCCAGCGAATACGCTGGCCGATATGCGCCGATAAGCTTTCCGTCGCCAGACCCGCCGCCTGCGGGATGCGCATATAGGCGGAGGTATGGCCACGACGATGCAGACGCAGTGAGGTATGGGCATCCTCGGTGACCGTTTCAACGGCGATACCGCCGATTTCATCCAGCGGGCCGCGGCGAATGACCGCGCAGGATCCGCAGAAAAAGGTCGCATCCCACATGTCGTTGCCGTCCTGCACCAGGCCGTAAAACAGCGTCCCCTCGTTCGGCGTCTTACGAAAACGGCCCAGGTTGCGTTCGAACGGATCCGGCGAGAAGAAGTGGTGCGGCGTCTGCATCATCGCCAGCTTTTTATCCTTCAGGAACCAGCCCATGGTCATCTGCAAGAAGGAACGGGTCGGCACGTGGTCGCAATCGAAAATAGAGACGAACTCGCCTTTCGCATACTTCAGCGCATTGTTGATATTACCGGCCTTGGCATGTTCGTGGCTGGTACGCGCGATGTAATGGACGCCGACGTCTTTCGCGAACTGGCGAAACTCTTCGCGCCCGCCGTCATCAAGGATCCAGATATTGAGCTTATCCTTCGGCCAGTCGATACCCTGCGAAGCGTAGATGGTATTTTTCACCACGCTAAGGTCTTCGTTGTAGGTCGGGACGAAGATATCCACCGTCGGCCATTCGTTCATGTCTTCCGGTAGCGGCACCGGCTGGCGATTAAGCGGCCACACCACCTGGAAATAGCCCAGCACCAGCACAATCCAGGCGTAGGTTTCGGCAAACAGCAAGATCAGCCCACATACCAGGCTGACCGGATCGTTCCAGTTAAGCGTGGAGGTATAGCGCCACCAGATATAGCGACAGGAAACGGTCAGCGACAACACGATCAGCATCAGGGCGGAGAAACGCCCCGGAATACGCCGCACCAGCAGCGCGACGCCCCACAGCAGCAGCAGGAAAATAAACTGTGACAGCGGGTTAAACGGCTGGGTAATGCACAACAACGCCAGAATCAGTGAGAAGAAGGTGACGGTGCCAAGCACTAGCCGCCGCAGTTGCGGATGCAGGTGCTCAAGCTCTTTCTGCTTATCGAGGTGGCCGGTACGGGTGTTGACCTTTTCCGGTAATTTTTCCATCCACTGCGCGTAGCGCCCGTGCACCCCTTCCAACGCCGCCAGCGAGCGCCAGTTAATTTTTTTATCCGGTTCCGGCACCCGGGTCGCCAGTAGCCAGAGCGACTGCAGCAAATAGCGCAGCGGATCTAACGGGCGTGGGCGATGCGGATTAATATGCGGAAAATAGTCGGCATGGTGTTCGCGAATAGCTTGCCAGCGCGGCGTCTCAAGCGGCATTAACGCCCACGCCAACGACACCCACAGGCAACCGAGAAAAGCCGAAAGCACCGACGCGCCATGCTGACGATAGTCATCATAACGTTCGCTCAAGCGCTCGCCCACCGGCGGCGCCAGCAGCAACGTACTCAGGCGGATCATGCCGCCCCCTCCCTGGCATAGTGCAGCAGGCACCAGTTGGCCAGCGTCAGCACCTCTTCCGCCGCCAGGGCATCCTGACGATATTCGCCAAGCGGCTGTTTCGCTGCCAGACACTCCGCCATCGCTTCATCGCGGTGAATCGTGACCGGCAGGATCCGCCGCTGGCTTTCCAGCCATAGTTGATAGAGATCTTCCTGCAGTTGGCTGCCTACGCGTAAGTCGTTAATCAAAATATCCGCGTTCGCAGGCAGCGCCTGCTGATGCAGGCGAATATGGCTGTTGCCGTCCGGGTGCACAACCTGTAGCACACGATCGCACACGCTCAGCAACTCGCGGGTAAGCGGAGAATAACCCTCTGGTATATCAATCAGCAGCCAGCGGTGGCTTCCCTGCTGGTCGAGCAATTTGATTTGTTCCGCGATGGGTTCAAGCGCTGAACTGAGTTTATCAACGTGCTCACGTTCGCCAGGCGTCAGTCGGCCAAACGGCAGGAGATCGATATGCGCGGTGTAGCGCAGTCCGGCGTCGCGCCAGTCACCACCGTCAATCAACGAGCGTGCCCAGCCGTTGCGATGGTCGAAATCAACGTTGAAGAAAAAGCGCAGCATATTGTCCGGGCTGGCATCGACCACCAGCACAGTTTCACCGAGCAGCTGTAGTGCCCAGGCCAGTGCGGCGGTAATAGATGTGGTGCCTACGCCGCCGCGTATGCCTTGTAATCCCAGAATCGCCATCGACGGCTTCCTTACTTTTTCTCAGCTAATTCGGCCAACAGCGGCCAGCGTTGCAACGCCGCAGCGAGCTGTTCGCGTCGGGAAATGTCGTGGTAATCAATATCCGGCAGGGAAAATGCCCGGCTTAATGCCAGGAAATCATTTTGGAAGGTATATCCCAGCGTCGCATCGCCAGGTACCGCAGGGTCTTTTTCCGGCATTTCTCTGTCCATTCGAAAAACACATTATAAAACCAGGAAGTGTAAACCGCTCATCCCTAAAATTACGTGTACATGCTAAAACTGATGTCCTTTAATTTCAATGTTAGGTTTACTCTCACGCTTTCGCTAGTAAACTAATCATTGTAAATAGGGCGCGCGAGGGACATCGTGGATATTGTATATACGTTGGGTATTTCATCGTTATGGGACGAAGTATGCCATATGCCCGTTGGCGGGGTATGGTGGCTTAATGTCGACCGCTATGCCGACGCCGTCAGCCTGCTGAATCAAACGCTGGAAAGCCAGGCGCAGGACAGCAAGGTCGCGGCCATAGTGATGGGTAAAAAACCTAATGAAGTCATATCATTAAAAAAAGATCGCGGTCCCAACAAAATCGCATTATTCACTATGCCCGATCGCCCGGAAGGCCTGCAGGAGTTGCACCGCGACATACTTTGTTCTATGGAACCTGGCAACTATTTATTTATTCTGCTATGTACAGAAAATTCCTGGCAAAATATAAAAATAGATGAATTACTCCATTGGGTAGAAAAATCTAATCGATGGACCAAATACCATAACTGCTCTCTTATGGTACTTAATTCGGCTAACGATACCGATAAACAACTTTCTCCATTATTACGCCAGTACCGCGCCCTTTCCGGGCTGGCAAGCATTCGTTATCAGGGCGACAGCCATCTATTTGATATCGCGTGGTGGGGAAGCGAGAAAGGTATTAGCGCACAGCAGCAACTGGTTATTTTACACGATGATGAGGGTTGGCGGCTGGCGCAGAACGAAGAAGCTGTGGTACAGCCACGCAGCGACGAAAAAATCGTCCTCAGTAATTTGCGCGTGCTGGAAGGGGCGCCTGCGCTTTCCGAGTATTGGACGCTGTTCGAAACCAACGATGCGGTCTTTGAAGCCGGTCGTACCGCGCAAGCGGCCACCCTGCTATTTTCCATCACCCAGAACGAACAAATAGAGCAGCTCGGCCGCTATATCCATATCCTGCGCCGCCAGCGCGGCAGCGCCTTAAAAATCGTGGTACGCGAACAAACGCCAAGCCTGCGCGCCACGGATGAACGTTTGCTGCTAAGCAGCGGCGCCAACATGGTGATCCCCTGCAGCGCCGGGCTTTCACGCTGCCTGACGCTGATTGAAAGCGTGCAAAAACAGAAGTTTACTCGCCACGTTCCGGAAGACTTCAACACGCTGCTAACCTGGAGCCGGCCGCTTAAACTTCGCGGCTATCAAAAGTGGGACGCCTTCTGCGAAGCGGTCAGCAATATCATGGGCAACACGCTGCTGCCGCCGGATAGTAAAGGGGTGATGGTGGCGCTGCGCCCCGCGCCGGGACTACGTGTCGAACAGGCATTAACCCTGTGTAAACCCAACCGCATGGGCGATATCGTGACGATCGGTAATAATCGATTAGTGCTGTTTTTATCGTTTTGCCGGGTAAACGATCTGGACACGGCGTTAAACCATATCTTCCCATTACCGACTGGAGACATTTTCTCTAACCGTATGATTTGGTTCGAAGACAAGCAAATTTCTGCGGAAATACTGTTGATGCGGGGCCTCTCCCCGGACAACTGGAACACGCCGCTGCCAATTACGGTGGGCAAAAACGAAGCCCTTAACGTTAAGCACGATGGTCGCCAGTGGCGGCGAATCCCGGAACCCTGGCGCCTCTCCACCGACGGAGAACCGCGGTCATGATGTCTATCGCCGATATCATTCAGCTGATTGTACTGTGCGCCCTGCTGTTTTTTCCGCTGGGGTATCTAACGCGCCATTATCAGCGCCGTATTCGCACGACTTTACGTTTGATGTTCTTTAAACCCCGTTACGTGAAACCGGCCGGCGTGCTGCGCCGGGATAACGCGACCAGGCAGGGCAAACTGAAAAAATGACCAAAACAAAAACTACCGCTACGCCGCTTCCGCTATGGCAGTACTGGCACGGCCTGTCTGGCTGGAACTTCTATTTTCTCGTGAAGTTTGCCCTGCTGTGGGCGGGATACCTGAACTTCCATCCAATGCTTAACCTGGTGTTCCTCGCCTTTCTGCTGGTGCCGATCCCCAGCGAAAAACTGCACCGGATACGCCACTGGATAGCGATTCCGCTCGGCTTTGCCCTGTTCTGGCATGATACCTGGTTACCCGGTCCGGAAAGCATTATGAGCCAGGGCTCGCAAATCGCCGGTTTCAGCGCCGATTACATCTGGGACCTGATCACCCGCTTTATTAACTGGAATATGGTCGGCGCCTTCTTTGTGCTGCTGGTGCTGTGGCTATTCATCAGCCAGTGGCTGCGCGTTACCGTGTTTGTTTCGGCGATCATGGTCTGGCTGGTTATCAGCCCGCTGCTGCCCTCCTTTACTCTGTGGCCCGCCGGCCAGCCGACCACCGCTGCGGCCACGCCCGCGGCAACGACTGGTGGAACGACAACAGCCGCGGCATCCGCCAGCGCTGACGCCAGCGGCGATATCCCGCCGCAGACCGAACCGCCCACCTCGGCTAACCTTAGCAACTGGCTGAAAACTTTCTATGCTTCTGAACAGAAAAGAAAAACGCCGTTCCCGGCTCAGCTTCCTGGTGATGCGCAGCCGTTCGATCTGCTGGTAATCAATATCTGTTCCCTGTCATGGTCAGACATTGAGGCTGCCGGGTTGATGGACCATCCACTGTGGAAACATTTCGATATCGTCTTCAAAAACTTCAACTCCGCCACCTCCTACAGCGGCCCGGCAGCGGTTCGCCTGCTGCGCGCCAGCTGCGGCCAGCTATCACATAACAACCTGTATCAGCCGTCGGGCAACGAGTGCTATCTGTTCGAAAATCTGGCTAAACTCGGCTTTACCCAACAGCTGATGCTGGGACATAACGGCGTATTCGGCGACTTCCTCAAAGAGGTTCGCTCGCTCGGCGGTATGCAGAGTCCATTAATGGATCAGAGTGGTTTACCGGTTATTCTCCAGGGCTTCGACGGATCGCCGGTTTATGACGATCGGGCAACGCTCGATCGCTGGCTACAAACCACAGAAAAGCTCAACACGCCGCGTACCGCGACCTTCTACAACACGCTGCCGCTGCACGATGGCAACCATTATCCCGGCCAAAGCAAAACGGCCGACTATAAGGCCCGCGCGCAGAAATTCTTTGATGAGCTGGATGCCTTCTTCACCGCGCTGGAAAAATCCGGGCGTAAAGTGATGGTGGTGGTGGTGCCAGAACACGGCGGCGCGCTGAAGGGTGATAAAATGCAGGTCTCCGGGCTGCGCGATATTCCAAGCCCGTCGATCACTAACGTGCCGGCGGCGGTGAAATTCTTCGGCATGAAGGCGCCGCATCAGGGCGCCGCGGTGGAAATCACTCAGCCTTCCAGCTACCTCGCAGTTTCTGAACTGGTGGTACGCGCCCTCGACGGTAAGATGTTTACCGAGGATAACGTCAACTGGCAGCAATACACCGCTAACCTGCCGCAGACCGCTGCGGTATCGGAAAACTCCAACGCTATTGTCATTCAGTATCAAGGCAAACCTTACGTGCAGCTCAACGGCGGCAGTTGGGTACCGTATCCGCAGTAAATACGAAAAAGGCCGCAGGAGAATTCCTGCGGCCTGTTCGGGCGCAAATTGCCAACGCAGCAGACTCACGCCCGCCGGTCCATCACTTCTGGTTATGCATCCAGCTGACGATAATGCTGACCACGATGCCAGCGATTATCGGCGCCGCCAGATCGTCCCATAAGATCAGACCTAACTGTGTGAGCGTCATAGAGCCGCCTGTATTGCAATGGCAACCGTTCGCGGCTATCTTTAACTTGTCTGGAGTTAGTGATAGCCCTCGTTCAGTTGCCTGGTTAACACCAGCAACGTGCGAGGGTTTTCTCTTTCCAGCAACTTATCTATGCCGCCGGGGTTCAAGCCCCCGCAACATTGCGCCTCACCGGGCGAACCCGGCTTGGCGTCGATTCTACTGCTCCGTGTCATCGCCTTCACCACGCCCTTCGGTAATCTGCGAGGCGCATTCCAGCAACCAACCACATTCTGCGTGCAGCCTGGCAAAACGAAAAAGGCCGCAGGAGAATTCCTGCGGCCTGTTCGGGCGCAAATTGCCAACGCAGCAGACTCACGCCCGCCGGTCCGTCACTTCTGGTTATGCATCCAGCTGACGATAATGCTGACCACAATGCCAGCGATTATCGGCGCCGCCAGATCGTCCCATAAGATCAGACCTAACTGTGTGAGCGTCATAGAGCCGCCTGTATTGCAATGGCAACCGTTCGCGGCTATCTTTAACTTGCTTGGAGTTAGTGATAGCCCTCGTTCAGTTGCCTGGTTAACACCAGCAACGTGCGAGGGTTTTCTCTTTCCAGCAACTTATCTATGCCGCCGGGGTTCAAGCCCCCGCAACATTGCGCCTCACCGGGCGAACCCGGCTTAGCGTCGATTCTACCGCTCCGTGTCATCGCCTTCACCACGCCCTTCGGCAATCTGCGAGGCGCATTCCAGCCCTCCCCCGCAGAATTCATCACGCGACAACCCGCCTACCATCACGCTCGCGCTTTCTCCGGATTCTCATCCTGATCAACGGCAAAGCAGGCCACCAGTTGGCCGCCGTAATCCTTTAGCTGCGGCTGAAGCTGGGTGCATGGGCCAAAGCGTCGGCGGCAGCGCGCATTGAAGGCGCAGCCCGGCGGCGGATTCAGCGGGCTCGGCAGTTCGCCGGTCAGCTTGATACGCTCGCGACGATCGTCCGGGTTCAGACGCGGCGTCGCCGACAATAGCGCCTGGGTATACGGATGACGTGGGTTATTAAAGATCTGGTCTTTGGTCCCCTTCTCCACGCAGCGGCCAAGATACATCACCATAACTTCATCAGCGATGTGCTCAACGACCGATAAGTCGTGGGAGATAAACACGTAGGACAAACCTAAATCCTGCTGCAGGTCCATCATCAGGTTCAGCACCTGGGCGCGTACCGAAACATCCAGCGCGGAAACCGGCTCATCGGCAATCACCACGTCCGGATCCAACATCAGCCCGCGAGCAATGGCGATACGCTGACGCTGACCGCCGGAGAACATATGCGGGTAGCGATCGTAATGCTCCGTTTTGAGGCCCACCTTCGCCATCATCGCCAGCGCCTTTTCACGTCGCTGCTCTTTGCTCAGACTGCTGTTAATCAACAGCGGCTCTTCCAGAATCTGCCCCACTTTTTTACGTGGGTTCAGCGAGCCATACGGGTTCTGGAACACAATCTGGATTTTTTGCCGCCGCAGCTTTTGCGCCTGCGGGTCGTGCTTGAGCAGATCCTGCCCTTGATAATACAGCTCGCCGCCGGTCGGAATTTCAATCATCGTCAGCAAACGACCCAGCGTCGATTTGCCGCAGCCTGATTCCCCCACCACTGCCAGCGTTTTACCGCGCTCAAGAGTAAAGGAGACGCCGTCCAGCGCTTTCACCAGCCGTTCCGGAGCAAACAGCCCCTTCTTTACCGGATAGTGTTTTTTCAGATCAATGGCCTGCAACAGCGGTTGTTGCGTGGCGACCTTTTGCGTACTCATAATCCAGGCCTCCCGGCATCATCGAGTGGGTAGTGGCATTTAGACTGACGGCCGCCGTCGAGATCCGCGAGCGCGGGCTCTTCGCTCCGGCATTTATCCGTTGCATAGGGGCAGCGCGGGTTCAGCAGGCAACCATTCGGACGATCGTATTTCCCCGGCACCACGCCCGGTAACGACGCCAGACGCGCTTTATCCTGGGCAAACTCCGGCAGCGCGCGCAGCAGCGCCTGGGTGTAAGGATGACGCGGCGCGCGGAAGATATCTTTCGCATCGCCGGTCTCCACCACCTGACCCGCGTACATGACGATAATTTTATGCGCGGCTTCCGCTACGAGCGCCAGATCGTGGGTAATCAGCACCAACGCCATATTCTCTTGCTGCTGCAACTCCAGCAGCAGTTCGATAATCTGCGCCTGGATGGTCACATCCAGCGCGGTGGTCGGTTCATCGGCAATCAGTAGCTTTGGCCGGCAGGCGATCGCCATCGCGATCATCACGCGCTGGCTCATCCCACCGGAAAGCTGGTGCGGATAAACGTCCAGCCGCGACGCCGGGTCAGGAATACCCACCAGGTTCAGCAGATCGATCGCCCGCTGGCGGCGGGTTTGCTTATTGCCGCCCTGATGGACCTTAATCGCTTCCATAATCTGGTAGCCGACGGTAAAGCACGGGTTGAGGCTGGTCATCGGATCCTGGAAGATCATCGCCACTTCCGCCCCCACCAGCTGGCGCCGCTCTTTTTCCGAAATTCGCTGCAAATCGCGGCCGTTAAATTCCAGTTTGTCCGCCATCACCCGGCCGGGGTAATCAATCAGCCCCATAATCGCCAGCGAGCTCACCGACTTACCGGAACCCGATTCACCCACGATGCCAACTACTTCACCCTGCTTCACGCTATAGCTGATGCGGTCTACGGCGCGGAACGGCGCATTCTCATCGCCGAAATGCACCGATAACTTATCTACATTTAATAACGCCATCTCGAACCTCTTACTGCTTCAGTTTGGGATCGAGCGCGTCACGCAGACCGTCACCCATCAGGTTAAATGCCAGCACCGTCAGCAGGATCGCCACACCCGGGAAGGTCACCACCCACCAGGCGCTTTGCGCGAACTGCAACACGTCGGAGAGCATGGTGCCCCACTCAGGCGTCGGCGGCTGCGCGCCCATGCCGAGGAACCCCAGCGCTGCCATGTCGAGAATGGCGTTAGAAAAGCCCAGCGACGCCTGAACGATCAGCGGCGCAAGACAGTTAGGGAGAATATTAACGAACATCTGGCGCATTGCGCCGGCGCCCGCCACGCGTGAAGCGGTAACGTAATCGCGGTGCACTTCCACCAGCACCGCCGCGCGCGTCAGACGCACATAGTGCGGTAGGGCGACGAAGGTGAGCGCCAGCGAAGCATTGACGATTGATGGTCCGAAGATAGCCACCAGCACCAACGCCAGCAGCAGGCTCGGCAGCGCCAGCATGATATCGACCACGCGCATGATGATGGAGTCCACCACCCCGCCGAAATAGCCAGCAACCAGCCCCAGCACCACGCCGAGGATCAGCGACAGCACCACCACCAGACAGCCCACCAGCAGCGACAGGCGCGCGCCGTACATCAGGCGCGAGAGAATATCGCGACCCACGTCATCGGTGCCTAGCAGATGCGTCAAGCTACCGCCATCCTGCCAGAACGGCGGCGCCAGCAGTGAATCACGGAACTGATCTGCCGGGTTATAAGGGGCGAGAAAGTTGGCGAATACCGCGATGATAATCATCACCGCCACATACACCAACCCGACGACGGCACCCTTATTGCGTTTGAAATAGTGCCAGAACTCCTGCAACGGGGTCATTGGCACCGGTGCGGCGACAACTTTATTTTCTGTAATTTGTGACATGATGGCCCCTTACTTCTTATGCCGGATACGCGGGTTCACCACGCCGTACAGCAGGTCGACCAGCAGGTTGACGAGAATAATCATCGTCGCCACCAGCAGAACCCCGCCCTGCACAACTGGATAATCGCGGCGCTGTAGCGCATCGATGAGCCAGCGGCCTAAACCTGGCCACGAAAAAATGGTTTCGGTCAGAATGGCGCCCGCCAGCAGCGTGCCCACCTGCAGACCAATCACCGTCACCACCGGCAGCATCGCGTTGCGTAGCGCATGGATGACAATCACCCGCATGCGGGTCAACCCCTTAGCGCGTGCGGTACGGATGTAATCCTCGCCAAGCACTTCCAGCATCGACGATCGGGTCATACGCACGATCACCGCCAGCGGAATCGTGCCCAGCACGATGGCGGGTAGGATCATATGCATTAAGGCATCGATAAAGTCGCCCTGCTCGCCCCAGATGGCGGTGTCAATCAGCATAAAACCGGTCAGCGGCAGGGTATCATCAAGGAATACCGTATCACTGATACGCCCGGAGACCGGCGTCAGGTTCAGCTGTACCGAAACCAGCATAATCAGCATCATGCCCCACCAGAAGATAGGCATCGAGTAACCAGTCAGCGCCAGGCCCACGGCGGTGTGGTCAAAGATGGAGCCGCGTTTTACCGCAGCCAGCACGCCCACCGGAATACCGACCGCGACGGCGAAAATCATCGCGCAGACACCCAGTTCGAGGGTGGCCTTGAAGCGCGGCACAAACTCTTGCCACACGGGAATTCGGCTTTTCAGCGAGATCCCTAAATCACCGTGCAGTACGCCCCAAATATAATGGGCATATTGCTGCCACAGCGGCTTATCAAGGCCCATTTCGGCCAGCAGCTGCGCGTGACGTTCGGGGGAAATACCACGTTCGCCCGCCATAATCATCACCGGATCGCCGGGGATCATATGAACGAAAGCAAAGGTGAGAAGGGTAATACCGATAAATGTCGGGATGACGAGTCCCAAACGTCGGAGAATAAACTGCAACATAACCCGGTTTCTCTATAGTGACGCCAGGCCTGGTGACAAGGCGTCTGTATTGCTCACAAAAGTATTCCCCGAATAGCGGGAATACGCCCCCCGCCTCTCCCGCGCGGGGAGAGGGGGTCAGGCATCGTGCTTATTATTCGACAGAGACGTTATCGAAGTGGTGTTTGCCAAGCGGATCAACCACATAGCCTTTGACTTCTTTACGCACTGGCTCGTAAACGGTGGAGTGGGCGATGATCAGCGCCGGAGCCTGGTCATGCATCACTACCTGAGCCTGTTTGTACAGTTCAATACGCTTGTTGTGGTCGTCGGTGGCGCGCGCCGGTTGAATGAGGTCTTCAAACGGCTTATAGCACCAGCGAGAGTAGTTAGAGCCGTCTTTCGCCGCAGCGCAGCTGAACAGGGTCGCGAAGAAGTTATCCGGATCCCCGTTGTCGCCGGTCCAGCCCATCATCACGGTCCGATGCTCGCCCGCTTTCGCGCGTTTCAGGTACTCGCCCCACTCGTAGGTGACGATCTTGGCCTGTACGCCAACTTTCGCCCAGTCGGCCTGGATCATTTCAGCCATACGGCGCGCGTTCGGGTTATACGGACGCTGTACCGGCATTGCCCACAGGTCAATGGTGAAGCCTTTTTCCATGCCTGCTTCTTTCAGCAGTTGCTTCGCCTTCTCAGGATCGTAGGTATAGTCTTTAACGTCATCGTTATAGCCCCACATGGTCGGCGGGATCAGGTTCTTCGCCGACTGGCCTGCGCCCTGGTAAACGGCTTTGATGATCGCTTCTTTGTTCACCGCATAGGTCAGCGCCTGGCGAACTTTGACGTTATCCAGCGGTTTTTTCTCCGTGTTGAAGGAGAGATAACCCACGTTCAGACCCGGCTGTTCCAGCAGGTTGATGTTTTTATCTTCCTTCATGCGCGCGATGTCAGCCGGGTTCGGATACGGCATCACCTGGCATTCGTTTTTCTGCAGCTTGGCGTAGCGTACGGAAGCGTCCGGAGTGATGGAGAAGACCAGGCGATCGATCTGCGGCTTGGTGCCCCAGTAGCCCGGGAAGGCTTTATACAGAATGCGCGAGTCTTTTTGGTACTGCAGCAGCTGGAATGGACCGGTACCGATTGGGTTAAGGTCTACTTTTTCCGGCGTGCCGGCTTTCAGCATATTGTCGGCATACTCTTTCGACAGGATAGAAGCAAAGTCCATCGCCAGGTCAGCAAGGAACGGCGCTTCCGGGCGAGTCAGCACGAACTGGACGGTATTATCGTCCACTTTCTTCACTTCGCTAATCAGGTCCTGCAGGCCCATCCCTTCGAAGTACTCATAGCTGCCGCCTGAGACTTTATGGTACGGGTTTTTGTCATTTTTCTGGCGGTCGAAGGAGAACACCACGTCGTCGGCATTCAGCTCGCGCGTTGGTTTAAAGTCTTTATTATCCTGCCACTTCACGCCTTTACGCAGGTGGAAGGTATAGGTTTTACCGTCCTCGCTGACATCCCACTTCTCAGCCAGGCCAGGAATAACTTCTGTCGTACCGGTTTTGAATTCAACCAGGCGGTTGTAAATAGGCACCGAGCTGGCGTCATAGGTGGTACCAGAGGTGAATAGCTGTGGGTTAAAGCCTTCCGGCGAACCTTCAGAACAATAAACCAGGGTTTTAGCTTGTACGCTTGCGGCGACGGTCATGGCGACCAGGCTCAGACCAAGCTTCAGCATCCCTGACTTTTTCAAGGAAATACTCATTATTCTGCTCCAAAACTGTGATGTTGTTTGCATATAGCCGCCAGACCTTTATTTATTTTTTACCCGGTCTGGTCGGTGGTGCCCGAAGGCGTTGAGAGAGATGGGGATTCCGTTCGCTAAAACGACTGAGTTGCAGTACGGATTCTCCATGAAATGCCCCTCATGCCGTACAATCTGTCAACAGAATGGAGAAACGTCAATACAGCTAACCGGGTTTTGCGTCAGGGGTGAGAATCGGTGGGCAAAGATTAAAAAAACTTGATGGCGCTATTTTCAGCAGAGAAATTTATGCTACCGGCAATAAACCAGAATAAAGCCCTTAATAGTTTGCAACATCTGGTGATAAACAATTCTTAAAAATGGTGAAAATTTCTTCCCGTGTGACCATTATGTGAGCGATTAATAGCGCGAACGTTAAAACGCACAGCGGAAAATGCTGTAGTTAGCCATAAGCTTCGCGAAAAAAGATCTGTTCATCGATAAAAAAATGCAATGGAAGATGTCACAAAATAGCGAATAGCTGGCGAGATACCTGGGGAGATGCGATTTTTGTGACTCTGGCGGGGTTTTCGCCCCGGCTTGCGCTGCGCTGAGCCGGGCTACCGGGCTGCGATCGAGTCGAACCTTTGCCCCCGGAGGTTCTCATCCTCTTCGGGCCGCAGATGCAAAAAAGCCTGCTCGTTGAGCAGGCTTTTCGAATTTGGTCGGTGATAGAGGATGACTCGCCACTTCGTGGCTCGCCCTACGGGCCGTTGCTGACGCAACGTTCTCTCGCTACGCTCGAGTCGAACCTCTGCCCCCGGAGGTTCTCATCCTCTTCGGGCCGCAGATGCAAAAAAGCCTGCTCATTGAGCAGGCTTTTCGAATTTGGTCGGTGATAGAGGATTCGAACCTCCGACCCCTTCGTCCCGAACGAAGTGCGCTACCAGGCTGCGCCAATCACCGAATGCGGGGCGCATCTTACTGCTGGGATGCACCCCCGTCAATGCCTTATTAGCAAAAAATCAATCAAGCGGCGAGAATCTCGCCACTACTGCTATTCCTTCGCCGCTTTCTTCGAAGCCGGTACGCGACACCAATTGTTGTTTTCATTAATCCCGCCATCCGGCGAGGTATAACCAAGACAACCCATAATGGTGTCATACAGCTCAACGTGACGGTGCGGAGCCTTCGTCGCCGCCTGCTGCTTGAGACGCGCAAAGGAGGCGGCATGGTCCGGGTTCGCCAGATATTTATCCGACATCCAGACCATCATCGGCACGCGGAACTGCTCCGGCGGCGCCATCATGCGCGGCGTACCGTGCAGATGTTCGTGTTCATTAATCGACTCGCCGTGATCGGCGGCGTAGAACACGATAGCCTTTTTATCCCGCAGTTGGTCCAGCACGCTGACGATAAAGTGATCCACGTAGGTGACGCTGTTATCGTAGGAGTTAATCAACTCGGCCTTCGAGCATTTGCTGTCCACGCCGATACACTCCGGTTTCCATTGCGCGAAGCTGCGCGGATAACGCTGGGTGTAGTTAAAGTGCGATCCCTTGGTATGCAGGATAATCAAGCGCTTGCCATCAGGATTTTGCTCCATGCCGCGCTTCATTTCATCGACCAGCAGCATATCATCCACGTTCTTGCCGCGATTGCGCGGCTCGGCGCCGATCTGCTCGCGATAGGCGATATTGTTGGCCATCGTATTGCTGTAGAACCACATCTCACTCTGCATGGCGTACAGGTCGCCTGCAAAGCCCAGCTGATGCAGTACGGCAAACACATTCTGCTCTTTCAGCGTCCGTTGCGGATTATCATCCGCCCCGCCCTCGCGTACGAACATACAGCGCAACGATAACTTGGTGGCGGTATCGCAAGAGGTGCCGCGGAAGGCGACAAGATTCTTCTCCTGCGCCAGCTTCGGCGTGGTATTACGGTTATAGCCGAGAATACCCATATGATCCCAGCGGGTGGTCTCGCCGATAATAAACACCACGTAAGTATCATCAAGATCCTGCGGCGCCACATAGGTAAATTTTTTCGCTGGGTTAATCAGCGACTTATTATCAGACGATTCATCCACCTGCGCCCAGGCGTACAGCCCAAGCGCCGACAGCCAGTTCGAAGGCAGATACGAGTTGGCAATGACGCCGCCGTAGCTTGGCATATCGACTTCAGAGTTACGCTCGATATCATGCTGACGTAGCTCAAGCAGGCGAATCGGCCCCCAGACCATCAGCCCGGCCAGCACGACTATCAGGATATTTTTCACCCGCTGACCCGGCGTTTTGACCTGTTGCAGCAGCGTCTTACGGCAGCGGTTGCTCCAGATAAGAAGGAGCGGCAAAACGCTAACCGCGGCCAGCCACAGGATCAGATGCCAGCCGATAACCTCTTTCGACAGGTCAATATCGGTGGTCATCACCGAAGCGATTATGCCGTAGCCAATGACCACATTAAGGAAAGTCATGTAATAACTTGCCCCAGCGGAAAACAACACCACCAGCGTAGCTAAGATGCGCCAGACCCGGCGACCAAATAACGAGAGCAGACGCAGCAGGAAGAAGGTGACCAGCACCGTCGCCACCAGTTCCACCACTCCGGACAACCCTTTCCAGACGGTAAACTCTTGAGCGTAACCATCGAAACGACGGAAAAACACCGCGGCGTTCATAAACCAGCCGATGTACAGCGCAAGCCAAAAACTCAGCTTCTGCTGTGACATCGTTTTAATGTATTTCATGCAAGCAAACCTGGGAAACGAAGAGATAAAACCGCCCTGATTAAAACGATATAAACAGGAAGATTAATTAAGTGCGTCTGGGTTGGTTATCGGAAACCTCTACAAAGCGCGCTAAGTAGACCACAGCAAATGGCAAAAGTATCCGCGAGGAATGTGATTCAGCCAGATATTTACAAAATATCTGGCTGGCAAGGCATTATTAGCTTAGGAAAGGTGACGCTATCAGGCGTGCGCCTGGTGGTAAATTTCGCTTTTCGGCTGGCGAATTGTGGTGGAAAGCGCCAGTGACAAAATCAGCAGAGCGAAGATGACACAGAAGGTGACATAGAAGCCGCCGAACACGGAGGCAATCAGCGAACCGCAAATACTACCGATACCGAAGCCGAGATAAATCACACCGTAGTTTTTCGCCAGGTTATTGAGGCCAAAGAACTCGCTTACCAGCGAAGGGAAGACGGTAATGGTGCCGCCGAAGTTAAAGGCCACACAGGCAATCGCTGCAAAGAAGGTCATCGCATTTAGCGGCGCGAACAGCAGGGCCGCCATACCGACCAGGGAGACCACCTGACCGATGGTAATCACGCGGATACGGGAGATCTTATCAGACAGGATGCCCAGCACCAGGCGGCCGCTCAGGTTGGCGATAGAAATCACGGTAACCGCATTCGCCGCCGTCGCCACATCGAGGTGCACCATACCCTGGGCGATATCTTTTGCTACGCCAATCACATACAGTCCGCTCATGCAGGCCGTCAGGAACATCACCGCCAGCATCCAGTACTGCGGTTTACGCATGGATTCAGCGAGGGTGAAATCATTTTCGACGACGCCGTTAGCGGTGGTTGTCGCGGGATGATTCGGCGCATCTTTCATCAGGGTGGCGCCAAAGACGATCATCACCAGTACGATAGCGCCCCAGATAACAAAGGTTTTTTCCAGCCCGACCGTCGCCAACAGGTGGCTATCGATAAATTTAAAACCGAGGCTGCCAAGGCCATAAGCGCCAATCGAGAAGGCGGAAATCAGACCCTTACGTTCCGGGAACCACTTCACGCAGTTCGACAACGTCAGCAGATAGCCCGCGCCGTCCGCCAGACCGACCAGCAGGCCGGCGCTCAGCCACAGCATCATCAGGCTGTTGGCATGGGCCGTGAGGAAAAACCCGACGCCAAGCAGGATACCGGATGCCATGGTGACGCGTTTCACGCCAAAGCGTTCCTGCAATTTACCGGCAACGGAAGAGGATAACGCCAGCCCAAGACTTAACAGGCCGAAGGAAAATGCCACCTGGCTTACTGGCTCGTCCAGTTTGCTGGCCAGAGAACTATTAAACAAACTCCATGTATAAACCGATCCCAGTGCGAATTGCGTAATGATCGTGCCAATCAGCGTGAGCCAACGGGTATATTGAGTGTTTGCAGCGTTCATAGCAGATGTCCTGAAGGATTAACTGCCGCCACAATAACCAAATCCCCAAATCCGGTGGGGGAAAACGGCATGAACTGCCATCAACGAGGAATGAAATGCATTTATGGCGGAATGAATGACATTGCAAAACATTCATTCCCTAAATTTTACCTAAAAAGTTAGTGTGCGCTATCTCACAGAAACGCGCCGTTACTGAGATTTAACAGTAACGACTGAGTTTCAAATGCGTAACAAAACAGGTTAGAAATTGGCGCTGACGCCCATCAGATATAGCGTGTTTTCACCCGACGGCACATTATCCGCCTGCGAAAGTGTGGCCCATGCCGCCAGATGAGAACCAAGCGGCATATCGGCGCCCAGCGTCACATCGCCCCAGCTACCGTCTTTGCCGCGGCTAATCGACGCATTGTTATCGATAGAGATAGACTGGTTATAGCTCACCTGCGCCCATGGATGCACGCCCCACAGCTGCTGATAATCCATACGCCAGCCGAGCGTGTTGACGTAAATACTTTCGCCCGCGCGACGCGTCGCTGGCGGCGGGTTGAGATCGCTACGCAAGCTGGCGACCGGCCCGGAGGTCACGCCGCTGGCCAGTGAATAGTTCCATCCCACGCTCATGCCGTGCCCCAAATCCGGCGGCGCCAGCGCCTGATTCAATGCCAGTCCGGCGGGCGCTTCTGACGCTCTCATACGCTCGGCAAGAATGTCTTCATAACGCGGTTGGTGATCGCTATCCCATGTATAGCGTTCGGACGTATTACTTTTTGTATCGTTAGCGATATATTCCTGTTGCCAGGCATTAGCGCCTGAAACACACGACACCCAGATAGTGATGCACGCCGGGATCAACCCACCCCGGAGGCCATTGCATTTCTTTATTATCATTAATGCGACTCCAAAAGAGCCGAATCGGCAATGTTGCTGTGTTTTTATACTCAAAATAATTCGAGCTGCCGCCCACTTCTACGCAACTTGAAGTATAAGGAGTTGATGGGAAGTGGTTTCCCTGTATTAACTATTATCTTTATCTTTCAGCCGTCAAGGCGGATGAAAAAGTTTTCTGACGAAAGGGAGAGAAACATGCAACGTTGCGGATGGGTAAGCCAGGATCCTCTTTATATCCAGTATCACGATAACGAATGGGGAGTCGCCGAGAGAACGCCGCAAAAGCTGTTTGAAATGATCTGCCTCGAAGGCCAGCAGGCGGGGCTTTCGTGGATAACCGTACTGAAAAAACGGGAAAACTATCGTCAGGCCTTTCACCAGTTCGACCCAGTTCGCGTAGCGGCCATGGATGAAGCAGACGTCGAGCGCCTGCTACAGGATGCGGGCATCATCCGCCATCGGGGAAAGATCCAGGCCATCATCGGCAATGCGCGGGCGTTTCTCGCCATGGAAGCCAACGGCGAAGCATTCAGCGATTTCGTCTGGTCATTTGTCGAGAACCAGCCGCAAATGACCCATGCCGCGACGCTCGCCGAAATCCCCACCACCACACCAGCCTCTGATGCCCTATCTAAGGCGCTGAAAAAGCGCGGCTTTAAGTTTGTCGGCTCCACCATCTGTTATTCGTTTATGCAGGCCTGCGGGTTAGTCAACGATCACGTGACAGGCTGCTTTTGCCACCCAGGGAGACCAGCATGATCCAAAAATGGGATGCCACAGAGACCGGCCCGCTGCTCGAGTTGTGGCTGGAAAGCACCATTTATGCGCATCCGTTTATTGCCGAAAGCTACTGGCGGGAGAGTCTGGAAGTCGTGCGTGATGTCTATCTCCCCGCCGCCGCCACTTGGGTGTGGCAGGAGAATGACGCGCTGAAAGGGTTTGTCAGCGTGATGGATTCGCGCTTCGTCGGGGCGCTTTTCGTCGCCCCGCAAGCGATCCGCCACGGTATCGGCCGCGCGCTGCTTGATGAGGTCAAGCAGCACTACGACTGGCTAAGCCTGGAGGTTTATCAGAAAAACGTGCGGGCGGTGAATTTCTACCACGCGCAGGGCTTCCGAATAGAAGACTGCGCATGGCAGGACGACACCCAGCACCCAACCTGGATTATGCATTGGCCGGCGGATCAAATGCGCTGAGCGCCAGCGCGGGCCCATCATATTTTTCCAGCCATGCCAGCGCCGTATTCCCGGCGCAACCGTTGCCCAGACGCGAGGTCGGAATATCTTTCGTCAGCACGTTCACCGCACCGTTTTTGCATATTCCGGCATCGGGGTCGATATCCGGCCATGCGCCTTCATGCAGGCAAATCACCCCCGGACGAATACCTTCCGTGACCACCGCGCCGGCCAGTACCTGACCACGTGAATTCCACACCCGCACCAGATCGCCGTCGGTGATATTGCGCGCCTGCGCGTCCAGCGGATGGATAGTCAGCGGCTCACGCCCGGCCACCGCATACCTTTCGCGCAGCGAGGTCTGGTTCAACTGGCTATGCAGGCGGTGCGCCGGATGGGCGGAAAGCACCTGTAGCTGACCTTCCTCGGCGTTGCCGTGCCACTCATCAGGTTCGAGCCACATCGGGTGCGGCGGACAATCGGCATAGCCAAAGCCGGCAATGGTCGGCGAGTGAATTTCAATTTTCCCGCTCGCGGTTTTTAACGGGTTAGCCTGCGGGTCTGCGCGGAATGCCGCGAAACGAGAGAAACGGGCGTTATCCGGGTTTTCCGGCATTTCAATTAGCTGGTTAGCCTGCCAGAATTCGGCAAACGGCGGCAGCGTCACCTGCTGCTGCGCCCCGCGCTGGGCGGCAATCTGGTAGAAGCTCTCCAGCCATTGCAAATCGTTTTTTCCTTCGGTGAAGCGTTCGCGGCCGCCCGCCTCCCAGCGTTCGCTCAGATCCGCAAAGACATCAAAATCGTCGCGCGCTTCATCGCGTGGCGCGACCACCCGCTTCATCGGCACCAGATGCTGATTGCTGTAGTCCCCGGTCATGGTCAGATCGTTGCGCTCAAACGAAGTGGTCGCCGGTAAGACGATATCGGCATGGCGCGCGGCGGCGGTCCAGAAACATTCGGAAATCACAATCAGCTCCGGCTTCTGCCAGGCCTGAATCAGGCGGTTGGTATCTTGATGATGGGTAAAGTTGGCGCCGCCCGCCCACCAGATAAAGCGGATGTCGGGAAAGCGCCGCGTCATCCCGTTGTGCTGATAGCTTGCCCCTGGGTTTTCCAGCGCCTCAACGATACGGGCGACCGGGATTTTTTCCACCGCGTCTACGCCGCCCGCTACGCTGCCCTGCATGGAAGCCAGCACCGCGGCGCGGCGCGTCGGGTTGCCGCCGTTGGCAAAGTGGTAAGAAAGCCCAAAACCGCCGCCTGGCGTGCCAATCTGCCCCAGCATCGCCGCCAGCGTCACCAGCATCCAGTGTTTTTGCTCGCCGAATTGCTGGCGCTGCATGCCCCAGCCGGACATCAGCATGGTGGTGTTTTCGTGGAAAAGTTTCGCCAGTTCACGGATTTTATCCGCCGGTACGCCGCAGATTGCCGCCGCCCATTCGGCGGTTTTGGCGATGCCATCGCTTTCACCACTCAAATAGCGGGCGAAAATGTCATAACCGCTGGTACAGCGGGCGAGGAATTCATCGTCCTGCCAGCCATGCTCTACCAGGGTATGGGCGATCCCCAGCATCAACGCGACGTCAGTGCCCATATGCGGCGCGATCCACTCCATTGATTCGCCAAAGAAATCAACGCTTTCCGATCGCATAGGATCGATGCAGATCAGCCGTTTGCCGCTCTGGCGCAGGCGGTCAAACCAGGGGACCCCTTGTTCATCCGAGGCGTTCCAGGCAATTTTCAGCGTATTCAGCGGATTGGCGCTCCACAGTACCACCACCTCGCTGTGCTCCAGAATAAGCGGCCAGCTGGTTTGCTGTTGATAAACTTCATTACCGCCTACCACATAAGGCATGATCGCCTGCGCCGCGCCGGTTGAATAATCGCCGAGGTGTCCGGTATAGCCCCCGGCAAGACTCATATAGCGCTGCAGCAGGGTTGCCGCCTTATGCAACACGCCGTTAGAACGCCAGCCATAGGAACCGGCGAAAATCGACTGCGGGCCGAAGCTTTCGCGGATCCGTCGATGCTGAGCATCAATCAGGTCAAGCGCCTGCTCCCAGCTTACCCGCACGAATTCATCCTGGCCGCGTACGCCCTGCGGCTGTTGTGGCGAAGCAAGAAAGCCCTTTCGCACCATCGGATAGCGAACGCGAGTTTTACTGTGCACCTGTTCGCGCACCGCCGTTTGCAGCGAGTTGGCGAAGGGGGTGTCCAGCGCGCCGCGGGACGAAATCACATTTTCACCATCCGTCTCCACCAGCATTGGCCCCCAGTGGGCCGCGGTTAAGATGGTTTTAGTTGCAGATGAGGTTGGCAAAGCAGGCTCCTGGGTCAGCGAATGCAGGTGTTGTGACGGTTTGTTAGTCAACCGTTCAATGTTACTTACAAAAAGAGATACCCTGCGGGGAATTTTCTCCGTATTCGGACGTCATAATCAACCGTCACGCTTGCGGTGGCAAAGAATAAAAAGGATTAAGGAAATAAGATGAAAAAACGCGTACTCATGATTGCTGCTATCGTTAGCGGCACACTGGCTATTTCTGGTTGTACTACCAACCCTTATACCGGCGAACGCGAAGCGGGAAAATCCGGCATCGGCGCGGGTATCGGCTCCTTAGTGGGCGCAGGCGTCGGCGCGCTCTCCTCTTCCAAGCATGACCGCGGCAAAGGCGCGCTGATTGGCGCAGCAGCAGGCGCGGCGCTCGGCGGCGGCATCGGTTACTACATGGACGTGCAGGAAGCGAAACTGCGCGAAAAAATGCAGGGAACCGGCGTCAGCGTGACGCGAAATGGCGACAACATCGTGCTTAACATGCCGAATAACGTCACTTTTGACAGCAGCAGCGCCAACCTGAAACCTGCAGGCGCCAACACCCTGACCGGCGTCGCGATGGTGTTGAAAGAGTACGAGAAAACCGCCGTCAACGTCGTCGGCTACACCGATAGCACCGGCAGCAACGATCTGAACATGCGTCTGTCGCAACAGCGTGCCGATAGCGTCGCCAGCGCGCTCATCACTCAGGGCGTGGCGGCCAACCGTATTCGCACCACCGGCATGGGCCCGGCGAACCCGATCGCCAGCAACAGCACGGCGGAAGGCAAAGCGCAGAACCGTCGCGTGGAAATTACCCTCAGCCCGCTGCAGTAATCCTCTTGTTTCCGGCCCGGCAGCCTTCCTGCCGGGCAAAATGCTTGATATCGCTATTTTTCGCGCTAAGGTGTTGGCAGATTTTCAGCAAAGGAAGCCATCATGGCGAAAGCGGCGCGAGCAACCATCAGCGACGTGGCGAAAGCCGCGAAAACCGGTAAAACCAGCATTTCACGCTATCTCAACGGCGAAAAGCATCTGCTTTCCGACGATCTGCTGGCGCGGATTGAGAAAGCGATTGCCGAGCTCAACTACCGTCCCAGCCTGATGGCCCGTGGCCTAAAACATGGTCGTACCCGCCTGATTGGCCTGATCATCGCCGATATCACCAACCCTTACTCCGTGAACGTGTTAAGCGGGATTGAAGCCGCCTGCCGCGAAAAAGGCTTCACCTTGCTGGTGTGTAATACCAACAACGAAATCGATCAGGAGCTTCACTATCTCGACCTCCTACGCAGCTATCAGGTTGAAGGGATTGTGGTTAATGCGGTCGGCATGCGCGAAGAAGGCCTCAACCGCCTGCAGCAATCCTCGCTGCCGATGGTGCTTATCGACCGTAAAATCCCCGATTTCGCCTGTGATGTCGTGGGGTTGGATAACACTCAGGCCGCCACCACCGCCACCGAGCATCTGGTGGAAAAGGGTTTTGAAGCGCTGTTGTTTTTAAGCGAGCCGATAGGCTCCGTAAACACCCGCCGCGAGCGCCTGGACGCCTTTCGCGCGACTCTGCAGCGCCATACCGGAATAGTGGCGGAAAACGCCGAGGTCCCGCTCAACGACGGCGCCATGATGGATAACGTCCTGCGTCAGTTCCACGCCCGCCACCGCGGAATGCGCAAAGCGGTGATTTCCGCCAATGGCGCCCTGACGTTACAGGTCGCCCGTTCACTGAAGCGCGTTGATCTCATCTGGGGCAGCGATATCGGCCTGCTGGGCTTCGATGAGCTGGAATGGGCGGAGCTGGCGGGCGTCGGTATCACCACCCTCAAACAGCCAACCTGGCAGATTGGCTATGCCGCGGTCGAACAGGTCGTCAGACGTATCGAAGGCGGCAGCGACCCCATCTGCGAGCGGGTCTTCTCCGGCGAACTTATCGTCCGGGGATCAACGTCTCGTTAACGATTCATCGTGATGACGATCATAAATTAAACATCCTGGCCTTTTCTTTGGAACCGGTACCATCTAGCGTAATAGGGAGTTAAGCCCCACCACGCCAGGAGTTTGTTCAATGGCCAGAAAAATCATTGTCGTCACCGCCGCTTATGGCAACGACCACGTTAAAGCGCTTGGCGGGCAGTCCGCCGTATTACCCTTTATCGCCGGTTCCGGCGCCGATGGCGTGGAAATTCGCCGCGAGCTATTCAGCGCGGCGGAACTGAAGCAGTTGCCAACGCTGGCGGCCGACATTGAAAAACAGGGGCTGCTGGCCTGCTACTCCGCGCCACAAGCGCTGTTCACCGACCACGGCGAGCTCAATCCCCATCTCCCCTCGTTACTTGAGGAAGCGCAAACCCTCAACGCTCTGTGGCTGAAGCTCTCCCTCGGTCATTTCATCCATAACCAACAGCTGGAGACGCTGCGCGACATTCTGAGCGCCAGCGGCATGGCGCTGGTGGTGGAAAATGACCAGACCGATTGCGGCCAACTGGCGCCGATGCAGCGTTTCAAAGCCGCCTGCCGGGTCCATCAGATGCCGGTGACGCTGACTTTCGACATGGGGAACTGGTTGTGGGTCGGCGATTCGCCGGAAGAAGCCGCGCGCTACCTCGCCCCTGCAGTCAGCTATATTCATGTGAAGGCGGCGAAGCCTCATCATGAGAAGTATCGCGCCGTCCCACCGGACCAGGCGGACGCTCGCTGGCTGGCGCTGCTCGATAACCTGCCCGCCGACGCGCCGCGCGGTATTGAATTCCCGCTGGTCGGCGACGACCTGACCGCCGTCACCCGCCATTACGTTGATCTGTTACGCGAGGATTAAGCCATGGAAAACTTAGATGTCATTACCATTGGCGAAGCCATGGCGATGTTTGTCGCCACCGAAACCGGCGAACTGGCGGAGGTTGAACGCTTTATCAAACGCGTCGCCGGCGCTGAACTGAACGTGGCGACCGGCCTGGCGCGCCTGGGGCTGAAGGTGGGCTGGGTGAGCCGCGTCGGCAACGATAGCTTTGGCCGCTTCGTGCTGAATTCGCTGGCCAAAGAAGGCATCGACGCGCGCGGCGTAGTCATTGACGAGCGCTACGCTACCGGCTTCCAGATGAAATCTAAAGTCGAAAATGGAACCGATCCCATCGTGGAATATTTCCGTAAAGGATCGGCTGCCAGCCATCTGTCGACGGAAGATTTCCGCGCTGATTACTTCACCAGCGCCCGCCATTTGCACTTAAGCGGCGTCGCCGCCGCGCTGTCCGACAGCTCGTATGCATTGCTGGAACATGCGGCCAGGGTGATGAAAGCCGAAGGGAAAACCCTCTCATTTGATCCAAACCTGCGCCCGGTACTGTGGAAAAGCGAAGCCGAGATGGTGGAGAAACTGAACCGCCTCGCCTTCCAGGCTGATTGGGTTTTGCCAGGCTTAAAAGAGGGCGTCATTCTCACCGGCCAACAGACGCCGGAAGGTATCGCTGATTTCTATCTGTCGCGCGGCGTTAAGGCGGTGGTGATTAAAACCGGCTGCGACGGCGCATGGTTCAAGACCGCCGACGGCGAACAGGGTGCCATCGCCGCGATTAAAGTCGATAACGTGGTGGACACCGTCGGCGCGGGCGATGGCTTTGCCGTCGGGGTGATCAGCGCGCTGCTGGAAGGCAAAACGCTGACGCAAGCCGTGAACCGCGGTAACAAAATTGGCTCGCTGGCCATTCAGGTACAGGGCGATAGCGAAGGGCTGCCCACCCGCGAAACGCTGGGCGAATAAACTTTTCACCTAAAACAGCCGTCCTGTACCCTACATGCAGCGCGGCACAGCAGCGCCCGTCCCGGCGGGCGTATGTCACCTCATTGACAGAGGCAAGCCTATGAACAGTTCAACAAATGCAGCAAAACGTTGGTGGTATATCATGCCTATCGTGTTTATCACGTATAGCCTGGCGTACCTTGACCGCGCCAACTTCAGCTTTGCATCGGCCGCGGGCATTACCGAAGACCTTGGCATCACTAAAGGCATCTCATCGCTGCTTGGCGCCCTTTTCTTCCTTGGATATTTCTTCTTCCAAATCCCTGGGGCAATTTACGCCGAACGCCGCAGCGTGCGTAAACTTATCTTTATCTGTCTGATCCTTTGGGGCGGCTGCGCCTCGCTGACCGGCGTAGTGCATAACATTCCGGCGCTGGCGGCCATCCGCTTTATCCTTGGCGTGGTGGAAGCGGCGGTCATGCCGGCGATGCTGATTTACATCAGTAACTGGTTCACAAAATCAGAGCGCTCGCGCGCCAACACCTTCCTGATCCTCGGCAACCCGGTCACCGTACTGTGGATGTCGGTCGTATCGGGTTATCTGATCCAGGCCTTCGGCTGGCGTGAAATGTTTATCCTTGAAGGGATCCCTGCGGTGATTTGGGCCTTCTGCTGGTGGGTACTGGTGAAAGACAAACCGTCGCAGGTGAACTGGCTGGCGGAAAGTGAAAAAGCGGCGCTGCAGGAACAGCTGGAGCGCGAACAGCAGGGTATCAAAGCGGTGCGTAACTATGGCGAAGCCTTCCGTTCACGCAACGTGGTACTGCTGTGTATGCAATATTTCGCCTGGAGCATCGGCGTGTACGGTTTCGTACTGTGGCTGCCGTCAATCATCCGCAGCGGCGGCGAAAACATGGGGATGGTCGAGGTAGGCTGGCTCTCTTCAGTACCCTATCTGGCGGCAACGATTGCGATGATCGCCGTCTCCTGGGCTTCCGATAAGATGCAGAACCGTAAGCTGTTTGTCTGGCCGCTGCTGCTCATTGGCGGGCTGGCGTTCATCGGCTCGTGGGCCGTCGGCGCCAACCATTTCTGGGTCTCTTATACCCTGCTGGTGATCGCCGGCGCGGCCATGTACGCCCCGTATGGCCCGTTCTTTGCGATTATCCCGGAGATGCTGCCGCGCAACGTCGCCGGCGGCGCGATGGCGCTGATCAACAGTATGGGAGCGCTGGGTTCCTTCTTTGGCTCGTGGTTCGTCGGCTATCTCAACGGCGCAACCGGCAGTCCGTCCGCCTCGTACATTTTCATGGGTGTGGCGCTTTTCGCCTCGGTATGGCTTACTTTAATTGTTAAGCCTGCTAAGAATCAAAAACTTCCGCTTGGCGCTCATCACGCCTGAACTACTTACGCTACGGAGATTCGCATGAAGCCGTCTGTCATTCTCTATAAAACGCTTCCCGACGACCTGTTACATCGTCTGGAGGAACATTTTTCCGTCACCCAGGTGAAAAACCTGCGTCCGGAAACCGTTTCGCAACACGCGGAGGCCTTCGCCCAGGCGGAAGGTTTACTGGGTTCGAGTGAAAAGGTTGACGCCGCGTTACTGGAGAAAATGCCGAAGCTGCGTGCGACCTCTACCGTTTCCGTTGGCTACGACAATTTTGATGTCGATGCGTTGAACGCGCGCAAGATTTTGCTGATGCATACGCCGACCGTGCTGACCGAAACCGTCGCCGATACGGTGATGGCGCTGGTACTGAGCACCGCGCGTCGGGTGGTTGAGGTCGCTGAACGCGTGAAAGCGGGCGAATGGACCAAAAGCATCGGGCCGGACTGGTTCGGCTGCGATGTGCACCATAAAACCTTAGGCATCGTCGGCATGGGCCGCATTGGCATGGCGCTGGCGCAGCGCGCGCATTTCGGTTTCGGCATGCCGATTCTGTATAACGCGCGTCGTCAGCATCCGCAGGCGGAAGAGCGCTTTAACGCCCGCTACTGCGATCTCGATACCCTGTTACAGGAAGCGGATTTCGTCTGCCTGATCCTGCCGCTGAGCGAAGAGACCCACCACCTGTTCGGCGAAGCGCAGTTTGCCAAAATGAAATCTTCCGCCATCTTCATTAACGCCGGGCGCGGTCCGGTGGTTGACGAGCAGGCGCTGATTGCGGCGCTGCAGGCCGGTGAGATTCACGCCGCCGGTCTTGATGTCTTTGAACATGAACCACTGGCAAAAGATTCGCCATTACTGAAACTGCCGAACGTGGTCGCGCTGCCGCATATTGGTTCAGCTACCCACGAGACCCGCTATAACATGGCGGCCTGCGCGGTAGACAATCTGATTGACGCGTTGAACGGCAAGGTAGAGAAGAACTGCGTGAACCCGCAGGTGAAGTAAGCGAGGAAAGGAAAAGCCCGGCTGACGGCGTTTGCGCAGTCAGCCGGGAGAACAGCGATATACTGATTAACGCGTGGCGTTAACCGCCGCCGTCCAGGCCTGATTAAAGGCCTGATGCTGAGCGGCCAGCGGAGCAATCAGCGCATTATACTGACTCGCCTGTTGAGACGTCGGGAACTGAATACCGTTAGCCACGAAGCTCACCTGCGTCCCCTGCTGAGCGACAAAATCACCCACCTGGACCAGCTGCTGAGTAAAGATCTGCGCGGCCGGGATCAGCGGTTGCAGCGCATTCGCCGGCGCCGTCACGACTTTATTAAACACCTGGTCATAAACCGGCTTAAGGTCTTCAGCCTGCTTCAGCGCGCCATGCGCAGCATCGGCCTGCATTTTGGCGTTTTCCAGCTGCTGGCTCAGCACGCCCAGCGCGCCGTTAGCCTGACGCAGCGGTTCACGCTGAGTGGTATAATCCTGCGCCACGCGAATGGCGTTAACGCTATCAACCACCGGGCGCAAACCCGCATCCATCGCCTGGCTGACCTGCTGTGAATAAGCGTAAATCACCGCATAATCGGAAACGAAGGGGCCGAACTGTTTTTTCTGATCGGCAGTAAGCGTTGGCAGACGTTCGCCGCTACGCATCGCCGTATTCTGCAGGAAGTCGATGAACGCTTTGCGCTGATCGCCTTCTTTATCAAAACACCCACTCAGGCTAACCACCATTAATATGGCCGCAACGGCCGCAAACCAGCGAGAGCAGGACTTTCCTGTCGCCATTTTTTTACTCCTTCAGCCAAAAAAAGCGCAAACAGGCACACGCGTGCCAGACGCTGACAAGGATAGTCCAGGACGGGCTTGCAGGATACCCTTTCCTGATAATCTTACCGCGGAAAACGCCCTTTTTCGCCTCCCCGCGTAAGCCAGGCCCGCTGTTAAGTTCATCACATTTAACGCGATAACGTAACCCGCAAAAATAGTAAATATCTTTTTGATTTAATTAAAATTAATGAAATCACCAGCCAAATAAATGGGCAAAGCGGACGATAATCGCACGCTTCCTGAAGGCGGCGCATTGTCTACAGGCAGGTTCAATGGTTTGATTAATGAGCGATTAACGGCGTTATGTTCGATTATCGCACAAACAACATCAATGACAGCGAGGGAGACTATAACAATACCTCTGTCCCCCGCTCAGCCTGCCAGGAATGCCGTATGAAGAAAACAACCATCGATATTCAGGCTTTTATCAACGAACATCCATTCACGAAGTACCAATGGATGATTCTCGCCTTATGTTTTATTACCGTCGCGATGGACGGATTTGATACCGCGATTATTGGTTTTATCGCCTCAGACCTGGTACAGGAATGGGGCGTTGAGAAATCCGCGCTGGGCCCGGTAATGAGCGCCGCTCTGGTCGGGCTCGCCGTCGGCGCGCTGACGGCCGGGCCGCTCGCCGACCGTATTGGCCGCAAGAAAGTGTTGATTATGTCGATCCTGGTATTCGGCGGCTTTAGTTTGTTAACCGCGTTTGCCAGCAGCCTTAACCAGCTGACATTATTACGCTTCCTCACCGGGTTGGGCTTAGGCGCGGCAATGCCGAATGCCGCGACGCTAATGAGCGAATATGCTCCGGAACGCCGCCGCGCGCTGATGGTAAACCTGATGTTCGTCGGCTTTCCGATGGGGTCGTCGCTGGGAGGGTTTCTGTCAGCCTGGATGATCCCGCATTATGGCTGGCAAAGCGTGCTGGTGCTTGGCGGCGTGATGCCGCTGCTGCTGGCGGTAGCGTTAATATTCCTGCTGCCGGAATCCGCCCGCTATATGGTCGTGAAACGACAGCCGGCACAGCGGATCGCCGCTATCCTGAAGCGTATCGCGCCGCTGCCGGATGCGGTTGAATTTGAGCTACGTGAAGCAGGCCAGGTGAAGGAAAAGTCAGCCATTGGCGTGATTTTCTCCCCGCGCTACGCCGTGGGCACCGTGATGCTGTGCCTGACCTATTTTATGGGATTGCTGATTTTCTATCTGCTGACCAGTTGGCTACCGCTGCTGATCCGTGAAACCGGAGCCTCGATGAGCCAGGCTTCTATCATCACCGCCCTGTTCCCACTCGGCGGCGGGATTGGCGTGCTGATCCTCGGCGCGCTAATGGACAAGATCAACCCTAACAAGGTGGTTGCCGTCGGCTGGCTGCTCACCGGCGTCTTTGTTTGCCTGGTCGGATTCTCAACCAGCAACCTGCTGTTGATGGGAGTAATGGTGTTTATCGCCGGCAGCATTATGAACGGCGCGCAATCATCAATGCCGGCGCTGGCTGCTGGTTTCTATCCAACCCAGGGCCGTGCCACCGGCGTTGCCTGGATGCTCGGTATCGGCCGCTTCGGCGGGATCCTCGGTGCCTTCAGCGGCGCTTTCCTGATGCAGGCGCAATTGTCGTTTGAGACCATCTTCACCATGCTGGCGATCCCGGCGTTTTTATCTGCTATCGCTCTACTGGTGAAATACAAAATGAGTCAGCGCCAGCCAGGCGTCAGCGAAAATGACAGCAAGAATTTACAGAAAGCCTAATCAATCCAGCCAGCGCTCTGCGCTGGCTTTTTCTTGCCGCTAACCATCATTTACATAAATTTTCCAAAGCTGCTGACACTCTTAGTAATCATCCCCTTAGCTTTTACGCACGCCGCTTTTCCAGGTGATTAACGAAACCACGCCGACAAATAATCACTTCGGTTATTATTTTCCTTGTTTTTGCGACTATTCTTAAATGGCTCGATGTATTTTCCTCTCCGCAGTGAGACAGAATAGGAGCTCTCAATGGAATATAAAGATCCCGTATTTGATTTGTTGAGTAACCTGGAACAAATTGTTTTTAAAGATCAGCCGCAAACGGCCACGCTTGCCCGTACCCCAAGCGTTTTTAATGAATTTGAACAGCTGCGTAAGGGCACAGGACTTAAGACCGATGATTTCGCCAATGCCATGGGCGTCAGCGTTGCGATGGTTGAAGAGTGGGAGTCGCGACGGGTTAAACCGTCATCCACTGAGCTCAAACTGATGCGCCTGATGATGGCCAATCCCCAGCTCTCAAGGCAGCTAATAGATTGAAAAACTGGTTTACTATCTTCTTTTGGTAACGGTCCTGATGCAGGGCCGTTTTATATCCTGATGAAAAAAAGTTTGCTATCCGACTGAGAACATGCGTTAATGCTCGCAGGTTTGATTTACAGACCACAGAGCAGTCGAATAGAGCAGTCCTTCAAAGGTTATCCATTAGATATCCCCGTAGTGAACTTTCCCTTTATCGCTTTAAATCTGTAGTCCAGACCACTACGCCGCAAGGCTCACTAATTTTTTTAAAGGTAATTCACTATGTCCGGTAAAATGACTGGTATCGTAAAATGGTTCAACGCTGACAAAGGCTTCGGCTTCATCACTCCTGACGATGGCTCTAAAGACGTGTTCGTACACTTCTCCGCTATCCAGAACGATGGCTACAAATCCCTGGACGAAGGTCAGAAAGTTTCCTTCACCATCGAAAGCGGCGCTAAAGGCCCGGCAGCTGGCAACGTAACTTCTCTGTAAGTTCAAGCCGCTAAGAATAATAAATCCCTGCCTTATGGCGGGGATTTTTTTTATCTGTCATCAACAGGCGCCATCAGCAGATGGCGCCTGTTGTCATTCAGAGGGCGGCAAAATGCCAGCCCGTATCCCGCCACTCCAGGCTATGGGTCAATTTCAGGCCTTGTAAAAATGCCTCGTCATGCGATACCACCAGCATAGCGCCGGGAAACGCCGCCAGCGCGCTTTCAATCGCCTGCGTTGAAGCCAGATCGAGATGATTGGTTGGCTCATCCAGTAGCAGCAGTTGGGTTGAGTCCCGCCGCCAGAGCACGCAGGCAAGCGCCGCTTTCAGTCGTTCGCCGCCGCTTAGCGCCGCTAGCGGAAGACTCACCTTGTCAGCCCCCAACTGGAGCTGCGCCAGACGGCTACGCAGCATTCCTTCATCCAGCGGAGTGTTTCCTAAGTTCAAGTGCTCCATTACCGATAGTGATAAATCCAGCTGCGTCAGATGCTGATCGAGATACGCCGCGCTCACCGACAGCCGAACGTCGCCAGCAGTTGCCTGCTCCAGCCCCATCAGGGTTTTCAACAATGTTGTTTTGCCGCAGCCGTTTGGCCCCCTTAGCGCAATGCGCATCGGGCCATCCACCCGCCAGTCGAGCGGGGCGGGGGATGAGTGAGCTAACTGCAGTGATTCCAGCACCAGTACCTGCTTGCCGGCGGCCACTTCACTGCCCGGCAGCGTAAACATCACCGGATTATCTTCTTCTACCCGCTCCCGCGCCTGCTGCACGGCGGCATTCAGGCTACTGTTCTGCTCTCGATGCTGACGGCGCAGCGTTCCCGGACGCTCTTTTGCCGCCCCTTTGTACTTCACGCGTTCGAAAGAAGCGATATTCAGCGCATCGACGGTACGCAGCGTCTGCGCCGATCGCCGCTGGGCCGCATCATGCTCCTTTTGCATCCGCGCCCGGGTGCGCCGCCGTTCGATTGCGGCATGCTCCAGCGCCGAGCGGGCGGCCTGTTGCTCCGCTTCATGCTGCTGCTGATATTCGGCATAATTACCACCGTAGCTGCACAGCGCCGCCGGCGTCAGCTCAATAATCTTCGACATTCGAGCCAGTAATTCACGGTCGTGGCTGGCGATTAATGCCCCGCCCCGCCAGATTTCCAGTTGCTGATACAGCCACTCCCGGCCCTGACGATCGAGATGATTAGTAGGTTCATCCAGCAGCAGATAGTCCGCGCCGGAAACTAACGCGCCGCACAGCAGCGCCTTCATTCGTTCGCCGCCGCTGAGCGAAAAAGCGGGACGATCGGCGGAGAATGCCGGGAGATCGGCATCGCGAAAGGCTGAACTCAGGCGATCGGGCAGATCCCAACGACCATCTAACAGTTCGAAGTCATCCGCCAGCCCTTTCCCCTGTTCAAGACGGGACAAGGCGTCAAATAGCGGTGCATAACCCAATAGCGAGGCAATGGTGGTCCCGGCCATGAGGGTCGGCTGCTGCGCCACCCAGGCAACGGAAACCGATCGTTCAATATGCCCGCCGGAGGGAGAATCGAGGCCCGTCAGCAGACGTAACAGGCGTGTTTTGCCAACGCCGTTGCGACCAACGAGGCCGCAACGCAACGGTTCCAGCGATAAATTCAGCGGGCCAAAAAGCGTCTGTCCCGTCGCGAACTGACAGGTGACCTGATGTAAAACAAAAGAGGGGGTGTGGGCGCAATGAGCCATAAGCACTCCTGAATGAAATCAATACTCCCCTACCCGCAGCCTCTGCGAGGTAAGGCGTGAAATTCATCAGTCGTGTTTGTTCATTTGTCGTGTGCGCTCCAGTGAGACGAGGGATTCGTCGGGGCATAGGATAGCCAGGCCTGAGCCTGGATTTCAAGATTATTTTTTCACCATGGCAATAAGGCAAAAAAAAGCCTGCCGGATGGCAGGCTTTTAACCTCTCACGAGATAGTTACTGCAGCAGTGAAATATCCGCAACCTGCAGGAACAGCTCGCGCAGTTTGGACAGCAGCGTCAGACGGTTGATGCGAACATCTTTGTCTTCAGCGTTAACCATCACATTTTCGAAGAACTCATCAACCGGCTCGCGCAGCGCAGCCAGCTCAATCAGCGCATCCTGATAACGGCCTTCGGCGAAGTACGGCTGCAGCTTATCGCGCAGCACCACCAGATTACCGGCCAACTTGATTTCCGCCGCTTCTTTCAGCACCGAGGCATGAACGATATCGTTCAGGGTCTCGTCGGATTTCGCCAGGATGTTGGATACGCGTTTGTTTGCCGCCGCCAGGGCGGAGGACTCTTCCAGCGTACGGAAGTGCGATACGGCCTTCATGCGCGCATCGAAATCCGCCGGGCGGGTCGGACGACGCGCCAGTACCGCCTGGATAGTGTCAACACCGTAGCCTTCGTCCTGATACCAGGCACGGAAGCGGCCCAGCATGAAGTCGATAACGTCATCAACGACGTTGGCGTTAGTCAGCTTCTCACCGTACAGACGCACTGCTTCTTCGGTCAGCGTTTGCAGATCGAGATTCAGGTTCTTCTCAACGATGATACGCAGCACGCCCAGCGCGGCGCGGCGCAGCGCAAACGGGTCTTTATCGCCTTTCGGATGCTGGCCGATACCGAAGATACCCGCCAGAGTGTCCATCTTGTCGGCAATAGCCACCGTGCAGGCAACCGGGTTAGACGGCAGCGCATCGCCGGCAAAACGCGGCTGATACTGCTCGTTCAGCGCCACTGCGACATCTTCCGCTTCGCCGTCATGACGCGCGTAGTGCATACCCATCACGCCCTGCGTGTCGGTAAACTCGAAGACCATGTTGGTCATCAGGTCACACTTGGAGAGCAGACCCGCGCGGGTCGCATGGTTAACGTCAGCGCCAATTTGTTCGGCAATCCAGCCCGCCAGCGCCTGAATGCGATCGGTCTTGTCGCGCAGGGTTCCCAGCTGCTGTTGGAACAGCACGGTTTCCAGACGCGGCAGGTTATCTTCCAGACGTTTTTTACGGTCGGTATTGAAGAAGAACTCGGCATCGGCCAGACGCGGACGAACGACCTTCTCATTACCAGAGATGATCTGCTGCGGATCTTTGGACTCGATATTCGCCACGAAGATGAAGTTCGGCAGCAGTTTGCCGTCATTAGCGTAGACCGGGAAGTACTTCTGGTCGCCCTTCATGGTGTAAACCAGCGCTTCGGACGGCACCGCAAGGAATTTCTCTTCAAACTTCGCCGTCAGCACTACCGGCCACTCGACCAGAGAGGTCACTTCTTCCAGCAGGCTTTCGCTCAGGTCAGCGTTACCGCCAATCTTACGCGCCGCCGCTTCAGCATCCGCTTTGATTTTGGCTTTACGCTCGGCGTAGTCCGCCATCACTTTACCGCGCTCCAGCAGAATCTGCGGATACTGGTCGGCATTGTCGATGGTGAATTCCGGCTCGCCCATAAAACGGTGTCCGCGAATGATACGGTCGGAAGCGATACCCAGAATGGTCGCCGGGATAACCTGATCGCCCAACAGCAGGGTTACGGTGTGTACCGGACGCACGAAGTGAACGTCGGAAGCGCCCCAACGCATCAGTTTCGGGATTGGCAGCTTCGCCAGCGAGGTCGCAACCATGTTCGGCAGCAGCGTTTGCGCGCTTTCACCTTTAACGTGGGCGCGATACAACAGCCATTCGCCTTTATCGGTGGTCAGACGTTCAGCCTGATCGACGGTAATACCACAGCCACGCGCCCAGCCTTCGGCCGCTTTGCTTGGTTTACCTTCCGCGTCAAACGCCTGGGCAAGGGCCGGGCCGCGTTTTTCGACTTCACGATCCGGCTGCGAGGCGGCCAGATTCGCCACTTTCAGCGCCAGGCGGCGCGGCGCGGCAAACCATTCGACGGCGCCGTGCGCAAGGCCAGCGTTGTCCAGTTCCGCAGTAAAGTTGGCAGCGAAGGATTCAGCCAGGCTGCGCAGTGCTTTTGGTGGCAGCTCTTCGGTGCCGATCTCCACCAGGAAAGTTTTCTCAGACATGGCCGCCTCTTATTTATCTTTGTTGCACATCGGGAAGCCAAGGGCCTCACGGGAAGCATAGTAAGCTTCTGCCACTGCTTTAGTCAGGGTGCGAATGCGCAGAATATAGCGCTGACGCTCGGTGACGGAGATGGCTTTACGCGCATCCAGCAGGTTAAAGCTATGGGCGGCTTTAAGAATACGTTCGTAGGCTGGCAGCGGCAGCGGGTTTTCCAGCGCCAGCAGTTGCTGCGCTTCTTTCTCATACTGCTCGAAGCAGGTGAACAAGAAGTCTACGTCCGCATATTCAAAGTTATAGGTGGATTGTTCCACTTCGTTCTGGTGGAACACGTCGCCGTAGGTGGTTTTGCCCAGCGGACCATCGCTCCAGACCAGATCGTAGACGCTGTCCACGCCCTGGATGTACATCGCCAGACGCTCCAGGCCGTAAGTAATTTCACCGGTCACCGGTTTACATTCCAGGCCGCCAACCTGCTGGAAGTAAGTGAACTGCGTCACTTCCATACCGTTCAGCCACACTTCCCAACCCAGCCCCCAGGCGCCCAGAGTCGGGTTTTCCCAGTTATCTTCAACGAAGCGGATATCGTGGATAGTCGGGTCCATACCCAGCTCTTTCAGAGATCCGAGGTACAGCTCCTGAATGTTGTCCGGAGACGGCTTAATCACCACCTGGAACTGGTAATAGTGCTGTAAGCGGTTCGGGTTTTCGCCATAGCGACCGTCGGTCGGGCGACGAGATGGCTGCACGTAAGCGGTCGCCATCGGCTCTGGCCCCAACGCGCGTAAGCAGGTCATCGGGTGGGAGGTGCCGGCGCCGACTTCCATGTCCAGTGGTTGAACAATGGTGCAGCCCTGACGAGCCCAGTAATCCTGTAAGGTCAGGATCAGGCCCTGGAAGGTCCTGGTATCAAACTTTTGCATATTATTTCGTGCTGGATACGTGTGGATTTAAAGGAAGGGATCAGTATACCCGCTGGCTGCGAGATATACAGTATGAAACGCCTTTGTTTAGCGAAATTTGAGCAAAGCGGCGCCATCATGCGGCGTTTAAGCCGCATTTAGCGCATAGAAAGATGCAAAAACTGGCCGTCCGGATCAAAAGAACAGATAAAACGCTCATTCCGCGAAGTCAGGCCGGAAAGCTCATAGCTTGCCTGGAACTGCTCGAAATGATTAACGTCGACGCGACGGGTGTCTGTGCTATAACGTAACGCCGCCTGATCCTTGCATAGTTTCTCCATGTTCAGCGTCGTTTGCGGCGTGATACGTGCCTTTTGCGCTTTTTGGACAGGTTGAGCAGGTGTCTGGCTGCAGCCAACCAGCAGCAGCGCCACCAGGGCAGATACGAAATATTTCATCACCATTTTTCTCAACCGCCTTGTTAGCCAATTGTTATCGTGCAGACCATGTAAAACCAGACAAACATTTTGCGAATCTCGCGGATGCTCTACAAGAGTGTGGCGATAAACTCAGAATATTCCATTGTGATGACGACAAACTACGGGAGTCAGACTCTTTTTACGCAAGGGCCAATGAGGTACAGATGCAGGAAAAAATAAGCTGGATTACCAACTTGCGCGGCATAGCATGTCTGATGGTCGTGATGATTCACAGCACCACCTGGTACATTACCCATCCTCATAGCATCAGCTTGTTTGAATGGAATATCGCTAACCTGCTTAACTCGGCATCGCGCGTCAGCGTCCCGCTTTTTTTCATGATTTCAGGTTATCTGTTTTTTGGCGAGCGCAGCGCCCAGTCGCGCCATTATCTGCGCATCGGGCTGTGCATTCTGTTCTACAGCGCGCTGGCGCTGCTCTATATCACCCTGTTTACCCATATCAACGTTGAGCTGTCATTAAAAAATTTACTGCAAAAGCCGGTGTTTTATCACCTGTGGTTTTTCTTTGCCATTGTGGTGATTTATCTGCTCTCGCCGCTGATTCAGGTGAAGCAGGTCAGCGGCAAAATGCTGCTGGCGCTGATGCTGGTGATTGGCCTCATCGCCAACCCTAATACGGTAAGTATTAAAGCCGGCGGCATTGAATGGCTACCGGTAAACCTCTACATCAACGGCGATACCTTTTACTACGTACTGTACGGAATACTGGGCCGGGCGATCGGCGCCATGAATACCGACCGAAGAGGGTTAACCCTGCTGTGCGCGCTGCTGTTTACCGCCGCGGTGTGGGTCATTTCGCGCGGCACGCTGCATGAACTGCAATGGCGCGGTGATTTCGGCGATACCTGGTATCTGTACTGCGGGCCGGCAGTGTTTGTCTGCGCGACCTCGTTGCTGACGCTGGGCAAAAACGTCCTCAATAGCCGTGAGCTTCCGGGTATTGCGTTAATTTCCAGACATTCATTAGGCATTTATGGTTTTCACGCGCTGTTTATACACGCGCTACGCGCAAGTGGCCTGGAACTTAACCGCTGGCCATTACTGGATATTGCATGGATTTTCGCCGCCGCGCTGTTGGGTAGCCTGGCGCTATCTATACTGGTTCAACGAATTGACCGTCGCCGGTTAGTGAGCTAAAAAAAGCGCCCGCCGTTTAACGCGGGCGCCGTCGATTACTCCGCGGTCTCTTCTGTTACTGCGCTCCCCTCACTTAGCGGCGAGCGATCCCAGGCATCGCGAATATTCTTCTGTACTGCTACCGCGCCGAACAGGCTCAAAAAGAATGCCAGGCCATAAAAGCCTTTCTCGCTTAGCATCAGCGTTGCGTTCCACAATCCCACCACCAGCAGACCCACCGCAATCACGAAAGCGATCAAGCAGGACATGTAATACATAGCGGTGGTTGGAATTTTGTCGTATTTATCACGAACCGTTTTCTGATAAGAAGCGGCGGAAAAAAGACCCAGCACCAATACGGCAAAATAGTAGCCCTTTTCATTGAGCTCCATTGGCGCATTCCACAGGCCAATCAAATACACGAGGATACCGCCCACCAGCGCAATCCATGAGATCAGGTGAAACGCGGGTGAATATGTCGTCGCTTTCATTTCCATTGCTGACTACCTCTCTTCGCTGTCGACTGACAGCTTATTCCACTGAGCTATTGCGAGCTTTATC
The DNA here is from genome assembly GCF_050600815.1 of Klebsiella sp. 141161. NCBI lineage: Bacteria > Pseudomonadati > Pseudomonadota > Gammaproteobacteria > Enterobacterales > Enterobacteriaceae > Klebsiella > Klebsiella sp. 141161. Next base: position 241,248 of record NZ_JAQIRN010000004.1, on the reverse strand, counting down.
CGCGACTCTGGCGGGATAAGATATCGCTGAAGCGCCATACATACAGACAAACCATGCCACCACGTAGATGCTTTTTTCACGCCACGGCGCCGGGACAAACCAGGCGCCGACCAGCAGCAATCCCACCGATAGCAACAGCACCAGCCGGCACAGAGAGATAAAATCATCGTCTCGCTGCGCTTCCAGCTCCGTTCGCTGATGCGTAAGTACGGCAAACATTCCCATCACCAGTACACCAAGAAAGTAACCTTTGCCGCTGAATAGCGGGCACGTTCGCCAGATACCGATTAAGTAAACCAGCGAGCCCAGCAGCATGACTAATCTTGCCGTCGTACGTTTTAATCTCATTGCGCCTCCCTGGCCATGGTAGCGCTCATTATGACCGGGGAATTGCCGGTTGCGGCAGTTTCCGCAAATTGAAACCCACAATTCGGAATAAATAAATATGTGAATTAAATCAATGCAAAGCGAATCATTCAGAAAGGAAATTCGCCCCAATAAATGGGGCGAGAACAACTTATGACATCAGTGGCTTAAGCTGCTGATAGATCTGGCGGAACGTTTCACGACGCGGCGCATAACGGGCAAACCGTTGAGCATCAGGCAGGTGCGCCTGCTCCAGCGGCAGTTGCGGTAGGAGGTCAGAGAAAGCCGCACCTTGATGAACGCCCAACTGCGCCAACCTTGCCGCGCCTAACGCCGGGCCGACATCGCCGCCGGTGCGGAAATCCAGCTGTTGTCCGCTGATATCGGCAAGCATTTGCCGCCAGTATGCGCTGCGCGCGCCGCCGCCGATAAGGGTGACGCTGTCTGGCTTCACACCACAGGAGTGCACAACATCCATACCGTCAGCCAGCGCGTAACCCACCCCCTCAAGCACCGCCCGCGCCAGTTCGGCGGGACCATGTTGATGGGTAAGGCCGAAGAACACGCCTTTAGCCTGCGGATTGTTGTGCGGCGTACGCTCGCCGGAAAGATAAGGCAAGAACCACACCGGGTCGGCATTGTCATCCGCCGACTGCGCCGCGGCGATCATCGCCGGTACGCTGCCGAGGCCGGTCAGCTTTGCCGCCCAATCCAGACAAGACGCGGCGCTGAGCATCACCGACATCAGGTGCCAGCGGCCCGGCAGGGCGTGGCAGAAACTATGCACCGCGCTTTCCGGTTTACTCAGAAAACCATCGCTGACGGCGAAATAGACGCCTGAGGTCCCCAGCGATAACATCGCCTGACCGGCATCGGCCATGCCAACACCGACAGCGCCTGCCGCGTTATCACCGCCGCCCGCTACCACCAGCGCCCGCGGCATATTCCACGCCTGGGCTACCTCAGCACGCAGTTGGCCGGTCACTTCGCAGCCTTCAAAAAGGGCCGGCATATTGTCGCGGCCGAGCCCGCAGGCGGCGAGCATCTCATCGCTCCAGTCGCGTCGCGCGACGTTCATCCACATCGTGCCGGCGGCGTCGGACATATCGCTGGCGAATTCGCCGCTCATGCGTAGCCGCAGATAATCTTTCGGCAACAGGACCTTATCGACCTGTTTAAAGATTTCGGCTTCGTGACGCTGTACCCACAGCAGCTTCGGCGCCGTAAAACCCGGCATCATCAGGTTGCCGGTGATTTGCCGCGAAGCGCCGACTTTTTCTTCCAGCAGCATGCACTCTTCGCCGCAGCGGCCATCATTCCACAAAATCGCCGGACGCAGGACCCGCTGCTGTTTGTCGAGCAGCGTGGCGCCATGCATCTGTCCGGCAATCCCTAAAGCTTTTACCTCGCGCAGGGAGTGTTGCGCGCCCAGCGCTTGCATCGCGGTATTCGTCGCCTGCCACCACTGTTCGGGATCTTGTTCGGACCAGAGCGGATGCGGGCGCGAGACGGTCAGTTTTTCGGTATGCGTCGCCAGTACGTCGCCCTGTTCGTTGAGCAGAATGGCTTTTACGCCCGAGGTCCCTAAATCAATCCCGATATACATGCAGCGTCTCCTTAACACGAACGCCACGGCAAAGCGTGGCGCAGCAAAAATGGTTATAGCCAGCGCCCGGATTTACCGGGCGCTTTTGTCGGCATTACTTATCGAACAGGTAATGATTCACCAGGTTTTCCAGCAGTTCCTGGTGCCCGCTGTGGTGCTGCGGCGCCAGGTTGTGCTGAGTCGCATAGTGCGCGATGTCGGTCAGCGTCATCTGGCCTTTAAGGATCTGCTGGCCCAATTCACCGTTCCAGCCGGCGTAGCGTTTCGCCACGCGTTTATCCAGCTCGCCATCTTCAATCATGCGCGCCGCGACCTTCAGCGACAGCGCCATGGTGTCCATCGCGCCGATATGACCGTAGAACAGGTCGTATTTGTCGGTGCTCTGGCGACGAACTTTAGCATCAAAGTTCAGGCCGCCGGTGGTGAAGCCGCCCGCTTTGAGGATCTCATACATCACCAGGGCGTTCTCTTCCACGCTGTTCGGGAACTGGTCGGTATCCCAGCCCAGCTGCGCATCGCCGCGGTTAGCATCAACCGAACCGAACAGGCCCAGCGCAATAGCCGTGGCGATCTCGTGGTGGAAAGAGTGGCCGGCAAGGGTGGCGTGGTTGGCTTCAATGTTCAGTTTAATCTCTTTTTCCAGACCAAACTGTTTCAGGAACCCGTAAACCGTGGAGGCATCATAATCATATTGGTGCTTGGTCGGCTCCTGCGGCTTCGGCTCGATCAGCAGGGTGCCCTGGAAACCAATTTTGTGTTTGTGTTCAACCACCAGTTGCATAAAGCGGCCAATCTGCTCGCGCTCCTGACGCAGATCGGTATTAAGCAGGGTTTCGTAGCCTTCGCGACCGCCCCACAGCACGTAGTTTTCACCGCCCAACTTGTGGGTCGCATTCATTGCGGTAACTACCTGAGTCGCCGCCCAACTGAAGACTTCCGGATCGGGGTTCGTCGCCGCGCCTGCGCCATAACGTGGGTTGGTAAAGCAGTTTGCCGTCCCCCACAGCAGTTTCACGCCGCTCTGCTGCTGTTTTTCCGCCAGCACGTCCACCATCTGAGCAAAGTTGTTGCTGTACTCTTTCAGCGAAGCGCCTTCCGGGGAAACGTCGACATCATGGAAGCAGTAATACGGCACATTCAACTTATGGAAAAACTCAAATGCCACTTCGGCTTTACGTTTCGCCATTTCCAGCGCTTCACCCGGCTGCTGCCATGGACGATCGAAGGATCCCACGCCAAACATATCCGCGCCATTCCAGCAGAAAGTGTGCCAGTAGCAGGCGGCGAAACGCAGGTGGTCTTCCATGCGCTTACCCAGTACTAATTCATCCGGATTGTAGTGACGAAAAGCCAGCGGGTTAGTCGATTTCGGGCCTTCATAACGAACGCGATCGAGTTGATCGAAATAGGTTTTCATAGAGAACTCCATATTCAGGGGTGCGGCGAGTAACAAGTGATACGCCAATATAGAATTCCATTTTCATCTTCCTCAATTACGTTATTTCACACCGCCATTGAGAGAATCCACAAACGTGCGCCAGCTCGCAAAAACAATTCCTCTTTGCATCATTTCTGGAACCCTATGATGGAAGAAGAATGAAATAACCTGCATACTCTTGAATAAAATACGATCGCGGTCATAAATTACGAAACAAACTAAATTTCATAATGCGAAAATAAGAACAGGTAATTGCCAGCCCTCGCTTCCCCGTTAAGAATCTGCAACGTATCTGCAACCTGAAGTTTATTCCTGTTCGCCTTACCTACCCTTTGAAAAGGTATCGTTATTATGAAGATAAAGAACCTTTGCCTTACGCTCTGCGCCTCATCGCTCCTTCTCGCCAGCATGGCGGGTATGGCTAAAGAAGTTAAGATTGGGATGGCCATCGACGATCTTCGTCTGGAACGTTGGCAAAAAGATCGCGATATTTTCGTTAATAAAGCGGAATCCTTAGGCGCCAAAGTATTTGTGCAGTCCGCCAATGGCAACGAAGAAACGCAAATGTCGCAAATTGAAAATATGATCAACCGCGGCGTCGATGTTTTAGTGATTATTCCTTACAACGGCCAGGTGCTCAGCAACGTTATTAAAGAAGCGAAACAAGAAGGAATTAAAGTTCTCGCCTACGATCGCATGATTAATAATGCTGACATCGATTTTTATATTTCTTTCGATAATGAAAAAGTCGGTGAAATGCAGGCCAAAAGCCTGGTCGACAAAGTGCCGCAGGGAAATTATTTCCTGATGGGTGGCTCGCCGGTGGATAATAACGCCAAATTGTTCCGCGCCGGTCAGATGAAGGTGCTCAAACCTTATGTTGATGACGGCAAAATTAAGATCGTCGGCGATCAGTGGGTCGACGGCTGGCTGCCGGAAAACGCGTTAAAAATCATGGAAAACGCGCTAACGGCGAATAACAACAAAATTGACGCGGTAGTGGCTTCCAATGATGCGACCGCCGGCGGCGCTATCCAGGCGCTTAGCGCCCAGGGGCTGGCGGGTAAAGTCGCCATTTCCGGGCAGGATGCCGATCTGGCTGGCGTGAAACGTATTATTTCCGGCACCCAGACGATGACCGTTTATAAACCGATTACCACGCTTGCCACTAACGCTGCCGAAATCGCCGTTGAATTAGGTAATGACCAGCAACCCAAGGCCGACGCCACGTTGAATAACGGCTTAAAAGATGTCCCTTCGCGCCTGTTAACGCCAATTGAAGTCAATAAAGAGAATATTGACGCCACGGTGATTAAAGACGGTTTCCACAAAAAGAGTGAACTGTAATGGCTGACGCCCCGCCTCGGGGCGTCGTTTTCGTCCTGCCGGATATCGCTTTTGCGGAGTCTCTATGTCCTGGTTACTCGAAATGAAGAACATCACCAAAGCCTTCGGCGCGGTTAAGGCCGTGGATAACGTCAGCCTGCGGCTGAATGCCGGGGAAGTGGTGTCGTTATGCGGTGAAAATGGTTCGGGAAAATCGACGCTAATGAAAGTGCTGTGCGGCATCTACCCACACGGCAGTTACGATGGTGAAATCATTTTCGCCGGCGAGTCGCTGCAGGCGAATCATATTCGCGATACCGAGCGCAAAGGTATCGCCATTATTCACCAGGAGCTGGCGTTGGTGAAACATCTCACGGTGTTGGAAAATATCTTTCTCGGCGCCGAGGTCTCACGCCATGGCCTGCTGGATTACGAAACCATGACCCTGCGCTGCCAGAAACTATTAGCGCAGGTGAATTTATCGATCTCGCCCGATACCCGCGTTGGCGATTTAGGCCTCGGCCAGCAGCAGTTGGTCGAGATCGCCAAGGCGCTGAATAAACAGGTACGGCTGCTGATCCTCGATGAACCCACGGCATCGTTAACCGAACAAGAAACCGCGACGCTGCTGGCGATTATTCGCGATCTGCAAAATCACGGCATCGCCTGTATTTATATTTCGCACAAGCTCAATGAAGTTAAAGCCATCTCCGACACTATCTGCGTGATACGTGACGGCCAGCATATTGGCACCCGCGACGCCAGCGGGATGAACGAAGATGACATCATCACCATGATGGTCGGACGCGAGCTCACGGCCTTGTATCCAAACGAACCACATAATCATGGCGATGAGATATTGCGGGTCGAGCATCTCACCGCCTGGCACCCGGTTAACCGCCATATCAAGCGCGTCAACGACGTGTCGTTTTCCCTCCGCCGCGGCGAAATCCTCGGCATCGCCGGGTTAGTCGGCGCCGGGCGCACCGAGGCGGTACAGTGTCTGTTTGGCGTCTGGCCGGGGCGCTGGCAAGGAAGCATCTTTATCGACGGACAGCCGGTGACGATTAAAAACTGCCAACAGGCGATTGCCCATGGTATCGCCATGGTGCCGGAAGACCGCAAAAAAGACGGCATCGTGCCGGTGATGGCAGTCGGCAAGAACATCACTCTCGCGGCGTTAAATCAGTTCACCGGCCCGGCGAGCAGCCTCGACGACGCCGCGGAGCAGCACTGCATTCAGCAATCGATTCAGCGGCTGAAAATCAAAACGTCATCGCCGGATCTGGCGATTGGCCGCCTGAGCGGCGGCAATCAACAAAAGGCGATTCTGGCCCGCTGCCTGCTGCTCAACCCGCGCATTTTGATCCTCGATGAACCAACCCGCGGCATCGATATCGGCGCGAAATACGAAATCTACAAGCTTATCAATCAACTGGTGCAGCAAGGCATCGCCGTCATCGTGATCTCATCCGAATTGCCTGAAGTGCTCGGGCTAAGCGATAGGGTACTGGTGATGCACGAAGGCAAGCTTAAGGCCAATTTGCATAATCAAGGTCTGACCCAGGAACAGGTGATGGAAGCCGCGCTGAGGAGCGAACGCCATGTCGAAAAACACGTCGTCTGAAATCAAACTTACCCCTTCCGCCCCTGCCGCTTTCCCGGCGCTGAAAGGGCTTAATCTCCAGGTTTTCGTGATGATCGCCGCGATTATCGCCATTATGCTGTTCTTTACCTGGGTTACCGACGGCGCCTATTTGAGCGCGCGTAATATTTCCAACCTCCTGCGGCAAACCGCCATCACCGGCATCCTCGCCGTCGGCATGGTGTTCGTGATCATTTCGGCGGAAATCGACCTCTCCGTCGGCTCAATGATGGGTTTGCTCGGCGGCGCGGCGGCGATTTTCGACGTTTGGCTCGGCTGGCCGCTGCCGCTCACCATCCTCGTTACGTTGGTCATGGGGCTACTGCTCGGCGCGTGGAACGGATGGTGGGTCGCCTATCGCAAGGTGCCCTCTTTCATTGTAACCCTTGCCGGCATGCTGGCGTTTCGCGGAATTTTAATCGGCATTACCAACGGTACCACCGTCTCGCCCACCACGCCGGCGATGTCGCAAATCGGTCAAAGTTATTTACCGGACGGCATCGGCTTTGGAATCGGCGTTATTGGCATGGCGGCTTTTATCATCTGGCAATGGCGCGGTCGGATGCGCCGACAGGCGTTAGGGCTGGCGACCACCAGTTCTACCGGCGCGGTTGGCCGTCAGACCATCACCGCGGTTATCGTGCTGGGCGCTATCTGGCTGCTCAATGATTATCGCGGCGTGCCGACGCCGGTACTCATACTCGCCGCCCTGCTGCTGGCGGGCATGTTTATGGCGACCCGTACCGCTTTTGGCCGCCGCATTTATGCCATTGGCGGTAATCTGGAAGCGGCCCGCCTCTCCGGGATTAACGTCGAGCGCACCAAGCTTGCGGTCTTCGCCATTAACGGCCTGATGGTCGCCATCGCCGGGTTGATTCTCAGCTCGCGACTGGGAGCGGGATCGCCTTCTGCCGGTAATATCGCCGAACTCGACGCCATCGCCGCCTGCGTGATTGGCGGCACCTGTCTGGCGGGCGGCATCGGCAGCGTGGCAGGGGCGGTAATGGGGGCGTTTATTATGTCGGCGCTGGATAATGGCATGAGCATGATGGACGTCGCCACCTTCTGGCAATACATCGTTAAGGGCGCCATTTTACTGTTGGCGGTCTGGATGGATTCGGCTACCAAACGGAGAACATAACGGTATCACGATGAAAAATGCCCGAATAACTTGCGCCACCGCCAAACTTCGCCATAAGGCGCTTGAAATAATTCGGGCATTAGCCGGTATTGTATGACCGGGGTAAGAGCAGGAATATCATCTATGTTTGAAAAGCGTCACCGCATTACGCTGTTATTCAACGCCAACAAAGCCTATGACCGTCAGGTGGTTGAAGGCGTTGGCGAATATCTGCAGGCATCGCAGCTGGAATGGGATATTTTTATCGAAGAGGATTTTCTCGCGCGTATTGAAAACATCAAAGAGTGGCTGGGTGATGGCGTTATCGCCGATTACGACGACCCGGAGATAGAAAAACTGCTGGCAGATGTCAAAGTACCGATTGTCGGCGTCGGCGGCTCCTATCATCAACCAGAGTGCTACCCGCCAGTCCACTATATCGCCACCGATAATGCCGCGCTGGTCGAAAGCGCGTTCCTGCATCTGAAAGAAAAAGGAGTGAACCGTTTCGCTTTTTACGGGCTGCCGACCTCCAGCGGCAAGCGCTGGGCGAGGGAGCGCGAACATGCCTTCTGCCAGCTAGTCGCCAAAGAGAAATACCGTGGCGTCGTCTATCAGGGGCTGGAGACCGCGCCGGAAAACTGGCAGCATGCGCAAAATCGGCTCGCCGATTGGCTGCAAACGCTGCCGCCGCAAACCGGCATTATCGCCGTGACCGATGCCCGCGCCCGTCACGTCCTGCAGGCCTGCGAGCTGCTGCATATTCCGGTGCCGGAAAAACTGTGCGTCATCGGTATCGATAACGAAGAATTGACCCGCTATCTCTCCCGCGTCGCGCTCTCTTCCGTGGCGCAGGGTACCCGGCAGATGGGCTACCAGGCGGCGAAACTCCTGCATCGATTACTGGAAAACGAAGCGCTACCGCTGCAGCGGCTGCTGGTGCCGCCGATGCGCGTCATTGAGCGGCGCTCCACCGATTATCGCTCGCTCACCGACCCTGCGGTGATTCAGGCGATGCATTACATCCGCAATCACGCCTGCAAAGGCATTAAGGTTGAGCAGGTGCTCGACGCCGTCGGTATTTCCCGATCGAATCTGGAGAAACGCTTTAAAGAAGAGGTCGGGGAAACCATCCACACGGTGATCCACAGCGAAAAGCTGGAAAAAGCGCGCAGCCTGCTGGTCTCCACCACGCTATCGATAAACGAAATTTCGCAGATGTGCGGTTATCCGTCGCTGCAGTATTTCTATTCGGTGTTTAAGAAAGAGTACGATGTGACGCCGAAAGAATACCGCGATCGGCACAGTGAAGTGATGATGTAGCGGGAAAGAAAAATGCCCGGGCTTACGCACCGGGCATTGATGATTACATATGAGCGGCAATTAAGCGCTGATTGTCCTGATACATGGCGAAGAGATAGTTGTTATAGCTCGACCCTTTCGTCGAGTACCCCTTCAGCTTGTGGATCATGGTGCTGGCAGTTACTTCCTGGTCCGTCTTACGCAGCTGTGCGCGAGACTTACGGAAGGATGAATAAGCCGGGTGCGTATTCAGGTTTTTAACATAGGCCTGAACCGACTGCTCGACAGATTCAAACTGGGAGTAGCCTTTCATTGCACCGCGGCAGTTGCCGCCGCCACACTTCATACCAAACAGGTTGTTGTTCTCACGCGCCAGCTTCGAGGTGCCCCAACCGCTTTCCGCAGCCGCCATGGTTGCCACCATGCTGTTCGGAATAATGTCGACGCGCTCAAGCAGCGAATTCCACGGTATATGGCGAGTATTGCCAGACCACTTCACTTTGTAACGTGAAGCGATGTCTTTCAGACGCGCCTGCTCGCTCGGCGACCAACGGCCGTCGTATTGCTTAGAGACAAGCCAGTTACGATCTGCCGTGATCGCTTGATTTTGCTTTGTAATGTAAGGCATAACCGTCCGGAGAAACGCTTTTTTCCTTGGTGTCCCGGAAGGGTATTTTCGCAAATCAGGAAGTGAACTGCTCTTTACACTATTGCGAGAATACTCTTGTTTACTGCTAACCTTGATACTACTGGGCTTCTTTACTTTCTTAACTACTGAGGCTTTATGACTCTTTGTTGCTGTGTGCGTTGTCGCCAACACACTACCTGAAAAGATACAGGTAAGTAACATAAGTATCGCAGCCCCATATCGTCGCATGGGAATCGATATCATTAGGTCTCCTGGTCGGATTTACTCATTCCAACACCTTGTTTTTCGCAAAAAATCGATAGTTGAATCGCGAATAGTATCAAAAATACCCAGAGAGAGCATCAAGAGAAATAGTCCAATTCCGAATCGCTGTCATCTGAAATCGGTTTCTGCACCGTCGCGAAGGTGCAGAAATGCTATCTCCGTCTCATTTATAGCTCATTTTTTGAACTAAATCACTCACCCCTTTTCATCCTCCCCGCAAAATTACCGGCAGGATGAGTTCAACCTTATGGCGCGCAGGCACACTGTGATAAAAACCGCTAACAGGACTCCGGCATGAAACTCGCTGCGCTCGCCTCGCTACTGCTGCCCGGGATGGCTTTTGCCGCCTGGACAACCGCTGACTTTCCCGCCTTCACTGAACAGGATACTGGCCGCTTCACGACGCAAAATGAGGTGACGAAGGGTACCCGCCCTTTGCGGATAAGTTTTGACCAACAGTGCTGGCAGCCTGCGGGGGCGATAAAACTCAATCAGATGCTGTCGCTGGAACCTTGTCGGGATACGCCACCGCAGTGGCGCGTGTTCCGCGACGGGCGCTATACGCTGGAAGTCGATACCCGCTCCGGCACGCCAACGCTGATGCTGTCGCTGGCGGCACAGGACACGGCCAGCACGCAACCGCTGATGCGCCAGTGTCCGAAATGGGATGGTAAACCGCTGACGCTCGATGTCGGCCAGACGTTTGCCGAGGGAAGCCAGGTGCGTGATTTTTACAGCGGTAATCTCGCCACGGTGAAAGCAGGTAAAATCACGCTGCAGCCCGCCGCAGGCAGTAATGGGCTCGTGCTGCTTGAAAAAGCGGATAGCGCCGCCAGCGCGCCGTTTAACTGGCATAACGCCACTATCTATTTTGTCCTGACCGATCGCTTCGTTAACGGCAATCCGGCCAACGACAACAGCTACGGGCGCCATAAAGACGGTATGCAGGAGATAGGCACCTTCCACGGCGGCGATTTACAGGGGCTGACCAGCAAGCTGGATTATCTTCAACAGCTTGGCGTCAACGCGCTATGGATAAGTTCACCGCTGGAGCAAATTCACGGCTGGGTCGGCGGTGGCACCAAAGGCGACTTTCCCCACTACGCCTATCACGGTTACTACACCCAGGACTGGACCCGTCTTGACGCCAACATGGGCGACGAAGCCGATCTTCGACAACTGGTTGATGAGGCCCATCGGCGCGGCATGCGCGTCCTGTTTGATGTCGTCATGAACCATACCGGTTACGCCACGCTTGCCGATATGCAGGAATTTCACTTCGGCTCGCTGTACCTGAAAGGCGATGAACTGAAAAAAACGCTTGGCGAGCGCTGGACCGACTGGAAACCGGCGCCAGGGCAAAGCTGGCACAGCTTCAATGATTACATCAACTTCAGCGATAAAGCAGGCTGGGAACAATGGTGGGGAAAAAAATGGATCCGCACCGATATCGGCGACTACGACAATCCCGGTTTCGACGATTTCACCCTGTCGCTGGCGTTCCTGCCGGACCTGAAAACCGAATCGACGCTCCCTTCTGGCTTGCCAAATTTCTACCGTCACAAGCCGGATACCGCCGCCAAAGAGATAGCCGGCTTCACGCCGCGCGACTATCTGACCCACTGGCTCAGCCAATGGGTACGCGATTACGGTATTGACGGCTTTCGCGTCGATACCGCAAAACACGTCGAACCGGATGCCTGGCAACAGCTCAAAACGCAGGCCACGGCCGCGCTGGCGGAATGGAAAAAAGCGAATCCTCAGAAAGCGCTGGATGACGCGCCATTCTGGATGACCGGCGAGGCCTGGGGCCACGGCGTGATGCAAAGCGACTACTATCGCCACGGCTTCGACGCGATGATCAATTTCGATTATCAGGATCGGGCGGCGAAAGCGGTGGACTGTCTGGCAAACATGGACGCCACCTGGCAGCAGATGGCGGACAAGCTGCAGGATTTCAACGTGCTGAGCTATCTCTCCTCGCACGATACCCGCTTGTTCCGCGAAGGCGGCAGCCGGGCGGCGGAACTGTTATTACTCGCCCCAGGCGCCGTACAACTCTTCTATGGCGATGAGTCTTCGCGCCCGTTCGGCCCCACGGGTTCCGACCCGCTGCAGGGTACCCGCTCCGATATGAACTGGCAGGATGTTGCCGGTAGCGCATCCGATAACGTCGCGCACTGGCAAAAAATCGCCCAATTCCGCACCCGCCATCCGGCCATTGGTATGGGAAAACAACAGACGCTGACGCTAGAGCAGGGCTATGGTTTCGTACGTGAAAGCAGCGCTGATAAAGTGATGGTTGTCTGGGCCGGACAGCAATAGCAGTCGCTTACCGGGCTCCTTGCCGCTGGCTGGAGCCTTTTCAGCACAAATGACTAAAACTTACACTGTTAGCAGAACAAAAAATAAATCGCTCCCTCCTGTGCCGATTTGCACCGCGTTGACGCTGGCGTTATGGTAATTCCCTTTCCAGAAGACCAACAGAATATCCGCGATGACATTTTCACTTTTCGGCGACAAATTCACCCGTCATTCAGGCATCACCCGCCTGATGGAAGACCTCAATGACGGCCTGCGCACACCGGGCGCGATCATGCTGGGCGGAGGCAACCCCGCGCAAATCCCGGAGATGAATGAATACTTCAATAGCCTGCTGGCCGATATGCTGGATAACGGCAAAGCCCTTGATGCGCTTTGCAATTATGATGGTCCGCAAGGGAAAAGCGAGCTTCTGACCTTGCTTGCGCAAATGCTGCGCGAAGAATTAGGTTGGGAGATCGAACCACAGAATATTGCTCTGACGAATGGCAGCCAGAGCGCATTTTTCTACTTATTTAACCTGTTTGCCGGCCGCCGTGCCGACGGCACCACCCGCAAGGTGCTGTTCCCGCTGACGCCGGAATATATCGGCTACGCCGATTCCGGGCTGGAAGAGGATCTGTTTGTCGCCACCCGCCCCAACATTGAGCTGCTGCCGGAAGGCCAGTTCAAATATCACGTGGACTTCGAACACCTGCAGATCACCGAAGAGACGGGAATGATCTGCGTCTCCCGGCCAACCAACCCGACCGGCAACGTCATTACCGACGAAGAGCTTATTAAGCTGGATGCCCTCGCCAATCAGCACGGCGTGCCGCTGGTTATTGATAACGCCTATGGCGTGCCTTTCCCGGGCATTATTTTTAGCGAAGCGCGCCCGCTGTGGAACCCGAACATCGTGCTATGTATGAGCTTATCCAAGCTCGGGCTGCCGGGCACCCGCTGCGGAATCATCATCGCCAACGAGAAAATCATCACCGCGATCAGTAATATGAACGGCATTATCAGCCTCGCTCCTGGCGGGATTGGGCCAGCGATGATGTGCGAAATGATCAAGCGTAAGGACCTGCTACGGCTGTCGGAGACGGTGATTAAACCGTTCTATTATCAGCGTGTTCAGGAAACCATCGCTACCATTCGCCGCTATTTGCCGGAAGAACGCTGCCTGATTCATAAACCAGAAGGGGCGATTTTCCTGTGGCTGTGGTTTAAGGATCTGCCAATCTCCACCGAGCTGCTGTATCAGCGCCTGAAACAACGCGGCGTGCTGATGGTGCCGGGCGATTACTTCTTCCCGGGGCTGGACAAGCCGTGGCCGCATACGCATCAGTGCATGCGCATGAACTACGTGCCGGACCCGGAGAAAATCGAGGCGGGAGTGAAAATTCTTGCCGAAGAGATTGAGCGCGCCTGGCAGGAGCAAGACGCCTGATGGTGTCTCCCGGCCATGACTGACCGGGGACATCCGATTACATTGCCTGCGCCGCCCAACGGCGGCGCTCGGCGCTTAATCTTTCCAGCTCGGCGGGCTCAATACAGCGCAGCGCCTGAGTCGGACAGGCCGCTACACACGCCGGTCCCGTTTGCCGGTGCGCGCACAGATCGCACTTCAGCGCCTGCACGCCTTCGTCGGTCAACATCACCGTCATCGCCCCATAAGGGCACGCCACCATACAGCTTTTACAACCAATGCACAGCCGTTGATCGACACGCCAGACGTCGCCTTCATGGCGTATTGCCCCTTCCGGGCAGACGTTCGCGCAGGGTGCATCCTCGCACTGACGGCACAGCGTCGCCGTTGATAGCTCATCGCTCTTCACTACCCGGATCCGCGGCGCAAAGCGTCTTGCAGAAACGGTAGAACAATCCTGTCCCTGCTGATGCGACACCACGCAGGCCACCTCGCAGGTTCGACAGCCGATACACTTTTGTGCATCAGCGATAATAAACCGGTTCATCCTCAACTCCATTCGGGATAAAAACGCAGCGTGCCAGAAAAACCCCGCTGTGCGCTTTGATCCTGAATGGAATCAGCTGCGTTTTAGGCAAATACCCAGCAAGATCTCGCCAGTTGCCTTAGCCTTCGCGAATAACAAACCCCAGCTCGCGGGAAATCGCCTCTGCCGTTTCACGCAATGGTTTGAGCAGGTTTTTCTCACCAACCTGTTTCAGACGCGAAGTCGACAGCGAAATCGAAATGGCATAAGGCACGCGGCCGTGAATATCGAAAACCGGTACCGCCAGGCACGAGACGCCGAGTTCGTTCTCTTCGCGATCCATCGCCATATTACGTTCGCGAATCTGCGCCAGCTCGTCATTCATCGCCGGCAGGCCGGTAATGGTGTTACGGGTCAACGGCTGAATAATATCCTGATGGCTGTCCCAGTAGCTGGCAACGTAGTCAGGATGGCCGAACGCCATGTAGATCTTGCCCATCGCCGAACAGTACAGCGGCATATGCTGGCCAATATAGGCGCGGGTACGCAGCATACCGGTAGTCGGCTCCAGCTTGTAAATCAGAATCGCGTGATCGTCCTCACGGCTGGAGAAGTTCACCGTCTCGCCGGTGGCGATGTTTAAAGCTTCAAGATGCGGCGCAGCGACATGAATAATATTCAGCGACGACAGCGCCTTTTGCCCAACGGCAATAAATTTGGTGGTCAGGCGGTAACTTCCGGCGGCAGGCGCCGGAGTAACGTAGCCGCAGGACTGCAGGCCCTGCAACAACCGATGCACGGTACTTTTATTCAGGCCCGCCAGTTCAGACAGATGCGCCAACGGACAACCGTTTGGATAGTTACTGAGGATCTCAATCAGCATTAACCCGCGAAATAGACTCTGGCTTCCGGCTGGCCTCTCTTTCTCTTGCGTCATTTCACTCTCTTTTGTGCCCATCGCTTCGGCTTCCTTTTTAATCGCGCTCTGATGGTAGCGCAAAGTGTGGTTCAGTTCACGATCTGAACCGAAAAAACACAACCACCTGATTTTAATGATTTTTAAAAATAGCATCTGCCGTTGATCTGTCAAAAATTGATCGTTATATTTGAAATCAGATTTCGATATGTGAAACATGAAGATAAAAAATCACTCAAACCCTAAGGGGAACACGGGAATGAAAGTAACTTTTGCGCAGCTAAAAGAGGCGTTCAATCGGGTATTACTCTCACGCGGTATTGCGGCGGAAACCGCCGACGCCTGCGCGGAAATGTTCGCCCGCACCACGGAATCCGGCGTCTACTCACACGGAGTGAATCGCTTTCCACGTTTTATTCAGCAACTGGATAACGGCGATATCATTCCGGATGCGAAACCTCAGCGCGTCACCAGCCTTGGCGCTATTGAGCAGTGGGATGCCCGGCGTTCAATTGGCAATCTGACGGCGAAAAAGATGATGGATCGCGCCATTGAATTGGCCTCCGACCATGGCATTGGCCTGGTGGCATTACGCAACGCCAATCACTGGATGCGCGGCGGCAGCTACGGCTGGCAGGCGGCGGAAAAAGGCTATATCGGCATCTGCTGGACCAACTCTATCGCCGTCATGCCGCCGTGGGGCGCTAAAGAGTGCCGCATTGGCACCAATCCGCTGATCGTGGCAATTCCATCCACTCCGATCACAATGGTCGATATGTCGATGTCGATGTTCTCCTACGGCATGCTGGAGGTTAATCGCCTGGCTGGTCGCACGCTGCCGGTAGATGGCGGGTTTGATGATGACGGTAATTTGACGAAAGAGCCCGGCGTGATTGAGAAAAATCGCCGTATCCTGCCGATGGGCTACTGGAAGGGTTCCGGTTTATCAATTGTGCTGGATATGATAGCCACCCTACTTTCCAACGGTTCCTCCGTTGCTGAAGTCACCCAGGACAATAGCGACGAATATGGCGTATCGCAGATTTTCATCGCTATTGAAGTCGACAAGCTCATTGATGGCAAAACGCGTGACGCCAAACTACAGCGGATCATGGACTTCATCACCACCGCCGAACGCGCCGATGAAAATGTAGCGGTCCGCCTACCGGGCCACGAGTTTACGCGATTACTGGAAGAAAACCGCCGTAACGGGATCACCGTCGACGACAGCGTATGGGCCAAAATTCAGGCTCTGTAGGGGAAACCACTATGATTTTCGGCCATATTTCACAACCGAATCCTTGCCGTCTACCGGCAGCGATTGAAAAGGCGCTCGATTTTCTTCGGACTACCGATTTTCGCCACCAGCCCCCCGGCGTCGTCGAAATTGATGGTAAGAATATTTTTGCGCAGATCATCGATCTGACTACCCGTACGGCGACAGAAAACCGTCCGGAGGTACATCGGCGTTATTTAGATATTCAATTTCTCGCTTCCGGTGAAGAAAAAATAGGTATCGCCATTGATAATGGGAATAACCAGATCAGCGAATCGTTATTAGAACAGCGCGATATTATTTTTTATCACGATAGTGAACACGAATCGTTTATTGAAATGATACCCGGTAGCTATGCCATATTCTTCCCACAAGATGTACATCGACCTGGGTGTATTAAAAGCACCGCCACCCCTATTAGAAAAATCGTCGTTAAGGTAGCTATCGATATTCTGTAAAAGAACTAATCATCTCATTAAATTTACAGGAGCACATAATGAATATTACTACCGGTTATATTATCGGTGCGTATCCCTGTGCACCCTCATTTCACCAAAAGAGTGAAGAGGAAGAGAAGGAATTCTGGCGACAACTTGCCGATACTCCAGATATTCGTGGCATAGAACAGCCTTGTCTTGAGCATATCCATCCATTAGGCGATGAGTGGCTGCTGCGCCATACGCCGGATAACTGGCAAATTGTGATTACCGCCATTATGGAAACCATGCGCCGCCGCGGAGAAAACGCCGGCTTCGGCCTGGCCTCCAGCGATGAAAAACAGCGTGTAGCCTGCGTTGAATACTACCGCCACCTTCATCGCAAAATTAATAAAATCAACGGTATTCAACCCGGTAAAGTCACCGCGCTTGAGCTACAGGCCGCGCCGCTGGCGGGAGATCAAAACATCGCCCAGGCAACGGACGCCTTTTCACGCTCGCTCAAAGAAATCGCCAGTTGGGACTGGCGCTGCAATCTGGTGCTGGAACACTGTGACGCGATGAATGGCCCAGCGCCGCGTAAAGGCTTTCTGCCACTGGATAATGTACTGGAAGTCATTGCCGACCATGAGATAAGCGTGTGCATCAACTGGGCGCGTTCGGCCATTGAAGGCCGCGATACCGCGCTGCCGTTGGCCCATACCCGGCAGGTTAAACAGGCCGGTAAACTGGGCGCGCTGATGTTTTCCGGCACCGCCCGCCAGGGTGAATATGGCGAATGGCAGGATTTACACGCGCCATTTGCGCCCTTCTGCCCGCAAAGCCTGATGACCGCGCAGCATGCCCGCGATATTTTCGCCTGCGCTGCAGGCGCATCGTTGCAGTTTGCCGGTATTAAATCATTGGAAATAGACCCAAATGCCGATGTTAACCACCGCATAGCCATTTTGCGTGACGGTATCAGCATATTAAAAAACGCATAAGAACAACTACGTTTTCATTGTCATAATATTTACTCTACGAGAATATTAATATGAACATGACCTCTCGCCCTACAGCAAAAGATATTCCACGCCAGCGTTGGCTGAGAATTATCCCACCGATTCTTATTGCCTGTATTATTTCCTATATGGACCGCGTTAATATCGCATTTGCGATGCCGGGCGGTATGGATGCCGAACTGGGTATTTCCGCTACCATGGCGGGGCTCGCTGGTGGTATTTTCTTTATTGGTTATTTATTCTTACAAGTCCCTGGCGGAAAAATCGCCGTACACGGCAGCGGCAAGAAATTTATCGGCTGGTCGCTGGTCGCCTGGGCCATTATTTCCGTACTGACCGGTTTAATCACCAATCAATACCAACTACTGATCCTGCGCTTCTTATTAGGGGTGGCGGAAGGCGGCATGCTGCCGGTGGTGCTAACGATGATCAGCAACTGGTTCCCGGACGCTGAACGCGGCCGCGCCAACGCCATTGTGATTATGTTTGTGCCGATTGCCGGGATTATTACCGCCCCGCTGTCAGGCTGGATCATCACCGTTCTCGACTGGCGCTGGCTATTTATTATCGAAGGCTTGCTCTCGGTGGTCGTGTTGGCGCTGTGGGCATACACCGTTTACGACCGCCCGCAGGAAGCGCGCTGGATATCAGCAGCGGAAAAAAACTATCTGGTCGAAACGCTGGCGGCGGAACAAAAGGCGATTGCCGGTACTGAAGTCAAAAATGCCTCGCTCGGCGCGGTGCTCTCTGACAAAACCATGTGGCAGCTCATCGCCCTTAACTTTTTCTATCAAACCGGGATTTACGGTTACACCCTGTGGCTACCGACCATTCTGAAAGAGTTGACCCACAGCAGTATGGGGCAAGTCGGCGTGCTCGCTATTCTGCCCTACGTTGGCGCGATTGCCGGTATGTTCCTTTTCTCTTCGCTCTCCGACCGTACCGGCAAACGCAAGCTATTCGTCTGCCTGCCGCTGATCGGCTTCGCACTGTGCATGTTCCTCTCCGTGGCGTTGAAAAATCACATCTGGCTGGCCTATGCCGCGCTGGTTGGCTGCGGGTTCTTCCTGCAATCCGCCGCCGGTGTGTTCTGGACCATTCCGGCGCGCCTGTTCAGCGCCGAAATGGCCGGTGGCGCCCGCGGGGTGATCAACGCTCTTGGCAACCTCGGCGGCTTCTGCGGCCCTTACGCCGTAGGCGTACTGATCACCCTCTACAGCAAAGATGCCGGCGTTTATTGCCTGGCTATCTCACTGGCGCTGGCGGCCCTGATGGCGCTGCTGCTGCCGGCAAAATGCGATGCCGGCGCAGCACCCGCAAAGACCATGACTCCGCGTAACCACGCAGCTTAAAACTGCCCCGGACGGCCAGGCGTCGTCCGGAAAACTGGAAGACTAAGATGAGTGAAAAAGAGACCTTCTGGCTGGGTATCGATTGTGGCGGTACTTATCTAAAAGCCGGTTTATATAACAGCCAGGGCGTAGAGCGGCGTATCGAACGCTGCCCTTTACGCACCCTCAGCGCGCAGCCGGGCTACGCCGAGCGGGAAATGGATCTGCTCTGGCAACGCTGCCATGAAACCATCGCCAGGCTGCTCAACGCCGCTAACGTCAATGGTAAGCAAATCAAGGGCATCGCTATCTCCGCGCAGGGTAAAGGGCTATTTCTGCTTGATAAACAGGATCGCCCGTTAGGTAACGCAATACTCTCCTCCGATCGCCGGGCGTTAGATATCGTTCAGCGCTGGCAACAGGATGGCATCCCTGAGCAGCTTTACCCTCTCACTCGCCAGACGCTGTGGACCGGCCATCCCGCTTCACTGCTGCGGTGGCTGAAAGAAAATGAGCCGCAGCGCTATGGGCAAATCGGCTGCGTCATGATGGCCCATGATTATCTTCGCTGGCGTTTGACCGGCATAAAAGGCTGCGAAGAAAGCAACATTTCTGAGTCCAATCTCTACAACATGAATAGCGGGCAATACGACCCGCGCCTGACCCGGTGGTTAGGCATTAGTGAAATTGACGAGGCGCTGCCGCCGATCGTCGGCTCTGCGGAAATATGCGGGGAAATCACCGCTCAGGCGGCTGCCGTTACCGGTCTGGCGGCGGGAACGCCCGTCGTCGGCGGTCTGTTTGATGTGGTTTCTACCGCGCTCTGCGCGGGCCTCAACGATGAATCAGTGCTCAATGCGGTGATGGGAACCTGGGCGGTCACCAGCGGGATCACCCACGGGCTGCGTGAGCATGAGGCTCATCCTTACGTCTATGGCCGGTTCGTCAATGACGGCGAATACATTGTGCACGAAGCGAGCCCCACCTCTTCCGGCAATCTTGAATGGTTTACCGCGCAGTGGGGAGGGCTCTCATTTACCGAGATTAATGAGGCCGTCGCCAGCCTGCCAACAGCCGGTAGCGAGCTCTTCTTTCTGCCGTTCCTTTACGGTAGCAACGCCGGCCTGGAGATGACCGGCGGTTTTTACGGCATGCAGGCCATGCACACCCGCGCGCATTTACTACAGGCGGTGTATGAAGGGGTGGTCTTCAGCCATATGACGCATCTCAACCGCATGCGCGAGCGCTTTACCCAAGTCCAGGCTCTGCGCGTCACCGGCGGACCGGCGCATTCCGATGTATGGATGCAAATGCTGGCGGACGTCAGCGGCCTGCGCATCGAACTGCCGCAGGTTGAAGAGACCGGTTGTTTTGGCGCCGCGCTTGCCGCCCGCGTCGGCACCGGCGTCTATCGCCACTTTCGCGAGGCCCTGAGCAGCCTGCAGCATCCGGTACGAACCCTGCAGCCCGACATGACCGCACACCGTCTTTATCAGCGTAAATACCGCCAATACCAGCAATTGATTAGCGCACTACAGGGCTACCACGCCCGCATTAAGGAGCACACATTATGAGCCGACCATTACTGCAACTGGCGCTCGACCATACCAGCCTGGAAGCCGCCCAGCGCGATGTCGCCGTACTGCGCCATCACGTTGATATCGTGGAAGCGGGCACAATTCTGTGTCTGACCGAAGGACTCAACGCGGTAAAAGCCCTGCGCGCCCAGTGTCCGGATAAAATTATCGTCGCCGACTGGAAAGTCGCCGACGCTGGCGAAACGCTGGCTCAACAGGCCTTTGCCGCAGGCGCCAACTGGATGACCATTATCTGCGCCGCGCCGCTGGCGACCGTTGAGAAAGGCCATGCCGTCGCCCAGTCCTGCGGCGGCGACATTCAGATCGAACTCTTCGGTAACTGGACGCTGGACGACGCGCGCGACTGGTACCGCATCGGCGTCCGCCAGGCGATTTATCACCGCGGCCGCGATGCGCAGGCCAGCGGCCAGCAGTGGGGCGACGCCGATCTGGCGCGTATGAAAGCGCTGTCGGATATCGGCCTGCAACTGTCTATTACCGGCGGCATCACGCCGGCCGACTTATCCCTGTTTAGCGATATTGACGTCAAAGCGTTTATTGCCGGACGCGCGCTGGCGGGCGCGGCGCAGCCCGCGCAGGTGGCAGGTGATTTCCACGCCCAAATCGACGCCATCTGGGGAGAACAGCATGCGTAATCATCCCTTAGGTATCTATGAGAAAGCGCTGGCGAAAAACCTTAGCTGGCCGGAACGGCTGGTGCTGGCGAAAAGCTGCGGTTTTGATTTTGTCGAAATGTCGGTCGATGAAACCGATGAGCGTCTGGCGCGCCTGGAGTGGAGCGCCACCCAGCGCGCCTCGCTGGTCGCGGCGATGCTGGAAACCGGGGTAGCCATCCCCTCAATGTGCCTGTCTGCCCATCGTCGCTTCCCGTTTGGCAGCCGCGATGAATCAACCCGGCTGCGGGCGCGCGAGATCATGACCAAAGCCATTCAACTGGCTCGCGATTTAGGGATCCGCACCATCCAACTGGCAGGCTATGACGTCTATTACGAAGAACACGATGACGGCACACAGCAGCGTTTTGCCGAAGGACTGGCGTGGGCGGTCGAACAGGCGGCCGCGGCGCAGGTCATGCTGGCGGTCGAAATCATGGATACCGCATTTATGAATTCCATCAGCAAGTGGAAAAAATGGGACGAGATGCTTGCCTCGCCGTGGTTCAGCGTCTATCCGGATGTCGGCAACCTGAGCGCCTGGGGCAACGACGTCAGCGCCGAGCTCAAACTGGGCATCGACCGCATCGCCGCTATCCATCTTAAAGACACGCTACCCGTAACCGCACAATCGCCGGGGCAGTTTCGCGACATCCCCTTCGGCGAGGGTTGTGTCGATTTTGTCGGCATTTTCAAAACGCTGCATGAGCTGAACTATCGCGGTTCATTCTTAATTGAAATGTGGACGGAAAAAGCCAAAGAGCCGGTACTGGAAATTATACAGGCGCGCCGCTGGATAGAAGCGCGAATGCAAGAAGGAGGTTTCACATGTTAGAACAATTGAAGTCTGAGGTATTAGCCGCCAACCTGGCGCTACCTGCGCATCAGCTGGTGACGTTCACCTGGGGCAACGTGAGCGCCATCGACGAAACGGGAAAGCTGATGGTTATCAAGCCATCCGGGGTGGAGTACGACGTCATGCGCACTGACGACATGGTGGTCGTCGATATCTCCAGCGGCCATGTGGTTGAAGGCGCTAAAAAGCCCTCCTCCGATACGCCAACCCACCTTGCGTTGTACCGCCGCTACCCGCAAATTGGCGGTATCGTTCACACCCATTCGCGCCACGCGACGATCTGGTCGCAGGCAGGGTTGGATTTACCGGCCTGGGGCACCACGCACGCGGATTATTTTTATGGCGCGATCCCCTGTACCCGCCTGATGACTGCCGATGAAATTAATGGTGAATATGAGTATCAGACCGGCGAGGTGATCGTTAAAACCTTTGAAGCGCGCGATCTCGATCCCATGCAGGTCCCGGCAGTGCTAGTGCATTCACACGGTCCATTTGCGTGGGGTAAAAACGCCGCCGACGCCGTGCATAATGCCGTCGTCCTCGAAGAGTGCGCTTATATGGGGCTTTTTTCCCGTCAGCTAGCGCCGCAGCTGGCCGATATGCAAAAAGAGTTACTCGATAAGCATTACCTGCGTAAACACGGCGCCAACGCCTATTACGGACAGGACACGTCTTCTATGCCGAATTAATGTGCTCTTTGCAGTAGCGTCGCTTCCAGGCCGCGGGAGTCAGGCTGGTATGTTTGCGAAAGATTTTGCGGAAATAGCCCACATCGTTAAAGCCGCACTGCCGCGCCACCTCGCTAAGCGATAATGAATCGCTGATTAACAGCTTCTCCGCCGCCCTTACCCGTTGGCGGTGTAATGCGTCGGTCAGCGTTAAATGAAACGCATGGCGATAAACCCGCCCGAGATAGTCCGCGTTGCAGTGCAGTTCTTTGGCGAGGGTCGCCGCGGAAAGCGGCAGATGATACTGGGTAAGGATTATCTGCTGTGCTTTCCACGCCAACGCATTACCAGGAGTATCGACCGGCAACTCTTCTGCAGCGGCGGAAAGTTGCTGCAAAATCAGCAGCAATATTAATTCCAGCGCGACGCTGCGATGAATATTTTCCTGCTCACGCAAGAATTGGCGGAATAGCGAAATAATATATTGAGGTTCAGCTACGCGGGTATGCTGCGGCAGCGCAATTTTTGGCTGACATGATGAAACCAACGCCTCCGGGATCATTTCAAAATGGAGCCAGTAGAATTTAAGGTCTGCCGGAAATTGTTCCACACCTACATGTAACCGCTCCGGCCAAAGCAGCAAACTTTCTCCGGCACGAACGCAGAATGTCTCCTCATCTTCGCAAATCGTTAATGTCCCCTTTTCAACAAAAATGATCTCCCAAGACTGTAACTTCCTCGCCGGGTGGCTGCCGACTCCGCGAGAGATAAACAGGCCACCATTTTGGACTTTAATTGGCAGCGGCATGGATAAATTAAGCATATATATTCAATATTCTATTATCACGACAATAATTAAGTGGATTATGCTTTGATTATTCATCATAAAATAGCGCTCTGCCGGATCGAAATCACATTTTCGCGATGAAGTCGGAATCGTCATCTTTTTATACTTTTTCCTTCCCTTGTTGCCGTTAATATTCCGTGCAAAATAATTAACGTACTTTGCTAATGACAAAACCAAAGCCCGCCATACAGCGGAATATTTTCCGAATATCCTTCCCGGGAGTTATTTATGACTTCGGCTCCGATTACCACAAGTGAAATAGCGCAACGCGCGCAGGACGACACGTTATCCCTCCGTGAAAAAATAGGTTACGGCCTGGGAGATGCCGGCGGGACCGTGATTACCTGCCTGATCATGAATTTTCTGACCTTTTTTTATACCGATGTCTTTGGTCTCACCCCAGCGCTGGTCGGCACGATGTTTCTTGCGCTGCGCGTTTTCGATGCCATTTCCGACCCGGTCATGGGCGTGCTGGCCGACCGCACGCAGAGCCGCTGGGGGCGCTTTCGCCCGTGGCAGCTATGGATTGCGGTGCCCATCGGCATTATCGGCGTCCTGACCTTCACGGTGCCGGATGCCGGCATGGGGGTAAAAATCGCCTGGGCGTTTGGCACTTATCTGCTGCTTTCCGTCAGCTACACCGCCATCAACGTTCCCTACTGCGCGTTAATCAACACCATGACCAGCCGCCACAACGAGGTGATCTCCTGCCAGGCGTGGAGATTCGTCCTGTGCGGCGTGGCTGGTTTTCTGGTCTCGGTCGGTCTGCCGTGGCTGGTGAAAGCGCTCGGCCAGGGCAATATCGCACAGGGCTATCAGTACGGCGTCGGCGTACTGTGCACCATTGCCGTGGTGATGTTCCTGTGCTGCTTTTTCTGGGTGCGCGAGCGCGTGTCGCTGAATGTGATGGGCAAATTTACCCTCCGCGAACATCTTGCCGGGCTGCGTAAAAACGATCAGCTGCTGCTGATGCTGGTGATGTCTTTCCTGCTGATCAACGTGTTTAACATCCGTGGCGGCGGCTACATGTATTTCATCACCTACGTGCTGGGCGGCTCGACCGGCTACACCTCACTCTTTTTCACCATGGTGACTTTCGCTTCGATTTTCGGCTCCGTCATTATTAACCTGCTGTCACGCCGCTTCGATACGGTTAAGCTTTACTACTACACCAACCTGCTGCTTGCCGCGCTGGCGGTAGCGATGTGGTTCCTGCCGACCGGGCCCGCCTGGCAAACCTTGTGGCTGGCGGTCATCCTCGGCAACGGCATTATTCTCGGCTTCACCCTGCCGCTGCATTTCTCGCTGATGGCCTTCTCCGATGACTATGGCGAATGGAAAACCGGCGTGCGCTCCTCGGGGATGAACTTCGCCTTCAACCTGTTCTTTATCAAGCTCGCCTGGGCCTCAAGCGCCGGCATTATCAGCCTGGTCTTTATTTTCGTCGCCTATCAGCCGGGCGCCGATAACCAAACGACCTCTTCACTGGCCGGGATCGCCGCGATGGAAACCCTACTGCCCGCGCTCTTTCACCTGTTGCTGGCGTTCGCCATCCGCGCCTGCAAGCTCAATAACCCTATGATGTCGCGCATCGCCACCGACCTGCGCGCGCGTCACGTTCAGTCTTAAGGAGTCTCCGTCATGTCCGTAATGGAAGTCGATCTGCACAAGCTTAAAATTAATGATCCGTTCCTCGGTCAGTATCAGCGACTGGTGCGCGATGTCGTGATCCCCTACCAGTGGGACGCGCTCAATGACCGGATCGCCGAGGCCGATCCAAGCCACGCGATAGAAAACTTCCGCATCGCCGCCGGGCTACAGGAAGGGGAATTTTATGGCATGGTTTTTCAGGATAGCGATGTGGCGAAATGGCTGGAGGCCGTCGCCTGGTCGCTATGCCAACAGCCGGATGCCGAGCTGGAAAAAACCGCCGATGAGGTGATCGAACTGGTGGCTGCCGCACAGTGCGCCGATGGCTATCTCAACACCTATTTCACGGTAAAGGAGCCGAACGCCCGCTGGACCAACCTTGCCGAATGCCACGAGCTATACTGCGCCGGGCATATGATTGAAGCGGGCGTCGCTTTCTTTCAGGCCACCGGCAAACGCCGCCTGCTGGAGGTGGTTTGCCGCCTGGCGGACCACATTGATAGCGTCTTCGGCCCCGCCGACCACCAGCTGCACGGCTATCCGGGCCACCCGGAGATTGAACTGGCGCTGATGCGCCTGTATGACGTCACTCAGCAGCCGCGCTATCTGGCGCTGGTCAATTACTTCGTCGAACAGCGTGGAACACAGCCACACTTTTACGATATCGAATACGAGAAACGCGGCAAGACGTCCTACTGGAACACCTACGGCCCGGCATGGATGGTAATGGACAAACCCTACAGCCAGGCGCATCTGCCGATTGCCGAACAGCCCACTGCCATTGGTCACGCGGTACGTTTTGTCTACCTGATGACCGGCGTCGCGCATCTGGCGCGGCTGAGCAAGGACGAAGGTAAGCGCCAGGATTGCCTGCGGCTGTGGAACAATATGGTCCAGCGCCAGTTGTATATTACCGGCGGCATCGGCTCACAAAGCAGCGGTGAGGCGTTTAGTAGCGATTACGATCTGCCAAATGATACGGTATACGCGGAAAGCTGCGCCTCTATTGGGCTGATGATGTTTGCCCGCCGGATGCTC
Organism: Klebsiella sp. 141161; assembly: GCF_050600815.1. NCBI lineage: Bacteria > Pseudomonadati > Pseudomonadota > Gammaproteobacteria > Enterobacterales > Enterobacteriaceae > Klebsiella > Klebsiella sp. 141161. The sequence goes on along the minus strand of NZ_JAQIRN010000004.1, from coordinate 215,002 downwards.
GAGCTAGAAGCGGACAGCCAGTATGCCGACGTCATGGAGCGCGCGCTTTACAACACCGTGCTGGGCGGCATGGCGCTCGACGGTAAGCACTTCTTCTACGTCAACCCGCTGGAAGTACAACCAAAAGCGCTGAAATTCAACCATATCTACGACCATGTGAAGCCCGTCCGCCAGCGCTGGTTTGGCTGCGCCTGCTGCCCGCCGAATATCGCCCGCGTGCTGACCTCGCTCGGCCACTATATCTACACGCCGCGCGATGAGGCGCTGTATATCAACTTGTATGTCGGCAATCAGGTAGAAGTTGCGGTCGGCGAGGAGACATTGCGCCTGCGCATCAGCGGCAACTATCCGTGGCAGGAACAGGTCAAAATCGCCATCGATTCGCCTGTCGCGATCGCTCATACTCTGGCGTTACGCCTGCCGGACTGGTGCGACCATCCGCAGGTGACGCTGAACGGCCTTCCGGTCGCCGAGGATATCCGCAAAGGCTACCTGCACATCAATCGCCGCTGGCAGGAAGGCGATACCCTGGTACTGACGCTGCCGATGCCGGTGCGTCGTCTGTATGGCAATCCGCTGGTGCGCCATCAGGCAGGCCAGGTCGCCCTGCAGCGCGGCCCGCTGGTCTACTGCCTGGAACAGGCGGATAACGGCGAGGCGCTGCATAATCTGCAGCTGCCACGCGATGCGCAGTTCACCACCTTTGAAGGAAAAGGGATTTTCGCTCATAAAATGCTGATTCAGGCGCCGGGCTACAAGCTGACGGCAGAACGGGCGGAGCAGCAGACGCTCTGGCGATACGACAGCCCCGCCGCTACCCGCGAGGCGCAGACGCTCACGTTCATTCCGTGGTTTAGCTGGGCTAACCGCGGCGAAGGTGAAATGCGGGTGTGGGTACAGGAAAGCGCATAAGCAAAAGGCAAGAAAAACGCCCGGCAGCAAAGGCCGGGCGCTTTTTGTTTTACATCGCGGCGCGGAAAATCGCCATAATCTCTTCGTGGGTCGCCTGAATCGGATTGGTTAAACCGCAGGCATCTTTCAGCGCGTTGCTGGCCAGCAGCGGGATATCCTCTTCTTTAACGTTCAGATCGCGCAGACCAGCCGGGATGCCGACTTTACGCGCCAGCTCGCGGATGGCCGCGATGCAGGCTTCCGCCCCCTGTTTGTCATTCAGCCCGGCTACGTTCACGCCCATCGCCTGCGCGCAGTCACGCAGACGCGCGGCGGCGACGCTGCAGTTGTACTCCTGCACAAACGGCAGCAGGACGGCGTTGCAGACGCCGTGCGGCAGATCGTAGAAGCCGCCCAGCTGGTGCGCCATCGCGTGGACGTAGCCCAGCGACGCGTTGTTGAAGGCCATACCGGCAAGGAACTGCGCATAGGCCATCGCTTCACGCGCCTGTTCATTACTGCCATCTTCCACTGCATGAGTTAAATTCTGTGAAATCATGGTCATGGCTTTCAACGCGCAGGCATCGGTAATCGGCGTCGCCGCGATGGAAACATAGGCTTCGATAGCGTGAGTCAGCGCGTCCATACCGGTAGCGGCGGTCAGCGATTTCGGCATACCCATCATCAGCGAAGAGTCGTTAACCGACAGAACCGGCGTCACGTGTTTATCGACAATCGCCATTTTGATGTGGCGATCGACATCGGTAATGATGCAGAAGCGGGTCATTTCGGAAGCCGTACCGGCGGTGGTATTGATAGCGATCATCGGCAATTGCGGTTTCGCCGAACGGTCCACCCCTTCATAGTCACGGATGTTGCCGCCGTTTGCCGCGACCAGCGCGATGCCTTTCGCGCAATCGTGCGGCGAGCCGCCGCCCAAGGAAATCACGCAGTCGCAGTTATTTTCTTTTAGCAGCGCCAGACCGCTTTCGACGTTCAGGGTCGTCGGGTTGGGGTGCACGCCGTCATACACCACGCTGAAAATATCCCGTTCCTGTAACGCCTTTTGTACTTCACCCGCCATACCTAATTTATTCAGCATCGCGTCGGTGACGATTAATGCCCGACGATATCCGTATTGCTGGATAGTATTCATCGCTTCAGTAACAGAACCAGTGCCAATGACGTTCACTGGCGGAATATAAAAAGTCGATGCAGCCATGATGATTCCTTCATTTAGGTGAATATCATGGAAGGGTACGAGGATGTCGTAATAAAAAACATGACCTGAACGCCATTTCTAGCAAGAAATTTGATGAAAAACAGTACGTTAATATTTCCTTTTTTAACGTACTGTTAAACATTACCGGCTTAATTTTTCATTTGCGTTATTATTCGCCGTTTTTATTTTCAGGGAATAACAGCGCATCGCGAAGTAGATGATCGTTGCCCCGGCGGCGGGTAAAGCCAATGCGGTCGAAATATTCGAGTATTTGAATCGCCAGTTTACGGCCAATATTTAACGTATCGCGAAAATCCGCCGCGCAGGTGGAACCGCGCTGCAGATCCAGACGGCGGATCAATTGCGCAAATTCAACAATCCGATCGTTGCGATAATAACGATCTTTCACGATCGCCGTAATCATCCCCTGCTGCGCCGCCTGGCGTAGCACCGCGCGCATCAACGACTCTTCGACGTTCAGATCGCGCGCCAGGTCGCGTACCCACCATGGCTCATCGGCGAAGAGCGGCTCCGCCCGCTGCCAGATGGCCTGCTGCTCATCGGTAAACCCGGCTTTATGCTCCGGCAGGTGCAGCCAGCCGTGATGGCTTTGAATGACGCCGCTGCTGCGCATCTGTTCAATCAACAGCAGCACCAGCGCTTCATCTTCCATCGGCAGCGCAATTCGCCGCAGGCGTTCGCGCCCCGGCCCCGGTTCATCGCGATGCTGGTCGTGATAACGGGCCAGCGCGTCGAGCAGTTTTTTCTGCCAGCGGGCGGCCAGCGGCGCGCTAAGCAGGCTATTCCCGGCCTGCAGATAGTCCGGACGGTTAATTAATGCCGTGAGGCCGTCAGCGCTCAGCTGCCGCGCCCAGGCAAACTCGTCAAGACGCACCGCATCGCGCTGCAGATGTATATCCAACGCCTGCACGTCGTCGCCCTGCGCTTCGGCCAGCGCGTAAAGCCACTGCAGATACTCCGGCTTGCGTTTACCGCGGCGCGGCGGATTCAGCGTCACCACCCGCGCGCCGGCCAGCGTCAAGCGGGCGGAAATATCGCGCAATACCAGGCGATCGTTATCCGCCAGCCACAGCGGCGTATCCAGCACCAGCTCGGCCAGATTGCCTTCCAGTAGCGAAACGCGGCCGGTGATATGGCTGGCGGCATGGTGGATATGCAGCGACTGCCACTGGCTGAGCGGCGCGTGACAGGTCAGCTCGACGATCGCCCGCTCGCAAGGTTCTGCGGGCTGAGCCGAGAGCAGCCAGTCACCGCGGCTGAGATCCTCTTTTTGCGCATCGCCAACGATATTCAGCGCGATGCGCTGCCCGGCCCGCGCCTGTTCAACCGGCTGATTCTGCGCATGTAGCCCGCGGACGCGCATGGGTTTATTGGCGCCGGTCAGCCAGAGGGTATCGCCGATTTTTACCTCGCCGGATAACGCCGTCCCGGTCACCACCAGCCCCGCGCCCTTGACGGTAAAGGCGCGATCCAGCGCCAGACGAAAACGCTGCTGTTGCGGATGCGCGCGCTCGGCCAGCTGTAGCAAATGGCTGCGCAGTTCGGCAATGCCGAGGTTTTCCGTTGCCGCGGTAGCGAAGAAAGCGGCGGCGTCGAACCCCAGCTCGCTCAGCGTGGATTCCACCTGCGCCCGAACTTCGGCAACGCGCGCCGCTTCCACGCGGTCCGTTTTGGTCAACGCGACGGTTAACGTCGGTTTTCCCGTCAGCTGCAGAATCGCCAGATGCTCGCGGGTTTGCGCCATCACGCCGTCATCGCAGGCCACCACCAGCAGCGCGTGATCGATCCCGCCCACGCCGGCCAACATGTTGGACAAAAACTTTTCATGCCCCGGCACATCGATAAAACCCAACACCCGGCCATCAGGCTGCGGCCAATAGGCGTAGCCGAGATCGATAGTCATCCCGCGCGATTTCTCTTCCGGCAGGCGATCGGCGTTGACGCCGGTAATCGCCTGCAGCAGCGTGGTTTTGCCGTGGTCCACATGACCGGCGGTGGCAATAATCATCTCAATAACATCTCCATAAACCGGGGTTCATCTTCAAGACAGCGCAGATCCAGCCACAGACGGCCATCATAGATTCTGCCGATCGTCGGTATCGGTAAGGCGCGCCAGCGGGCGGCCAGCGCTTCCAGCTGGCTGCCGCGACCATCGCGCGGCGTAAAGGTTAACGCGGCGCTGGACAGTCGGTCGACCGGCAACGACCCGCTGCCAATCTGCGATAAACACGCTTCGACGCGCACGTCAAAATCGCTATAGTGCGCTGCTAACGCAGGCTGAATACGCTCGCCCTGCTGGCGGATATCCTCGGCGCGGCGGGTTAGCAGACGTAGCGTCGGCAGATCGTTGGTCAGCGCTTCCGGATGCAGATACAGCCGCAGAGTCGCCTCCAGCGCCGCCAGCGTCATTTTATCCGCCCGCAGCGCGCGCTTAAGCGGATGACTCTGTAACTTCGCGATCAGCGCCCGATCGCCGACGATAATCCCCGCCTGCGGCCCGCCAAGCAGCTTATCGCCGGAAAAGCTCACCAGGTTCACGCCCGCCGCAATCAATTCCTGCGGCATCGGTTCTTTCGGCAAGCCGTACTGGCTCAAATCCACCAGCGAGCCGCTGCCGAGATCGGCCACCACCGGCACGCCATGTTCGCGGCCAATTTCCGCCAGCTCCGCCTCATCGACCGCTTTGGTAAAGCCTTCAATGCTGTAGTTGCTGGTATGCACTTTCATTAGCAGGGCGGTCTGCTCATTGATAGCCTGACGATAATCTTTGGCGTGGGTGCGGTTAGTGGTGCCCACTTCATGTAGCAGACAACCGGCCTGGCGCATGACATCGGGGATGCGAAATGCGCCGCCGATCTCGACCAGTTCACCGCGCGAGACCACCACTTCTTTCCCGCTGGCCGTCGCCGCCAGCATCAGCAGCACCGCCGCCGCGTTGTTATTGACGATACAGGCATCTTCCGCGCCGGTGATCCGGCGCAGCAGATCGGCCAGCGCCCGGTCGCGATGACCGCGCCCGGCATCGTCGAGATCGTATTCCAGCGTGACCGGCGCGCGCATCGCCTGCGCCACCGCCTGCACCGCGGCTTCCGCCTGAATGGCTCTACCCAGATTGGTGTGCAGCACGGTGCCCGTCAGGTTGAATACCGGACGCAGCGCGCTCTGCTGGCTATGGTTCAGCCGACTGGCGGTCTCCTGAGGCCAGTCGTCGCACCACTCTGGCAATGCCTGCGCCTGGCGGATATGCTCCCGCGCCTCATCCAACATCTGGCGCAGCAGCGCCACGATTTGCGAATGGCCATGGCGATCGAGCAGTAAAGCAAAAGCGGGATCGCGAAGTAAACGATCAATGGCCGGAAGCCGGGTATAAAGCGCGCGAGTATCGGTAGACATGAGTGAACCTGACGATAAGTTATTTTCCCCCCTCCCGACGGGAGAGGGAGTCAACAATGAGTGGCGATTGTAACGCCTGCGCGAAGAAACTGTTACCTGCCTGGGTCAACTCCCTGGCGGTTCGGTACGGGCAAAACTGGCGCGCTGAAATAACGTCTCGACCAGTTTGACCAGTTTTGGCCGCGTCGCGCACCAGCCGGGCGCTACACGACGGAAATTGAGATAAGCAATGGCGCAGGCGGCAGTAATGGTCGCCAGATTCAGCTCACCGTGACGCAAGGTGCCGTCGGCGGCGTACCCTTCCAGCATATCAAGACCGCGGGCGATTTTTTCCCGCTGGCGGAGCAGTTCGGTTTCTGACTGCTGCGCCGCCGGACGCGCTTTTTCCCGCACCAGCGCGATCGCCGCCTCCATGATGCCGTCAGACAAGGCTTCAAGCTGCCGCATCTTCAGCGCCGCCAGAGGTTCCGTAGGCAGCATCGCCGGCGCGACGTTAAGCAGTTCAAGATATTGCGCAATAATGGGCGAATCAAACCAGCATGCGCCGTCATCGGTCAGCAGCGCCGGAACTTTACCCAGCGGGTTGTACTGCGCCACGCCGTTGACGTCGTTATAGGGGAATTCGTTCACAAACTCGAAGGGGATCGCCTTTTCCAGCAAGATGACAGAAATTTTGCGTACAAAAGGACTGGTGTAGCTGCCGATAAGTTTCATTGCCTGCTCCTTTCGCCAACGAAAAGATCAGTATGGTTCAGGCGCAGGCAAATGGCAGGCGCGACATTGTCTCAACCTGCCGCCGATCGCATTAATGATCGAGATAGAGGTAGTGCATCCAGCTGGTCATGCGCAGCAGCACTTTTCTCATCACCGACACGTGGGTGAAATGGTCGGAATAGACCGCCACCTGGGCATAGATGCCGTCGGGTAGCGCATCGACCTGCGCATCCGGATCCAGCTCAATTGTCGCCAGCACGCCATCACTACCCGGCGTGACGCTCAGCGACTGCAGCGAACCCTGCGCCTGATAAGTCCCGCCAGGCACCACCGGCAATACGTTGACCAGTTTACCGTGGAACACCTGCCCTGGCAGGGCGTTAAACACCGCTTCGGCATCATCGCCAGCCTCCAGCCTGAGCAACGAATTCTGGCGGAACTGAGCGACAATCAGCCGTTTTTGTTGCGGAATAAAGACCATCACCGGGCGCAGCGGTAGCGACGCGGCGTAGGTTCCCGGGCGAATCAGCACCTGGGTAATGTAACCATCGCTCGGCGCGCGGACGGTGGTCTGATCAAGGTTATATTTCGCTTCCGCCAACTGCGCGCGCAGGCTCACCACCTGCGACTGTTCGCCATTCAGCGTACTATCCAGTTGGCTCTGAATCTGCGCCTGCTCGGCGACCGAGGCTTTCACCAACGCATCCTGGGCAAGGTAGTTTTGCCGCGCATTATCGATATCGCTTTCCGAAAACGGATTGACCCGCGCCTGGCTGCCTTTCAAATAGCGCTGATAATCTTTATACAACCGGTCGCGCTCGGCGGAGACGCGCACGGTGTTCGCCTGGGCTTCCTGCAGTTGGGCTTTCAGGGTATTGATACTATGCAACGCGGTGACCAGATCGGCCTGCAGCCTGTCGACACGCGCCTGGTAGCGCGCCGGGTCGATAGTAAATAGTACTTCGCCCTTTTTCACCCGCTGGTTGGCTTTATCGGTCACGCTGCTAACAATGCCGGTAACCTGCGGCGTAATAGGAATGGAAATAACCGCTTTCTGCGCAGTAAAAGTATAAGGGTGGTTATAGTTCATTAATAAAATAAGCGCGCTAACAATAAATACACCGCCTAAGGCCGCTGTCGGGACTGTCCATTTATTTACCGGAATATGGAATATTCTAAATACCGACCACGCAATGGCCACGTACGTCAAAATGATCAACAGGTCCATGATTATTTCTCCGGCGAGGACGGCGGCGCTGTCGGCTGCAAATGCGCGATTTTATGTTCAAGTTCCGCGATACGCTGATTGAGCTGCGCCAGCTCGCTGTCGGTGCCATCAGGCTCTGCGTCATTCGGCTTATGCTGCATTCCCCAGCCGCGTTCCGGCTGATAAAGGGTCGCCCAAATCCATAAAAATGGCCATATCACGTGCAGCGTAAACAGGCTAACCCACCCTGCGACGTGAATCGCATCAGAGTGCGGGTGATTACGTTTCTTCGCGATCAGATACGGAATATCGTGCAAAATTATAATCCCGTAAAAAATAACCAGGAAAACGAAGATCAGAACGCCCAGCGCAAAATAATTGAGAAACATAATTTCCTCGATTCACGCTAATAGATTATTGGAATTGTGAGCGTCGCTGAAGCGACGCCTGACTGACAATTTGAGCATAATTCACCGCTTTCATTTCCGCCATTAGCGGCAAAAAATGTTCTTCGCCCAGACGGGTTGCAAAGTTACATCGTTGGCCGCTGGGGAAAGCAGAACCTGCGGTGGATCACACACAGCGGAATTGAGTGCAAAATATTTTGTGATATGCATCACAAACAAATAACAAAAACACAAAGTTATAATGTGATAAACGTCACATAAATATGCGATTTATGGCCATTCATCTCCTGTTGTTGTTTTTTTACACATCATTTTTGTGATGAAGATCACTACATATAAGTACCAGACACCTATATTCATGTGACGCAAATCACATAAAAAGTCGCTCGCTGGACAGCTTAACGATTCAGTGCCAGATTTCGCACTATCAATCAGGGTCCGGCTACCTCTGCCGCCACATTAACAACAAACCTCGGGCGTTCAGCCTGCGCGATAAGCAAAACAGAAGAAGGGGTGTTTTATGTCATCCGATATCAAGATCAAAGTGCAAAGCTTTGGTCGTTTCCTCAGCAATATGGTGATGCCGAATATCGGCGCGTTTATCGCGTGGGGGATTATCACCGCGTTATTTATTCCAACAGGGTGGTTGCCGAACGAGACGCTGGCGAAGCTGGTCGGCCCGATGATCACCTACCTGCTGCCGCTGCTGATCGGTTATACCGGCGGTAAGCTGGTTGGCGGCGAACGAGGCGGCGTCGTCGGCGCTATCACCACCATGGGCGTTATCGTTGGTGCGGATATGCCGATGTTCCTCGGCTCGATGATCGCCGGCCCGCTCGGCGGCTACTGCATTAAGAAATTTGACGCCTGGGTAGACGGTAAGATCAAATCCGGTTTCGAAATGCTGGTGAATAACTTCTCCGCCGGCATTATCGGGATGATCCTTGCCATTCTGGCGTTCCTCGGCATCGGCCCGGCGGTTGAAGTGCTGTCAAAACTGCTGGCGGCCGGCGTTAACTTCATGGTGGCGCACGACATGCTGCCGCTGGCGTCTATCTTTGTTGAACCGGCGAAAATCCTGTTCCTCAATAACGCGATTAACCACGGTATCTTCTCGCCGCTGGGTATCCAGCAGTCCCATGAGCTTGGCAAATCCATCTTCTTCTTGATTGAAGCTAACCCGGGTCCGGGGATGGGCGTTCTGCTGGCGTACATGTTCTTTGGCCGCGGCAGCGCGAAGCAGTCTGCGGGCGGTGCGGCAATCATCCACTTCCTGGGCGGTATTCACGAAATTTACTTCCCGTACGTGCTGATGAACCCGCGTCTGATTCTGGCCGTTATCCTCGGCGGTATGACCGGCGTCTTCACCCTGACTATCCTCAACGGCGGCCTGGTTTCCCCTGCTTCCCCGGGTTCCATTCTGGCGGTACTGGCGATGACGCCAAAAGGCGCCTACTTCGCTAACATCGCGGCCATTATTGCGGCGATGGCGGTCTCCTTTATTGTCTCTGCCATCCTGCTGAAAACCAGCAAAGTGAAAGAAGAAGACGATATCGAAGCGGCGACTCGTCGCATGCACGACATGAAGGCCGAGTCCAAAGGCGCGGCGACGCCGCTGGCGGCGGGCGACGTGGCTAACGACCTGAGCCACGTGCGTAAAATCATCGTTGCCTGCGACGCCGGTATGGGTTCCAGCGCCATGGGCGCCGGGGTACTGCGTAAGAAGGTGCAGGATGCCGGACTGAGCAACATTTCGGTTACCAACAGCGCGATTAACAACCTGCCGCCGGATGTCGACCTGGTGATCACCCACCGCGATCTGACCGAGCGCGCCATGCGCCAGGTACCACAGGCGCAGCATATTTCGCTGACCAACTTCCTCGACAGCGGCCTGTACACCAGCCTGACCGAGCGTCTGGTGGCGGCCCAGCGCCACATCGACAACGAAGTGAAAGTCACCGATAGCCTGAAAGATAGTTTTGATAATGACGACAAAAATCTGTTCCAGCTGGGCGCGGATAACATCTTCCTTGGGCGCAAAGCGGCCACCAAAGAAGAGGCGATTCGCTTCGCCGGTGAACAACTGGTGAAAGGTGGATACGTTGAGCCGGAATATGTGCAGGCGATGCTCGACCGCGAGAAGCTGACCTCGACCTATCTTGGCGAATCCATCGCGGTACCGCACGGTACCATCGAAGCGAAAGACCGGGTGCTGAAAACCGGCGTCGTCTTCTGCCAGTATCCGGAAGGCGTGCGCTTCGGTGAAGAAGAAGATGAAGTCGCACGTCTGGTCATTGGTATCGCCGCCCGCAACAACGAACACATTCACGTTATCACCAGCCTGACCAACGCGCTGGATGACGAAACCGTGATTGAGCGGCTGGCGAAAACCACCAGCGTCGAAGAAGTCCTGTCGCTGCTGAATAAATAACCCGCGAGGTCCATTCCCTCTCCCTCTGGGAGAGGGTTGGGGTGAGGGAAATGCCTCACCCCAGCCCTCTCAGGTAAAAACATTAATTGAAGGTTAATACTATGAAAGCATTACATTTTGGCGCAGGTAATATTGGACGTGGCTTCATTGGCAAACTGCTGGCTGACGCCGGTATCACCCTCACGTTCGCCGATGTTAATCAGGTGGTCCTTGACGCCCTGAATGCCCGTCATAGCTATCAGGTTCACGTGGTGGGCGAAAACGAACAGGTTGACACCGTCTCCGGCGTGAATGCCGTCAGCAGCATTGGCGATGAAGTGGTGGATCTGATCGCCACTGTCGACCTGGTGACCACCGCCGTCGGTCCCGTCGTTCTGGAGCGTATCGCTCCGGCCATCGCCAAAGGCCTGGTGAAACGCAAAGCGCAGGGTATTGAACGCCCGCTGAATATCATCGCCTGCGAAAACATGGTGCGCGGCACCACCCAGCTGAAAGGCCATGTGTTTAACGCGCTGGCGGAAGAAGATAAAGCATGGGTTGAAGCGCATATCGGCTTCGTCGATTCCGCCGTAGACCGCATCGTGCCGCCATCGGCTTCCGCTACCCACGATCCGCTGGAAGTCACCGTTGAAACCTTCAGCGAATGGATTGTGGATAAAACCCAGTTTAAAGGCGAGCTGCCGAACATCCCAGGAATGGAATTAACCGATAACCTGATGGCATTTGTCGAACGTAAGCTATTCACCTTAAACACCGGGCATGCTATAACCGCCTACCTCGGGAAACTGGCGGGCCATCAAACGATTCGCGACGCGATTCTCGATGAGAGCATTCGCGCCGTCGTAAAAGGCGCGATGGAAGAGAGCGGCGCGGTGCTGATCAAACGCTACAGCTTTGATGCGCAGAAACACGCGGCTTATATCCAGAAGATCCTCGGTCGTTTCGAGAACCCGTATCTGAAAGATGATGTGGAGCGCGTCGGCCGCCAGCCGCTGCGTAAACTGAGCGCGGGCGATCGTTTAATCAAGCCGTTGCTTGGCACGCTGGAATACGGCCTTCCGCACCGGAACCTGGTGAAAGGGATTGCCGCGGCCATGCATTTCCGCAGCGAAGACGATCCGCAAGCGCAAGAACTGGCGGCGCTGATTAGCGAAAAAGGGCCACAGGCTGCGCTGGCGCAGATTTCCGGTCTGGATGCCGCAAGCGCTGTAGTGGCGGAAGCCGTTAACGACTACAACGCGGTAAAATGATGTACAACCTGGCGCGGCCGATGCCGCGCCCAATACCACTCCTGTCCGATATGCAGGCAATAATGGAAGAAACACAGGCATTTGAAAACCGCGTACTTGAGCGTTTAAATGCTGGTAAGACCGTAAGAAGTTTCCTGATAGCCGCCGTCGAACTCCTGACGGAGGCGGTCAATATTCTGGTACTTCAGGTATTCCGCAAAGACGATTACGCGGTGAAATACGCAGTGGAGCCATTGCTGGACGGCAGTGGGCCGCTGGGCGACCTTTCCGTACGCCTGAAGCTTATCTACGGCCTTGGGGTGATAAGCCGCGCCGAATACGAAGATGCCGAGCTATTGATGGCCCTGCGTGAAGAGCTCAATCATGACGGCAATGAGTACGCTTTCACCGACGATGAAATTCTCGGGCCGTTAGGCGAGCTGCACTGCGTCGCCGCGCTTCCGCCGACGCCGCTGTTTGATGAGAGCGATAAGGAACTGCTGGCAATGCAGAAACTGCGCTACCAGCAGATGGTACGTTCTACGATGGTGTTGTCTCTGACTGAGCTGATTTCCCGAATCAGCTTAAAAAAAGCCTTCCAGAAATCAACGCTCTGACTCCGTTTCTTGCTGGTCGCACGTCGGTCGGTACAGCTGCCGGTAATACTCCAGACGACTCAGAAATAGCGCTTTTTTATCCTCAGGAATATCGCGCGGTATCCGCTGTAAACGCGGGCATTTTTTCAGATATTCCATAAACGCCTGGCTCGAGGCCATGAAATCTACCGTTTTATCGATGATACGTGGGATGCCGTCGCCGATTTTCGCCATCACGCTCTCCTCTGTTCAGGGGGATCTGATTAAGGATTGGCGAAAAAAAGGGAGCAAGTTGAGGAAAACGTGCGGAATGGCCGTCAGGCTTCACAAAAATGACAAACAGCTGAGTTAAAACGACAATATCATTATTATTCAGTCAATTATAATATATTGATTCTTATGCTTATGGCCGTGTCGCCGCGAGTATTTCGATAAAAAACTATCAACAAAGGCCCGCCCGGCCCATACTATGTAACGTCGAAGCCCTTTTATTCACAGATAAAATTACCATGAAAGAAGTCGAAAAGAATGAAATCAAGCGTTTGAGCGACCGTCTCGACGCCATCCGCCACCAGCAGGCCGACCTGTCGCTGGTCGAAGCCGCCGATAAATACGCGGAGCTGGAAAAAGAAAAAGCGACCCTGGAAACGGAAATCGAACGTCTGCGTTCCGTTCAGTCGCAGAAGCTGAGCAAAGAAGCGCAGAAGCTGATGAGCATGCCGCATCGTCGCGCCATTACCAAGAAAGAGCAGGCCGATATGGGCAAGCTGAAGAAAAGCGTGCGCGGACTGGTTGTCGTCCACCCGATGACCGCGCTGGGCCGTGAAATGGGCCTTAAAGAGATGACCGGCTTCGCGAAGAGCGAGTTTTAATCTTTTGCCCGCTGTGAGTTCGTCGTCTATTACCCGGTAGCCCTACCGGGCCGTGAACTCACAGCCAATTCCCCCTTCCTCGCCAAATTGGCCCAACCAATTATTTCTTAAACCGTCAATCGGTTCACATATCCATCACTTTGCATCACAAACGCGTTGCCATGCCATAACATTTGGTTAACCATCAATTGTCGTTAACCCTACAATCGCAATTTGGCTGGGCCAATTTTACAAACAGTGTGATCGGCAATGGGCGCAGACCCAACCTGACGCATTGGATGTGGCCCGATGGAGACCTGCATGAACCTCTGGCAACAAAATTACGATCCGGCTGGTAATATCTGGCTATCGAGCCTTATCGCCTCACTACCGATTCTGTTTTTCTTTTTCGCCCTGATTAAGCTCAAGCTTAAAGGCTATGTCGCCGCCACCTGGACCGTAGCCATCGCGCTGCTTGTCGCCCTGCTGTTCTACAAAATGCCGGTCGACCGCGCCTTATCGTCGGTGGTATACGGCTTCTTCTACGGCCTGTGGCCTATCGCGTGGATTATTATCGCCGCGGTCTTCGTCTATAAAATCTCGGTGAAGACCGGGCAGTTCGACATTATCCGCTCGTCGATTCTTTCAATTACGCCGGACCAGCGCCTGCAGATGCTGATTGTGGGCTTCTCCTTTGGCGCCTTCCTCGAAGGGGCCGCCGGTTTCGGCGCGCCGGTGGCGATCACCGCCGCGCTGCTGGTCGGGCTCGGCTTCAATCCGCTATACGCCGCCGGGCTGTGCCTGATTGTTAACACCGCGCCGGTGGCCTTCGGCGCCATGGGGATCCCGATTCTGGTCGCCGGTCAGGTGACCGGCATCGATAGTTTCGCCATCGGCCAGATGGTTGGCCGCCAACTGCCGTTCCTGACCATTATCGTGCTGTTCTGGATCATGGCGATTATGGACGGCTGGCGCGGGGTGAAAGAGACGTGGCCTGCGGTGATGGTCGCGGGCGGCTCGTTCGCTATCGCACAGTACCTCAGCTCTAACTTCCTCGGCCCGGAACTGCCGGACATCATCTCTTCGCTGGTGTCGCTGGTATGCCTGACGCTGTTCCTCAAACGCTGGCAGCCGGTACGTATCTTCCGCTTTGGCGACATGGGGGCAGCGCAGGTTGATCAAACCCTGGCGCGTACGCATTACACCGCCGGTCAGGTTATTCGCGCCTGGTCGCCGTTCCTGTTCCTCACCGCCACCGTCACCCTGTGGAGCGTACCGCCGTTTAAAGCGCTGTTTGCGCCGGGCGGGGCGATGTATGACTTCGTGGTTAACATCTCGGTACCGTTCCTCGACAAAATGGTCGCCCGCATGCCGCCGGTGGTGAGCGCCGCGACACCGTACGCCGCGGTGTATAAATTCGACTGGCTGTCGGCGACCGGCACCGCCATTCTGTTCGCCGCTATACTGTCTATCGTCTGGCTGCGTATGAAGCCAAAGGATGCGCTGACCACCTTCGCCGGGACGTTGAAAGAGCTGGCGCTGCCGATTTACTCCATCGGTATGGTGCTGGCGTTCGCCTTTATCTCGAACTACTCCGGGCTGTCATCGACGCTGGCGTTGGCGCTGGCGCATACCGGCCATGCGTTTACCTTCTTCTCGCCGTTCCTCGGCTGGCTGGGGGTCTTCCTGACCGGTTCGGATACCTCGTCTAACGCGCTATTCGCCGCGCTGCAGGCGACGGCAGCCCAGCAAATCGGCGTCTCCGATATTCTGCTGGTCGCCGCGAATACCACCGGTGGGGTGACGGGCAAGATGATTTCGCCGCAGTCGATCGCCATTGCCTGCGCCGCGGTAGGCCTGGTGGGTAAAGAGTCGGACCTGTTCCGCTTTACCGTCAAGCACAGCCTGATATTCACCTGCATGGTGGGCCTGATTACCACCCTGCAGGCTTATGTCTTAACCTGGATGATTCCGTGAAAGTGATGCCAAAACGCCTGGCTGACGACGTCGCAAACCGCGTCCGGGCGCTGATAGAAGAACAACAGCTGGAGGCGGGCATGCGTTTGCCCGCCGAGCGCCAGCTTGCCGTCCAGCTCGGTGTTTCACGCAATTCGCTGCGTGAAGCGCTGGCGATGCTGGTCAACGAAGGGGTGCTGCTTAGCCGTCGCGGCGGCGGCACCTTCGTGCGTTGGCAGCATGAACCCTGGTCGGAGCAAAACATCGTCCAGCCGCTGAAAACGCTGCTCGCCGACGACCCCGACTACAGTTTTGATATTCTCGAAGCCCGCCACGCTATTGAAGCCAGCACCGCCTGGCACGCGGCGATGCGGGCCACCGACGCCGAAAAAGAAAAAATCCGCCTCTGTTTTGAAGCCACCCTCAGCGATGACCCGGATCTCGCCTCACAGGCGGATGTTCGCTTCCACCTGGCGATCGCTGAAGCCTCACATAATGTGGTGCTGCTGCAAACCATGCGCGGTTTCTTCGAGCTTCTGCAATCCTCGGTGAAGCAGAGCCGCCAGCGCATGTATCTGGTGCCGCCGGTGTTCGCGCGTCTGACCGAACAACATCAGGCGGTAATGGAAGCGATCTTCGCCGGCGACGCGGAAGGCGCCCGCCAGGCGATGATGGCTCACCTCGGTTTTGTCCACGCCACCATTAAACGTTTTGATGAAGACCAGGCCCGCCAGGCGCGCATTACCCGCCTGCCCGGTGACCACAATGAAAATTCCAGGGAGAACTCGTGATGATTATTTCCGCCGCCAGCGACTATCGCGCCGCCGCACAGCGTATCCTGCCACCGTTTCTGTTCCACTATATCGACGGCGGCGCCTACGCCGAACATACCCTGCGCCGCAACGTTGAAGACCTCTCCGACGTGGCGCTCCGTCAGCGCATTCTGCGCAATATGTCGGATCTGAGCCTGGAGACCACGTTATTCAACGAGAAGCTAGCGATGCCGACGGCGCTGGCGCCGGTCGGACTGTGCGGCATGTACGCGCGCCGCGGCGAAGTGCAGGCGGCGGGCGCGGCGGACGACAAAGGCATCCCGTTTACCCTCTCTACCGTTTCCGTTTGCCCGATTGAAGAGGTCGCCCCGACCATCAAGCGCCCGATGTGGTTCCAGCTGTATGTCCTGCGCGATCGCGGATTTATGCGCAATGCGCTGGAGCGCGCCAAAGCTGCGGGCTGCTCCACGCTGGTCTTTACCGTGGATATGCCGACCCCCGGCGCGCGCTATCGCGACGCCCATTCTGGCATGAGCGGTCCGAACGCCGCCATGCGCCGCTACTGGCAGGCCGTCACTCATCCGCAGTGGGCATGGGACGTCGGTCTCAACGGTCGCCCGCACGATCTGGGCAATATCTCCGCCTACCTCGGCAAACCGACCGGGCTTGAGGATTACATCGGCTGGCTGGCGAATAATTTCGATCCGTCGATTTCATGGAAAGACCTGGAGTGGATCCGCGACTTCTGGGACGGCCCGATGGTGATCAAAGGGATCCTCGACCCGGAGGACGCCCGCGATGCGGTGCGCTTCGGCGCTGACGGTATTGTCGTCTCTAACCACGGCGGCCGTCAGCTTGACGGCGTGCTCTCTTCCGCCCGCGCCCTGCCCGCCATTGCCGATGCGGTTAAAGGCGACATCACTATTCTCGCCGACAGCGGCATCCGCAACGGTCTCGACGTGGTGCGGATGATCGCCCTGGGCGCTGACAGCGTGCTGCTAGGCCGCGCGTATCTGTACGCGCTGGCGACCCACGGCAAGCAAGGGGTGGCGAATCTGCTCACTCTTATCGAGAAAGAGATGAAAGTGGCGATGACGCTGACCGGGGCGAAATCCATCAGCGAAATCAGCCGTGATTCGCTGGTGCAAAATGCCGAAGCGCTGCAGACCTTTGATGCGCTCAAGCAGGGCAACGCCGCGTAATTCCCCGCGTTTTCCCTTACACCGCCCCTGCTGGAATCGGTTTTCTCCCTCTGGGAGAGGGTCGGGGTGAGGGTTCAACAAATATCTGCTATTCTGCCCCCCGCAATTAAGGGGGCAGTATGCTGAACATCGTGTTATTCGAACCAGAAATCCCGCCGAACACCGGCAATATCATCCGCCTGTGCGCCAACACCGGCTTCAATTTACATATCATTGAGCCGATGGGCTTTACCTGGGACGATAAACGCCTGAGACGCGCCGGGTTGGATTATCACGAGTTCACCGCCGTACAGCGCCACGCGGATTACGCAGAATTTGTCGCCAGCGCGAAGCCGCAGCGGCTGTTCGCCCTCACCACCAAAGGCACGCCCGCCCACAGCGCGGTAAGCTATCAGGATGGTGATTTCTTGATGTTTGGTCCGGAAACGCGCGGCCTACCGGCCAGCATTCTCGATGCCCTACCGGCGGAGCAAAAAATCCGTATTCCGATGATGCCGGACAGCCGCAGCATGAACCTGTCAAACGCGGTGTCGGTGGTGGTGTATGAAGCCTGGCGTCAGTTGGGATACCCTGGAGCCGTGTTGCGCAGCTAACCTGAGCGGTTCCCGGATTGCGGCGCGTTGCGCCTTATCCGGGCTACCTCTCTGAGCTTAACAGCGGCAAATGGCAATAAATCAAATCCCGTCGCCGTACTCGAAGGTATGGTGGATGCCATTAAAATGCTGATCCATATCCATTGCCGGCTTGTCGCTCTCCGGCTTGCCGACGATGCGCGCCGGTACGCCTGCGGCGGTGGTATGCGGCGGCACAGGTTGCAGCACCACGGAACCGGCGCCAATCTTCGCCCCGCGCCCGACTTCGATATTGCCGAGGATCTTCGCCCCGGCGCCAATCATCACGCCTTCGCGAATTTTCGGGTGACGGTCGCCGCTAGTTTTGCCGGTACCGCCGAGGGTCACGGACTGCAGAATGGATACGTCGTCTTCAATCACCGCCGTTTCACCGACCACGATACCGGTGGCGTGGTCGAGCATGATCCCACGGCCAATCTTCGCCGCCGGATGGATATCGACCTGGAAAGAGACGGAGACCTGGTTTTGCAGGAAAATAGCCAGCGCGCGACGCCCCTGATTCCACAGCCAGTGGCCAATGCGGTAGGCCTGCAGCGCATGGAAGCCTTTCAGGTAGAGCAACGGCGTTGAGTATTTATCGACCGCAGGGTCACGGGTACGTACCGCCTGGATATCGCAGGCGGCGGAAGCGATCATCTCCGGGTCAGCGGCATAGGCCTCTTCCACCACTTCGCGAATGGCGATAGCGGGCATAATCGGCGAGGCCAGCTTATTCGCCAGCATATAGCTCAGGGCACTGCCCAGATTTTCGTGCTTGAGTAGCGTTGCGTGGTAAAAACTGGCGAGCATCGGCTCACAGTCGGCCAAAGCCCGGGCTTCGGCTTTAATATTGTTCCAGACGATATCCAGTTCTTCACACGGCATTGCATACTCCAGACGGTAAGAATTATGACCGGTCAGTTCTTCGCTGACCGGGTCATACAGGTAACAGACTTTCCCTGCGGCTAGTTGGCGCTGCGTTCGTCCTTGCGTGCGCGACCTAATAAGGTCAATGCTGCCTCGCGCGCAATTTTTCCGCAATACAATACCTGATAAATTTCCTCGGTTATTGGCATTTCGACGCCTAAACGCTGCGCCAGAACGCGAACCTCTTTGGTATTGCGATAGCCTTCAACCACCTGGCCAATCTTGTCCTGCGCGCTTTGCACGTCCATGCCCTGTCCGAGCATCATGCCAAAACGGCGGTTACGCGATTGGTTATCGGTACAGGTCAGTACCAGGTCGCCCAACCCGGCCATGCCCATGAAGGTTTCCGGATCGGCGCCCAGCGCCGCGCCGAGACGGGACATTTCCACCAGCCCACGGGTGATCAACGCCGTACGGGCATTCGCGCCAAAGCCGATACCGTCAGACATTCCGGCGCCGATGGCGATAACGTTTTTCACCGCGCCGCCCAGCTGTACGCCGATAAAGTCCGGGTTGATGTAGACGCGGAAGCTTTTACCGCAGTGCAACAGGCGCTGAAGGTCTTCCGCAAACTGCGGATCCGTCGCCGCCAGCGAAATCGCCGTCGGCAGGCCGGCGGCCAGCTCTTTGGCGAAAGTCGGACCGGAGATGACCGCTAATGGGATGTCATCGCCCAGCGCTTCACGCGCCACGTCCTGCAGCAGACGGCCGGTTTCGGCCTCCAGACCTTTCGTCGCCCACACCAGACGCGCATCGGAACGCATCAGCGGTTTAATCTGGCGCAGAACCTGGCCGAAGACATGGCTCGGCACCACCACGAGGATATCGCGGCTGGCGGCCAGCGCCGTCGCTAAATCGCTCTCAAGGCGCAGCGTGTCCGGGAAGGGCACATCGGGAAGGAACGCGGCGTTGCAGCGATCGTGTTGCAGCGTCGCGATATGTTTCGGGTCATGACCCCAGAGGACGACCTCGTGGCCATTTCTTGCCAGGGTGATGGCAAGAGCGGTGCCGTAAGAGCCGGCACCGATCACAGTCATTGCAGCATTAAGCGCGTTCATCAGGCATCCTGATGTTGTTCAGCACCTTCGCCAGCCTGCTGTTGCAGATAGTTCATAAACAGCGCGTCAAAGTTCACCGGCGCAAGGTTCAGTTGCGGGAAGGTGCCGCGGGAAACCAGGCTGGTAACGGTCTCGCGAGCGTACGGGAACAGAATGTTCGGGCAGTACGCGCCGAGGCAGTGCGCCATCTGGTTGCCATCGATGCCGTCGATGGAGAAGATGCCGCCCTGCTGTACTTCGCACAGGAATGCGGTTTCTTCGCCCAGCGAAGCAGTTACGGTGACACGCAGCACCACTTCATAAACGCCTTCAGCCAACTGGCTGGAAGCGGTATCCAGATCAAGTTTAACTTCAGGCTGCCAATCTTTCTGGAAAACTTGCGGCGCATTTGGCGCTTCGAAGGAAACGTCTTTGGTGTAGATGCGCTGAATCTGGAAAGTCATTTCGGTGCTGTTTTGTTCTGACATAGTAAAACCCTTTCGTGTTGTCCTTAAATACGCGCCCCTGAATGGGGAAAGCGTAAAAATTAGCGCAAGAGGGGATCAAGTCCACCACGTGAATCAAGCGCATACAAGTCGTCACAGCCGCCAATGTGCTGCGCATCAATAAAAATCTGCGGAACCGTCGTCCGGCCGCTGCGCTGGATCATCTCTTCGCGCTTCGCGGCATCGCCATCGATAGGCAGTTCGTTGAACGTCACGCCCTTGCTGTTCAGCAGCGCTTTGGCGCGGATGCAGAACGGGCAGGTCGCTTTGGTATAGATCTCAATATTGGCCATGACTCACTCCTGTTTTTACCCCGAGGGATTTTACGCCGCAGATGCTCCCCCGCCGCCTGAGGGGTTATCGGGGGAACCGCTGCGCCATAACGACGCGGGGGTAAATTATTTGCCGCGTACCAGCGGAAGGTTCTCGCCGCTCCAGCCTGCGATGCCTTCTTTCAGTACAAAGACTTTTTCGAATCCGGCTTTATTCAGCAGGCTGGCAGGCTCTTGCGCCTGCATGCCGGACCCATCCACAACAATAATGGGTTGTGCTTTGTGTTTTTCCAACTCGCCGACGTTATTTGCTTTGATATCGGCAGGCAGCAGGTTGATAGCGCCAGCGATATGGCCTTTACGGAAGTCGTCACGCTGACGCAGGTCGACAACAACGGCTTCTTCTTTGTTGATAAGACGCGTCGCTTCACCACGGGTAATGACTTTAACTTTTGACATCAAGCCTTTAAAGGTGGTGAACAGTACCGCACCCAGCAGCGCGATCCACGCGATGCTCAGGACCGGGTGACGGCCGATGAATTGCATAATTTCTTGCATGGGGGGTTACAACTCCCGACTAAGTGATAAAAAAACCAGGGAAGGAGTATACCTGTGCATTGCGGCAAATACAGCCAGTGAGCGCGATGTAATGTATTTTCTGCGGCCCGTCACGAAAAAAAAGCCGACTTCGCCATCAGCTCTGGCGTCGCCTCTTCCCTTTCTTTGATCTTTTACGGTGATTTGATCGATTCAGCTGTAGTAAAATTACGCAAATTTTCTGTCTTTGAGCATGAGGTTGTCGCAATGTCGGTTACTAAAAAACCTATGGTACTGGTGATTCTGGATGGCTACGGCTACCGTGAAGACCAACAGGATAACGCCATTTATAGCGCTAAAACGCCGGTAATGGACGCGCTGTGGGCAAAACGTCCGCACACCCTGATTGACGCATCCGGTCTGGAAGTCGGCCTGCCTGACCGCCAGATGGGTAACTCCGAAGTGGGCCACGTAAACCTCGGCGCGGGTCGTATCGTGTATCAGGATCTGACCCGTCTGGACGTTGAAATCAAAGAACGCACCTTCTTCGCCAATCCGGTGCTGACCGGCGCGGTCGACAAAGCCGTCGCCGCCGGTAAAGCGGTACACATCATGGGCCTGATGTCGCCAGGCGGCGTTCACAGCCACGAAGACCACATCATGGCGATGGTAGAACTGGCCGCCGAACGCGGCGCAGAGAAAATCTATCTGCACGCTTTCCTCGATGGCCGCGACACGCCGCCGCGCAGCGCTGAAGCCACGCTGGCTAAATTCGAAGCTAAATTCACCGCGCTGGGCAAAGGCCGTATCGCCTCTATCATCGGCCGCTACTACGCCATGGACCGCGACAACCGCTGGGATCGCGTAGAACAAGCCTATGACCTGATGACGCTGGCCAAAGGCGAATTCCAGGCCGACACCGCGGTGGCGGGCCTGCAGGCAGCCTACGCCCGTGATGAAAACGACGAGTTCGTCAAAGCGACCGTTATCCGCGCCGTGGGCCAGGCCGATGCCGCGATGGAAGACGGCGACGCGCTGATCTTCATGAACTTCCGCGCTGACCGCGCGCGCGAAATCACCCGCGCCTTCGTTAACGCCGACTTCGACGGCTTCGCGCGTAAGAAAGTCGTTAACCTCGATTTCGTGATGCTGACCGAATACGCCGCCGACATCAAAGTCGCTTGCGCTTATCCGCCAGCTTCACTGGTTAACACTTTCGGCGAGTGGATGGCGAAGCACGACAAAACCCAGCTGCGCATCTCCGAAACCGAGAAATATGCGCACGTGACCTTCTTCTTTAACGGCGGCGTAGAAGATCCGTTCAAAGGCGAAGACCGTATTCTGATTAACTCGCCGAAGGTTGCCACTTACGACCTGCAGCCGGAAATGAGCTCTGCCGAGCTGACCGAAAAACTGGTTGCGGCCATCAAAGGCGGCCAGTATGACACCATCATCTGTAACTACCCGAATGGCGATATGGTTGGCCATACCGGGGTGATGGAAGCGGCGGTGAAAGCGGTTGAAGCACTGGATCACTGTATCGAACAAGTGACCGCGGCCGTTGAATCCGTCGGCGGTCAGCTGCTGATCACCGCCGACCACGGCAACGCCGAGCAAATGCGCGATCCGGCGACCGGACAGGCGCACACCGCGCATACTAACCTGCCGGTTCCGCTCATCTACGTTGGCGACAAAACCGTGAAAGTAGCCGAAGGCGGCAAGCTTTCCGACATCGCGCCAACCATGCTATCGCTGATGGGAATGGAAATCCCGCAAGAGATGACTGGCAAGCCGCTGTTCATCGTGGAATAATCCTTCCCCATGAGGGGAAAGGCGACTTATTCAAATACATGGATCGCAACGGCTGTTCGATCCGTTCTTTACGCCAGCGCGCTTAGCGCTGGCGTATTGCTGTGCGCCGCATCCGCTCACGCCGATGACCGCGACCAGCTGAAATCCATTCAGGCCGATATCGCCGCCAAACAGCGCGCGATTCAGCAACAGCAGCAGCAACGTTCCTCTCTGCTCGCCCAGCTAAAAGCGCAGGAAGAAGCGATCTCCGCCGCCGCGCGTAAGCTGCGTGAAACTCAGGATACCCTCAACCAGCTCAATAAGCAGATCGACGAGATGAACGCGTCTATCGCTAAGCTGGAGCGCCAGCGTGCCTCCCAGGAACGTAACCTCGCCGCGCAGCTTGACGCCGCCTTCCGCCAGGGGCCGCATACCGGCATGCAGATGATCCTCAGCGGCGAAGAGGGGCAGCGCAACCAGCGCCTGCAGGCCTATTTTGGTTACTTTAACCAGGCCCGTCAGGAGACCATCGCCCAGCTCAAGCAGACGCGCGAAGAAGTCGCGGTACAGAAATCGATGCTGGAAGAAAAACAAAGCCAGCAGCAAACGCTGGTTTACGAGCAAAAAGCGCAGCAGGCCAAGCTTGAGCAGGCGCGCAACGAGCGTAAAAAGACGCTCTCCAGCCTCGAGTCCTCCATTCAGAAAGGCCAACAGCAGCTCAGCGAACTGCGCGCTAACGAATCGCGCCTGCGCGGCCGCATCGCCCAGGCGGAAGCGGCAGCCAAAGCCCGCGCCGATCGCGAGGCTCGTGATGCCCAGGCGGTACGCGACCGTCAGCAGGAAGCCTCGCGCAAAGGCACCACCTATAAACCAACCGAAAGCGAACGTTCATTGATGTCGCGAACCGGCGGCCTCGGCGCGCCGCGCGGTCAGGCCTTCTGGCCGGTTCGCGGAACAATTCTTCATCGTTATGGCGAACAGCTGCAAGGTGAACTACGTTGGAAAGGGATGGTTATCGCTGCGTCTGAGGGCACCGAAGTCAAAGCCATTGCCGACGGTCGGGTGATCCTCGCCGACTGGCTGCAGGGCTACGGCCTGGTGGTCGTCGTTGAACACGGCAAAGGCGACATGAGTCTTTACGGCTATAACCAAAGCGCGCTGGTCAGCGTCGGTACCCAGGTCCGCGCGGGCCAGGCTATCGCGCTGGTAGGCAGTAGCGGCGGTCAGGGTCGTCCGTCGCTCTATTTCGAAATTCGCCGCCAGGGTCAGGCGGTCAATCCACAGCCGTGGTTGGGAAGATAAGTTTTGCTTCAATTTCGCATGATTGCACTTGCTGTAGCCGGTTCACTGGCTATTGCTGCGCCGGTTTTCGCCGGTAAACTCTCTATCGTTATCGATGATTTCGGCTACCGTCCGCAGACGGAAAATAAGGTGCTGGCGCTGCCGCCCACCATCTCCGTTGCCGTGCTGCCGAATGCCCCCCACGCCCGGGAAATGGCCACCAAAGCACATAATCTGGGCCATGAAGTATTGATCCACCTGCCGATGGCGCCGCTCAGCAAGCAACCGCTGGAAAAAGACACCCTGCGCCCGGATATGAGCAGCGATGAGATCGAACGTATTATTCGTGAGGCTTACGGTAAAGTGCCTTACGCGGTCGGGTTGAACAACCACATGGGTAGCGCCATGACTTCTAACCTGTTCGGCATGCAGAAGGTGATGCAGGCGCTGGAACGCTACAATCTCTATTTTCTCGATAGTGTGACTATCGGCAACACCCAGGCCATGCGTGCCGCTCAGGGAACCGGCGTGAAGGTAATTAAACGCAAAGTGTTTCTCGACGACACCCAGAACGAGGCGGACATCCGCACTCAGTTCAATCGCGCCATCGCGCTGGCGCGGCGTAACGGTTCGGCTATCGCCATTGGTCATCCCCATCCTTCAACGGTGCGGGTACTACAGCAAATGGTTTATAACCTGCCGCCAGATATCACGCTGGTGCGCCCGAGCAGCCTGCTAAACGAACCGCAGGTCGACAACTCGACGCCGAACACGCCTGCCCAGCCAAACGTGCCGCAGCAGCAGAAGCCGCGTAACCCGTTCCACGGCGTGAAGTACTGCAAACCGAAGCGTCCGCTGGAGCCGGTGAACGCCAGCCGCTTCTTTAGCATTCTGAGCGAAAGCATCAGCCAGAGCGCACTGGTCCAGTATTACCAGCTTAAATGGCAGGGCTGGGATAGCCCCACCAACTAATCTTCATCAGGGATCCGTGCGCTTCTCCGTCACGGTTCCCTGCCGCTTACCGTCGTGAGCATACCAGGCTTTAAAATACTTCATGAAGCTGTACAAGGTGGCGTACAAGCCGGTTACCGCCCCCACTTTGCCGCTGCGCCACGCGCCGCTGAACAGATACCACTTAAAAAATGCGCCGATAGCGCTGATGATCCCGCGACTGAGCGACGGCCTGACCTTCTGCGCCTTCACCAGCCGGGTGGTATAGCTGTTGAGCTTGTTAAACACCTCATGCAGTGAATAGAAGGTGTCGTGGCGGACAAAGCCCGGCAGCCTTATCGAGGTCAGATGGCCGACCACCTGATCGTCTACCGGCCGCTGGTTAAAACTGGCCCGCTGGCGGTTGAACAGGCGTACCGGGTAATCCGGCGATGAGATGGGATAAATAGTCCGCACCTGTTCGCCAAGCACGAACCAGTAGCGCGGCAGGCGCCATGCACAACTGGGGTCCGGCTCCTCTCCCGCCTTAAGCGCCAGAATCGCCGCAACCACTTGTTCATCCAGAATTTCATCGCTATCCATACATAGCACCCAGTCATGGGTCGCCAGCGAGGTCGCATAGTTCATCTGCAGGCCGTGGGCGGCATAGGGGTGGTGATGAACCGTTATGCCAAACTGCTGACATATCTGCAGCGTTTCATCCGTACTGCCTGAATCAACGACAATAAACTCATCCGCCACCCGCAACAGCGGCGGCAAGACTTCCCGTAATAAGCGGGCCGAATTACAGGTAAGCAAGCATACTGAGAGCTTAAACATAGGGTTTATGCGATTAAACGAAGAGTAAACCAACTGTATAAACGAATAGGCAAAAGATCGATGCGGAAATAGTGCGGTAGATACGTATTATTTTAGAAATGTTATCCAAATCTAAATAAATCTACCTTGAGATAAATTTCATCACCTTGCCCGATACCGCCAGGTGTCAGTTATCGGGTTTGAGATGCTCCCTCCTGATGTACCCCCGTTTATCACTCATACGGTCCGCTTTGCTGTCATCGTAAAGAGCGGCATAGATCCAGTATTTGTTAATAGTGCGTATTTTAACCACCACGTCATCAGCCATAACGGAATATGTATTATTCGCATTATCATCTGGCCATTCTTTGAATGAATGCTGATTCCATTCATGCTGTAAATGATATGTCGTTAACCAGGGATAGCGTCCGTCCCCGCCGCAGGGGACCTGAGCATGCATATCGTCGATATTGGATACAGGTTTATTTTGCGCAGGAACAAAAGAAAGCAATACGGCGCTATAATTCTCACTGCTGCATTCAGTATACTGCGCGATATTATTAACCAGCAGACTGCCCTGCTGGTTAACGTACCACTCGCGAAATCTGATAAAATTTTCTGGGATATCACTAAAGTTCTGCCGAATAAACAGCAACTGTTCTTTCAGCGTTCCCTTAACATATATATTGATGACTTTTTTAAATTTCCCCTGGTCATCCAGCCAATAATAGCGAAATCCGAGGGCCGGAACATTAATGGTCGCATTATCGCTCCATTGCGCCTTCCAGTAGGCTTGCAGCACGCCATGTTCAAGCCTTTGCTCAGCCAGGATGCTGAAACTCATAAAAAACAGTAACGCCGGTAAAACAATACTCTTCAATTGCCAAAGACGGTTGATAAAAATAGGGTGCGCCATATATACCATCCTTGTTAAATGAAGATATGGCAGAATATAAATAAAACTGGGTTCAGTTCAATAGTGGCTGTGGTAATAACAAAAACTTTATTATCAATATATATGTGAAGAATATGCTGCCCATAAACTATGGGCAGCAAGAATGCTTATTAGCGTCATCCTGACGATAATAAGTTTAATCCCAGCTCAGTACCACTTTGCCAGACTGGCCGGAGCGCATCGCGTCAAAGCCTTTCTGGAAGTCATCAATACCGAAACGGTGGGTGATAATTGGCGAAAGATCGAGGCCAGACTGGATCAGCGCCGCCATCTTATACCAGGTTTCAAACATTTCGCGGCCGTAAATCCCTTTGATAAACAGCCCCTTGAAGATGACCTTGGTCCAGTCGATAGACATATCCGACGGAGGAATACCCAGCATCGCAATACGTCCGCCGTGGTTCATGGTATCAAGCATGGTGCGGAACGCCGGCGGCGCGCCGGACATCTCCAGACCCACGTCGAAGCCTTCGGTCATCCCCAGCTCCGCCATCACATCGTTCAGATTCTCTTTGGCGACGTTAACCGCACGGGTGACGCCCATTTTACGCGCCAGCTCCAGGCGATATTCGTTAACATCGGTAATCACCACGTTACGCGCGCCGACATGTTTCGCCACCGCCGCGGCCATCACGCCAATCGGGCCAGCGCCGGAAACCAGAACATCTTCACCGACCAGGTCGAAGGAGAGCGCGGTATGCACAGCGTTGCCGAACGGGTCGAAGATGGATGCCAGATCGTCAGAGATATTGTCCGGGATTTTGAAAGCGTTGAAGGCCGGGATCACCAGATATTCAGCGAAACAGCCCGGGCGGTTTACCCCCACGCCGATGGTATTACGGCACAGATGCGTGCGACCGCCGCGACAGTTACGGCAGTGTCCGCAGGTGATATGCCCTTCGCCGGAAACGCGATCGCCAAGCTTAAAGCCGCGAACTTCCTGACCGATACCCACGACTTCGCCGACATACTCATGCCCCACCACCATTGGTACCGGGATGGTTTTCTGCGACCATTCGTCCCAGTTATAGATGTGCACGTCGGTACCGCAAATCGCGGTCTTACGGATTTTAATCAGCAGATCGTTATGGCCGACTTCCGGTTCCGGTACGTCGGTCATCCAGATGCCTTCTTCCGCTTTCAGTTTGGATAACGCTTTCATCTCACACCCTTATTAGGCGATGACGCCCAGTTGTTTGCCGATGCGGGTAAAGGCTTCCACCGCACGTTCAATTTGTTCAGGGGTATGCGCCGCCGACATCTGGGTGCGAATACGCGCCTGGCCTTTTGGAACCACCGGATAGAAGAAACCGGTGACGTAAATACCTTCTTTTTGCAATTCGCGCGCGAACTCCTGGGCGACGGTAGCTTCACCGAGCATCACCGGGATAATCGCGTGGTCGGCGCCTGCCAGGGTAAAGCCTGCTGCGGTCATTTTTTCGCGGAACAGGCGCGCGTTAGCCCACAGGCGATCGCGCAGTTCGCTGCCCGCTTCCACCATCTCCAGCACCTTGATGGAAGCGGCGACAATGGCCGGCGCCAGGGAGTTGGAGAACAGATAGGGACGAGAACGCTGGCGCAGCCACTCAACGACTTCTTTGCGCGCGGCGGTGTAACCGCCTGACGCGCCGCCCAGCGCTTTACCCAACGTGCCGGTGATGATGTCGACGCGGCCCATCACGTCGCAATATTCATGGGAACCGCGGCCGTTTTCGCCGACAAAGCCCACGGCGTGAGAATCATCGACCATCACCAGCGCATCATATTTATCCGCCAGGTCGCAGACGCCTTTCAGGTTGGCGATCACGCCGTCCATCGAGAAAACGCCATCGGTAGCGATCAGCACGTGGCGAGCGCCGGCTTCGCGCGCTTCTTTCAGACGCGCTTCCAGCTCCTGCATATCGTTGTTGGCATAGCGGAAACGCTTAGCTTTGCACAGGCGCACGCCGTCGATGATCGACGCGTGGTTCAGGGCATCAGAGATAATGGCATCTTCCGGCCCAAGCAGCGTTTCAAACAGGCCGCCGTTGGCATCAAAGCAAGAGGAGTAGAGAATCGCGTCTTCCATACCGAGGAAATCCGCCAGCTTCTTCTCGAGCTGCTTATGTGTGTCCTGGGTACCGCAGATGAAGCGCACCGAGGCCATCCCGAAGCCGTGGCTGTCCATGCCGGATTTCGCCGCGGCAATCAGTTCCGGGTGGTTCGCCAGGCCCAGATAGTTGTTGGCGCAGAAGTTAATGACGTGGCTGTCGCCGACGGTGATGTCCGCCTGCTGAGCCGAAGTAATGATACGCTCTTCTTTAAACAACCCTTCCGCGCGCGCGGTATCCAGGTCATTGGTTAACTGTTTGTAGAAATCACCACGCATTGCAACTCTCCAGATTCGGCAAAATTTGGCACATATTACCCAAAGCTATACGTTGATACGAGATGATGCATGCCTGAATGAATAATTTGCAGCATAAATCACGCACGGCCAGCACCTTTTCGGCGAATGGCTGAAGCCTTTCGGATGTAGTGATATGATAGGAGTATTCATGTCCGGATTGTTTCCGGGCTTTCTACTTCAAAGGTACAGTTATGATCATCGTAACCGGCGGCGCAGGCTTTATCGGCAGCAACATCGTTAAAGCCCTGAATGACAAAGGCATCACCGATATTCTGGTTGTAGACAATCTGAAAGACGGCACCAAATTCGTAAACCTGGTGGATCTGGACATCGCTGACTACATGGATAAAGAAGATTTTCTGATCCAGATTATGGCCGGCGAAGAGTTTGGCGAGATTGAAGCGGTATTTCACGAAGGCGCCTGCTCTTCCACTACCGAGTGGGACGGCAAGTATGTGATGGATAACAACTATCAGTACTCCAAAGAGGTGCTGCACTACTGCCTGGAGCGCGAAATCCCGTTCCTGTACGCCTCTTCCGCCGCCACCTACGGCGGGCGCACCAGCGACTTTATCGAGTCCCGCGAATTTGAAAAACCGCTGAACGTCTACGGCTACTCTAAATTCCTGTTCGACGAATACGTCCGTCAGATCCTGCCGGAAGCGGATTCACAGATCGTCGGGTTCCGTTATTTCAACGTCTACGGGCCGCGCGAAGGGCACAAAGGCAGCATGGCGAGCGTGGCCTTCCACCTCAATACCCAGCTGAATAATGGCGAAAGTCCGAAACTGTTCGAAGGCAGCGACGGCTTCAAACGCGACTTCGTCTATGTCGGCGACGTCGCCGCGGTGAACCTGTGGTTCTGGGAAAATGGCGTTTCCGGTATCTTCAACCTCGGTACCGGCCGCGCGGAATCTTTCCAGGCCGTCGCCGATGCGACCCTGGCGTACCATAAGAAAGGCAGCATTGAATACATCCCGTTCCCGGACAAACTGAAAGGCCGCTATCAGGCATTCACGCAGGCCGACCTGACTAACCTGCGTAAAGCGGGCTATGACAAACCGTTCAAAACCGTTGCCGAAGGCGTAACGGAATATATGGCCTGGCTCAACCGCGACGCGTAAGAAACAAGCATGAAAATATTGGTGATAGGCCCGTCTTGGGTGGGCGACATGATGATGTCGCAAAGTCTTTATCGTACGCTCAGGGCGCGCTATCCCCAGGCGATTATCGACGTGATGGCGCCGGCATGGTGCCGTCCGTTGTTATCGCGCATGCCGGAAGTCAACGAAGCGATCGCCATGCCGCTCGGCCACGGCGCGCTGGCTATCGGCGAACGCCGCAAACTCGGCCACAGTCTGCGCGATCGTCGCTACGATCGCGCTTACGTGCTGCCGAACTCGTTTAAATCGGCATTGGTGCCATTCTTTGCCAACATCCCGCTGCGCACCGGCTGGCGCGGCGAGATGCGCTATGGCCTGCTTAACGACGCCCGCGTGCTGGATAAAGACGCCTGGCCGCTGATGGTGGAGCGCTACGTGGCGCTGGCCTACGACAACGGCGTCATGCGCTGCGCTAAAGACCTTCCGCAGCCGCTGCTATGGCCGCAGCTGCAGGTCAACGACGGCGAAAAATCACAGGCCTGCAACGCCTTTAATCTTTCAAACGATCGGCCCATTATCGGCTTCTGCCCCGGCGCAGAGTTCGGCCCTGCCAAACGCTGGCCGCATTACCACTACGCCGCGCTGGCGAAAAAGCTCATTGACGATGGTTATCAGATTGCGCTCTTCGGCTCGGCGAAAGATAACGATGCCGGCAAAGAGATCATCGCCGCGCTTAGCAGCGAGCAGCAGGCCTGGTGTCGTAACCTGGCTGGCGAAACCCAGCTGGAACAGGCCGTGATTCTGATTGCCGCCTGTCAGGCCGTGGTCAGCAACGATTCGGGGTTGATGCACGTCGCCGCCGCGCTGGACCGCCCGTTGGTGGCGCTTTACGGCCCGAGCAGCCCGGACTTTACCCCGCCCCTGTCGCATAAAGCGCGGGTTATTCGCCTGATTAGCGGCTACCACAAGGTGCGCAAAGGCGATGCCGCTGAGGGCTATCATCAAAGCCTGATCGACATCACTCCAGAACGCGTCCTGCAAGAGCTGAACGAACTGTTAGCGGAAAAAACCGAGCACGAGGAAGCGTAGCGGATGCGGGTATTGATCGTAAAAACCTCGTCCATGGGCGACGTGCTGCACACGCTGCCCGCGCTAACCGACGCCGCGCAGGCCATCCCCGGTATCCGCTTTGACTGGGTGGTTGAAGAAGGCTTCGCGCAGATCCCTTCATGGCATGCCGCCGTCGAGCGGGTGATTCCGGTGGCGATTCGCCGCTGGCGCAAAGCCTGGTTTTCCGCGCCTATCAAAGCGGAAAGAAAAGCCTTTCGCGATGCCGTAAAGGCCGTCAACTACGATGCCATTATTGATGCGCAGGGGCTGGTGAAAAGCGCCGCGCTGGTAACGCGTCTGGCGCACGGCGTCAAACATGGCATGGACTGGCAGTCCGCCCGCGAGCCGCTGGCAAGCCTGTTTTATAACCGTCGCCACCATATTGCTGTCGAGCAGCACGCAGTAGAGCGTACGCGCGAACTGTTCGCCAAAAGCCTGGGCTATGCCAGGCCGCAAACGCAGGGTGATTACGCCATCGCGCGCCACTTTATTCGCCCTGACGCACCGGCAACAGAGCCGTATCTGGTCTTCCTGCACGCCACCACCCGCGATGATAAACACTGGCCGGAAGCATGCTGGCAAGCGCTTCTCGATCTACTGGCAGGTAGCGGCGTACGTATTAAGCTGCCGTGGGGCGCGCCGCACGAAGAGGCGCGGGCAAAACGGCTGGCGGAAGGACGCGATAACGTCGATGTACTGCCGCGCATGAGCCTTGAGCAGGTTGCGCAGATTCTGGCTGGCGCACGCGGCGTGGTTTCCGTCGACACCGGGTTGAGCCATCTGACCGCGGCGCTCGATAAACCCAATTTCACGCTCTACGGCCCAACCGATCCGGGACTGATTGGCGGATATGGTAAAAACCAGCATATTGTCCGCCCGCCGCACGGTAGCAGCACCGGCGATATTACCGCTGAGCATGTTCAGCAACTGTTGCAAGCACAGGGATTGGTTTAATGGGATCGCTATTCAAGCAAATTTATCGCTATACCCGCCCGCGCGCCTATCGCCACAATGAAAACCTGTGGCCGTGGGTAAAGATCCGCCGGGCGGAAAGCGGTGAAATTTGTGCCTTACAATACAAGGGCGAATCGGTACCGCTGTGTAGCCTAAGTGAATTAAAAAACGCTTTCTCCGGGCCAATGCTGCTCACCGCGACCGGCCCATCGATCAACGATGTCGATTTTTCGATTATCCCGTCATCGTTGCCGGTAATGGGCGTCAACGGCGCTTACTTTCTCGAAGGAAAGCTAGGGTTTTCTCTGTATCTGATCGTTGATATGGAGTTTTTTGATCGTAAACCCGAGGTTATCGCCGGTATTGTCAGTAATCCGCGAATCCTCTTTTTTACCACTACCCACGGTATTGCCAAAATCATTGAGCGCATCGGGCTCAACAATATTCAGTGTCGACTCGCCCTGATTGAAGATGCCTGTTATAAGATTTACCAGCCGAAGATCCCCGGAAACGATATCGCAACGGCCTTTAGCCGCTCCCCAAGTGCGCTTTTGCACCAGCACTTAAGCCATATTGGTTTCTCAACCGATATTCGCAAAGGGATATTTGATGCGGGAACGGTGGCTTACTGGGCGCTGCAGATTATCGCCTGGCTGGGATTCAACAGAATTATTATTGCCGGTCTGGATATGAATAATTTTGAGCAACCGCGATTTTATGAAAACGGCGACAATAAGCTCCCATCCTATCTCGCAGATAAAGTAGATGGTATGGTTTTCCCCGCCTTTGAACTCGCCAGCCGTCATTTACAGGCAAAGGGTATTACGGTAATTAATCTTTCCCTTAATAGCGCAATTCCTGAACAGGTATTTCCTAAAATGCCGTTATCTCAAGCGCTACATGAAGTGGCCTGAACGGCCACTTCATCATTCCATCACGATTCTTCCGCAGACTTTTCCGGCGATAACGCCGTGAAAACGGCTAACGCCACAATAAACATAATGATAAATCTGTCGTGGATAAACAGAGTATCGACGCAGCCAAAAAGAATCACCGGCGCGCCAATAAACGCCAATGCGCATTTCAGCGTCGCCTTTCTGTAAACATAGAGCAGCATCGCGCCATACAACGCCAGCAGGAAGAGGCCGCCAATAACGCCCTGTAGCGACATGGTTTCGATCAAATCATTATGAAGATGATAAACAATGTTGCGCAACCCCTCTGGATTCCCCTGCTCTTTCTCATACATCAATTGCGAGAGGATCTGGAAACGCTGCTGCGAGCTTACGCCACCGGGATGAGCAATAATTTCATAGATCCCGGTATGCCACATACTGAGCCGGGAACCCATCGAGGTATTGTTATCGCTTTGATAGTCCGAGATCTCAGTGACCGCTTCACTCGCCCGATCTTTCAGCGAGGGAAACGCCAACTCAATCACTGCCAGGCCAGCAACCAACAGCATCAGGCACGCCAGCGCTGATTTTTTCTTCGACATCACGTTACCGGTCAGTAGGGCATAGAGCAGTACCGCCGGATAAATAAGCAGCGCCGAGCGAGTTTCGGTCAGGAAAATAATCCACAGCGAGAAAAATATCACACCGCTGGCAATATAGTTGCGATAGCGGATATTGACGCAAGCTAAAGCATACAGCGTCAATAACGAGTATATCGTATAAAGATAGGCGCTTAGAGTTGCGGAGTTATCGATTCTCAGACGATCGCCGGAAACAAAAAAATGATAATGTAAAGCGTACAACGTCAATACTGAAAAGCCCGCGACTAATGCGTAACTCAAACTTTTGCCATATTGTATTGCTGTTGTCCGTAATACCGCTGGCAAGAGTAGCATCATCACCGAGCCGATCATCAAATAAGCGCCTGAGCGAGGATAGCTAACATCAGCCATATAAATTTCAGACGGATTACCCGGAAAGCGATATGACCAAATAAGCTGTGAGGCCCCTAACATCAATAACGTCAGAGACAGAAATATCTCCTCTTTTTTAAAAGTAAGACGCTTTCTGTTAATTACGGCATAAATTAAGGTAATCACCGAAGACAGGTAAAAAAGATTCCTACCCATGATTTTCTCCGGCATCACAAAAACACATGACAATATTGCCAGAAGCAATATTGTCACAGGCGACATCACTTTACTCATAAATAATTAAGCTTTCTCAAATGGTGGCACCCAGGCTTCACCGCAGTCCCAAGGACGTGGTTTTCCATGGAAACAGACAATTCGCGTCCCCGCAGGCACGGTGCCATCACCGGTGGCATGTTCATTCTTCTTCTTATGAATGACATGCTTTTTATAGCTAACGATCTGTCCGGGTAAAATGTCCTGCCAGATAGCGGCGTGTGGATAGATTTTGCTGATAAACTCCTGGTCGCCACCGCTCTGATAGCGCGTCATGAATAGCTCAGGATAGCGCTTAAACGCTTCCCAGACCTTGTACTTTTCCTCATGCGGAACGCGCATGATGGCGGAGTTTTTCGTTTTCTGAGGAAAGAAAAAATCACTCAGCATGGTCAGCTGTTTATTTGCCAGAATATCGCTAATATCGCCGACAACGACGACATCTAAATCGAGATAAAAAATATCTTCGGCAACCGAATCCGGATTAAACATCTCGATTTTTGACCACCAACCTGGCAAATCTTCAGTTAGTTTAATGGTGTTAACGCCAGGAATAGTTAAATCGGTAAAGCACACTTTCTCGATGTCTGCTGGCAATTGTTTGTATAACCACTGCACATGGCTTTGGTTATAATCACCGCCAGAGCGTAGTACGGTTGCTATCTTCATAAAACCTCAGTATCTTAATAATTCAGGCGTTAATTATTCATTAGACTGATGATATTACACCAGATTAACGCCGCACCTCTATCAGTAATGATTGTTTTATGTAAGATTTCTCTTGAAATTATAATATTCTGCTAAAGACATTCCGCGGACCTGCGGCGCAAGCCAGCTAAAGAACGCTTCCAGATCGGCATATAAACGTTCAATATCTTGTTCATTCTTAAAGGTCGGGCTACCGCCTGGCATATACTCCGATGAATGCAGCATATACTCAACATAATCATTACCCTGCGCCAGCGTCTGCTGAACTACTTTTTTCATGGTTTCGACGTTGCCGCCCATTGGACGCAGCCAGTGCACGGACGGCGAACGAACTTTACCGCGTAGTCTATCGTAGCCCTGCTTCACGCTATTCATCCACGCCGAGTGCTTATACTGAATGCTCATCGGCACTTCCAGCAGCGGGGAATGCCCTTCGCGGCTGATATCATTTTCATCGAGAAAATAAGCATGTTGCGGGAAGCGGCGATAATCCGTACCGCCATCGCCCTGCGGCGCGCCCTTAGCGGTTTTCCAGTTCACCCGCGGCGTCACCGAGCAATCCACCTGATAACCGTACTCCACCAGCAGGCGCGCGTAGCGCTCGTCAAACGCCCAGCGCCCGGCGCGATGGCTCACCATTTTGGTCTGGAAGGTATCTTCCAGTAGATGAGTCATATAGTCGACCTTTTCACGCATGGCGGCATCGCTGTACTCGATGAGATAAGGCTTATGACGCCAGTCATCCGCGGTCAGCGGCTCGGTTGGCGGGCTGTTCCAGGCGTGCAGATGCATACCGATTTCCGCGGTGCCGCGCGCAATCACATCTTTAGCAAATTCGATATAAAAAGGGTCGATGGCCATTTCATAATTGGTCAAATAGACCGGTTTGAAGCCATACTTTTCGCAAAGCTGCTGAAAACGCGGAAGATAGCGCGCATTCTCCGTGGTGATGCTGTCATGTTTTTGCCAGAGGTTATCACCCTCTGTATCAATCGTGATGAGAAATGCGGGATTGTGCACGAAAACGTCCTCAGGCCATACGTATCGGTCCATGGTAGAGCAATACAACGCTTCTCTCAATCTACGCGATCCCCTAGAATCGGAACCCTTATCCTGGATGAAGAACAGAGTATGACGCCTGAAACCCTCTCCCCCGGCCAGCAGAACCCGGCGCGGATCCTGGTCATTAAGCTGCGCCACCACGGCGACATGTTGCTGATCACCCCGCTTGTAAACGCGTTAAAACAGCAGTATCCCGCCGCTCGCGTCGATGTACTGCTGTATGCTGAGACCAGGGATATGCTGGCGGCAAACCCGGAGATTAACCAGATTTACGCGATCGATCGCAGCTGGAAAAAGCAGGGCAAGCGGCATCAGCTTAAGATGGAATGGCAGCTCATTCGCAGCCTGCGCCAGCAGCGCTACGACATGGTGCTCAACCTTGCCGATCAATGGCCCAGCGCGATCATTAGCAAATTAACCGGCGCGCCGACGCGCATCGGTTTCGATTTCCCTAAGCGCCGTCATCCGTTCTGGCGATACTGCCACACCGCGCTTGCTTCTACCCAGCAGCACAATCAGCTGCATACGGTGCAGCAAAACCTCTCTATTCTGGCGCCGCTGGGGCTTGAGATAAACGATGCGCCGGCGCGGATGGGCTACAGCGAATCTGACTGGGCCTACAGCCGCGCGCTGCTGCCGGATGGCTTCCAGGAAAATTACATCGTGATTCAGCCGACTTCGCGCTGGTTCTTTAAATGCTGGCGCGAAGAGCGCATGAGCGCGCTGATTAATGCGCTGTCAGCAGAAGGCTACGCGGTGGTGCTTACCTCTGGCCCTGACGCCAAAGAAAAGCAGATGGTAGAGAACATCATCAGCGGCTGCCCGCAGGCGCGACTGCACTCGTTAGCCGGCCAGTTGACGCTCCGCCAGCTGGCCGCGGTTATCGATCACGCCCGCCTGTTTATCGGCGTAGATTCGGTGCCGATGCATATGGCGGCAGCCCTGGGTACGCCGCTCGTCGCGTTATTTGGCCCATCAAAGCTGACCTTCTGGCGGCCGTGGCAGGCGAAAGGCGAGGTTATTTGGGCAGGCGACTTCGGCCCGCTGCCCGACCCTGACGACATCAACACCAACACCGAAGAACGCTATCTTGATTTAATCCCTACCGACGCGGTCATCGCGGCGGCGAAAAAGGTACTGGCATGAGTAAATTCCGGCTGGCTCTGGTACGGCAAAAGTATCGCCCTGACGGCGGCGCGGAGCGCTTTGTCTCCCGCGCGCTGGAAGCCCTCGACAGCAGTAATCTGGAACTGAACGTCATCACCCGCGAGTGGCAAGGGCCTGTCAAACCGGACTGGCATATTCACATCTGCAACCCGCGCAAATGGGGGCGCATCAGCCGGGAACGCGGTTTCGCCAACGCCGCGCGCGCGCTCTGGCAGAGTGAATCATTCGACCTGGTGCAAAGCCATGAGCGTATTCCGGGTTGCGATCTCTACCGCGCCGGCGACGGCGTCCATCGCCGCTGGCTGCTGCAGCGCTCGCGCATTTTACCGGCCTGGAAAAGCCGCCTGCTGTTCGCCGACCGCTACCACCGTTATGTGATGCAGGCGGAACGCGAGATGTATCAGGACGCGCACCTGCGCGGGGTGATTTGCAATGCGGAGATGATTAAGCAGGAAATCATTGAAGACTTCGGCCTGCCGGCTGACAAAATCCACGTCATCTACAACGCTATTGATAACCAGCGGTTTCTGCCGCCAGGCGAAGAAACCTTTGCCGCTTTACGCGCCAAATGGCAGCTACCGCTGCAGGCAAGCTGCCTGATTTATGTCGGTTCCGGATTTGAACGAAAAGGGCTGGATGCGGCAATCCGCGCCATCGCCCCCACCGACCGTTATCTGTTGGTGGTCGGCAAAGATAAAGAACAGAACCGCTATCAACAGCTAGCAAAATCGCTGAACTGCGAAGATCGCGTGCGCTTCTTCGGCATGCAGTCCGAAACGCTACCGTTCTATCAGATGGCCGATGGTCTACTGCTGCCAACGCTATACGACCCGTTCCCGAATGTGATCCTTGAGGCGATGGCCTGCGGTCTGCCGGTTATCACCACCACCGGCTGCGGCGGCGCGGAGTTCATCACCGAGGGCGATAACGGCTACGTTTGCGACGCGCTGGATATTGCCGCGTTACAGCAGGCTGTTATGGCGCTGCCCGCGCGCGCGCTGGGCTCCGCTGAAGGCGCACGCGCCCGCGAACGTATTATGGATTGCACTAGCGAGCGACTGTCGACGCAGCTGCTTTCCCTCTATCAGGATCTGGTGAAATAACGATGCGTATATTGTTTGTTATCGACGGTCTGCCGGGGGGCGGCGCGGAAAAAGTCGTGCTCACGCTGGCGGAACATTTTCTTAGCCAGGGCGAACAGGTATCGCTGTTTTCGCTGCGCGACGTCTGCGATTATCCGCTGCCGGAAGGGCTCGATTATCAGATTATCGCCGACCGCTGCCGCAAACCGTGGCGCAAGCTAACGGAACTCTCCCGCCGCGCGCGCCAGCTTGATCGCGCGATTGAACAAGCAGAACAGCATGGTCGCTTCGATCTGGTACTGTCAAATCTGCACAAAACCGATCGCATCGTCGCCCGCAGCCGGGCATTGCAGGGGCGAAACGTCTGGTTCTGTCTGCACGGCGTTTTCTCTACCTCTTATCTTGGCCATCGCAGCGGTTTTGACCGCTGGATGAAGCAGCAGAAAATCAAGCGTGTATACCAGGGACGCAACGTGGTGGCCGTTTCCGATGCGGTTGGAAAGGATTTAGTTGAGCAGTTCGCGCTTCGCCCGGCACAGCTTAAAACCATCTATAACCCGTTCGATATCGCCGCCATTCGCGCGGCGGCAGAGGCGCCGGCCGATATTCCTCAAGGGGACTATATTATCCACGTCGGCCGCTTCCATCCGGGTAAACGCCATGACCGGCTGATTGAAGCCTACGCCCAAAGCGGTATCGACGCGCCGCTGGTCCTGCTCGGTCAGGGAAAACCGGAGCAGGAACAGCGGCTTCGTCAACTGGCCCAGCAGTTGCAGGTCGGCGATCGGGTGCTGTTTAAAGGCTTTCAGCCCAACCCGCTGCCGTGGATTAAACATGCGAGAATGCTAACGCTCAGCTCCGACAGCGAAGGGTTTGGCAACGTCATTGTTGAAGCGCTACTACTGAATACGCCGGTTGCCAGCACCCGCTGTCCTGGCGGGGTCAGCGAGATCCTCAGCGGCGAGCTGTCCCGCGGTCTGGCCGATCTCAACAGTTCTGCGCTAGCCCAGACGATGCAAAGCATTTACCATAGCCCGCCGGCCATTGATTCCGCCGCGCTGGAAAAATTCAGCGTAGAGTCGATTTGCCAACAGTACCGTCAGCTGCGTAGCGCCTGACGTCGTTTTTTAACCAGGATCGAATGAGTTATGAGTCAAACGCCTTTATTGAGCATCGTGGCCGCCGTGTATAACGGTGAAAAATTCCTTGCGCAATTCTTTGAATGCCTCGAACAACAGCAGTTGGCAAGCTATGAGCTGATCCTGGTGAACGACGGTTCTACCGACGGTAGCCTGGCGGTTATCGACCAATGGAAAGACAGGCTGCAGAACGTGACCGTGCTGGAGCAGGAGAATCAGGGCGTCTCGGTAGCGCGTAATACCGGTATGGCGGCGGCAAGGGGTAAATACCTCGCCTTCCCGGATATTGACGATAAGTTCTATCCCGGCATGTACCGCACGCTGCTGGAAATGGCCGAGAAGGGCAATCTCGATGTCGCGACCTGTAATGGCCGCTATGTGTACGAAAGCCGCGACGATATCCACCCAATTTTCCCGCCGGAACGCCTGCAGTCCACAGGCGTCCTGCCGGGTTACGTCTGGCTAAAGCAGGCGCTCGACTCGCGTAAGTTCCTGCACGTCACCTGGCTGAACATCTATCGCCGTGATTTTATTAACCAGCACCATTTCCACTTTGAGCCGGGCCTGCGCCATCAGGATATTCCCTGGACGACGGAAGCATTGCTGGCCGCCGAACGCGTGCAGTACACCAGCGAGCAATTTTACGACTATTACATTCACTCGGAATCGGTGTCGCATAAGCCAGACAACGACGATACGCTGATGCGCTCAGCGCGCCATTATATGAAGATCCTCGAGATGCTCAGCGCCATCAACCAACGCTATCCGGACAAGGTACGGCACATTTCCGCCTGCCGCTGGCAGATAGCCAAAGAGGGGTTGGGGATTATTCATACCTTCGACTGCATGAAAGATGAGTCGAAAAAGCATATTATCATCAAAGAATTCTTCGAACGCGGCATCTGGCGCCTGATCTGGACTAACGCCTGCACGTTCCGTTTACGCTGGCGTCTGGGACGCCGCTATTTGCGCATTAAGCGCTATCTCAACGCCGCATAGGCCGAAATCCCTCGGTTTCCGCCAAAGAGATAGCTTTACGCGGGTTAAATGCTTAGAATTTGCCCGCAAAAAACCTAAAACGGATAAATAGTTTGGAATTGCTTTATACCACCCTACTCTACCTCATTCAGCCGCTGGTATGGCTGCGACTGCTGCTGCGCAGCCGTAAGGCGCCGGCCTACCGTAAACGCTGGGCTGAACGTTATGGCTTCTGTCAAAACAAGGTAGTGCCGGATGGCATTCTGCTGCACTCCGTTTCCGTCGGTGAAACGCTGGCGGCTATCCCGCTGGTGCGCGCGCTACGCCATCGTTATCCGTCACTGCCGATCACCGTCACGACCATGACGCCGACCGGTTCTGAACGCGCCATGTCCGCTTTTGGCAAAGATGTTCACCACGTCTATCTGCCGTATGACCTCCCCTGCGCCATGAACCGTTTCCTCAACAGCGTGCAGCCGAAACTGGTCATCGTGATGGAAACCGAGCTGTGGCCGAATATGGTCAGCGCGCTACATAAGCGTAAAATTCCGCTGGTGATCGCCAACGCGCGCCTGTCAGAACGTTCCGCGAAAGGCTATGCCAAACTCGGCGGCTTCATGCGCCGCCTGCTCAGCCGTATCACGCTTATCGCCGCGCAGAATGAAGAAGACGGCAACCGCTTCCTCGCGCTCGGCCTTAAACGTAACCAACTGGCGGTCACCGGCAGCTTGAAATTCGATATCTCCGTCACCCCTGAACTGGCGGCCCGCGCCGTTACCCTGCGTCGCCAGTGGGCGCCGCACCGTAAAGTGTGGATAGCCACCAGTACCCACGATGGCGAAGAACAAATCATCCTGCTGGCGCATAAAAAACTGCTGGAAACCTTCCCCGACCTGCTATTAATCCTCGTACCGCGCCATCCGGAACGCTTCGGCGACGCTCGCGATATGGTGCAAAAGGCCGGTATGAGCTTCACCATGCGCAGCACCGGTGAAATTCCGTCTAACAGCACCCAGGTGGTGATTGGCGATACCATGGGCGAACTGATGCTGCTCTACGGCATTGCCGACCTGGCATTCGTCGGCGGCAGCCTGGTAGAACGCGGCGGGCATAATCCGCTCGAACCCGCCGCCCATGCTATTCCGGTGCTGATGGGCCCGCACACCTTCAACTTTAAAGATATCTGCGCCAAGCTGCAGCAGGACGATGGCCTGATCACCGTCACGGACGCCGACTCGCTGGTCAGAGAGGT
Organism: Klebsiella sp. 141161; assembly: GCF_050600815.1. Taxonomy (NCBI): domain Bacteria; kingdom Pseudomonadati; phylum Pseudomonadota; class Gammaproteobacteria; order Enterobacterales; family Enterobacteriaceae; genus Klebsiella; species Klebsiella sp. 141161. The sequence continues at coordinate 173,356 of NZ_JAQIRN010000004.1, read as the reverse complement.
TTCTACCCTGCTGACCGACGAAGATTATCGACTGTGGTACGGCCGCCACGCGGTGGAAGTGCTGCATCAAAACCAGGGCGCGCTGTCGCGTCTGCTACAGTTACTGCAACCCTACCTGCCGCAGCGGAGCCACTAATGTCGACCCGACTCTCCGTCGTGATGATCGCCAAAAATGCCGCCGACCTGCTCGCCGATTGCCTGGCATCGGTAAGCTGGGCGGATGAAGTGGTGGTACTGGACTCCGGCAGTACCGACAATACCGTCGAACTGGCCCGTAGCCTCGGCGCCCAGGTCTATAGCAATACCGACTGGCAAGGCTACGGCATTCAGCGCCAGCGCGCGCAAGACTTCGCCACCCACGACTGGGTGCTGATGATTGATACCGACGAGCGCGTTACGCCGGAACTAAAAGAGGCTATCCTCAAGGTACTGGACGCGCCGCAGCGCGGCGTTATCTACAGTATCGCCCGGCGTAACTACTTCCTCGGACGCTTTATGCGCCACAGCGGCTGGTATCCCGATCGGGTGATGCGCCTGTACGAACGCGCGCGTTACCGCTATAACGATAATCTGGTGCATGAATCTTTGGATAGCCTTGGGGCCGAAGTGGTGCCGCTCAGCGGCGATCTGCTGCACCTGACCTGCCGCGATTTCTCCGGCTTCCAGCAGAAACAGCTCGCTTATGCCGCGGCCTGGGCGCTTGAGCGCCATCAGAAGGGCAAGAAGACCTCGATGGCGGGGATTTTCAGCCATACGCTGGGCGCCTTCGTCAAAACGCTGCTGCTGCGCGGCGGCGTGCTGGATGGAAAACAGGGTTGGCTGCTGGCGGTAGTCAATGCGCAATACACGTTTAATAAATACACCGAGCTGTGGGCACTCAGCCGCGGCTACTCGGAGAAAGTGTAATTATGGGCACAAAAGCGATCTATCCGGGCACCTTTGACCCTATCACCAACGGCCATATCGATATCGTCACCCGCGCGGCGGGTATGTTTGATAAGGTTTTGCTGGCCATCGCCGCCAGCCCGAGCAAAAAACCGATGTTCAGCCTCGATGAACGAATTGCGCTGGCGGAGCAGGCAACGGCGCATCTGGTCAACGTTGAGGTGATTGGCTTTAGCGATTTGATGGCCAATTTCGCCCGCGCGCAGCAGGCGAATATTTTAATCCGCGGCCTGCGGGCAGTGGCGGATTTCGAATATGAAATGCAGCTGGCGCACATGAACCGCCATCTGATGCCCACGCTGGAAAGCGTGTTCCTGATGCCGTGCAAAGAGTGGTCGTTTATCTCTTCATCGCTGGTTAAGGAAGTGGCGCGCCACCAGGGCGACGTCTCCCACTTCCTGCCGCCTAACGTACATCAGGCGTTGTTAAATAAGCTGAAGTAGGCATTTCCTGCCCCGCTCGCGCTGCACGTAGCGGGGCTACCAGCTTACCCGGCCTGGCATAATCCCCAACCCTCTCCACTACTTCTGACACTGGCGGCAATAAAAGGTCGCTCGCTGAGCGTGTTTGCTGGCGATAATCGGCGTACCGCAGATCCGGCACGGCTCGCCTTTGCGGCCATAAACCTGCAGCTCCTGGGCGAAATATCCCGGTTTGCCGTCGCTTTGCAGGAAATCCTTCAGCGTCGTTCCACCTTGCTCAATTGAGCGTAGCAGCACCAGCTTAATCATCTTCACTAACCACTCGCATTCTTGATGCGAGAGCGACGAGGCCAGCCGATCGGGATGGATCCCGGCGGAAAACAGCGATTCGCTGGCGTAGATATTCCCCACGCCCACCACCAGCTTGTTATCCATCAGCCAGGGTTTAATGGCGGTTTTCTTCTTCGCGCAACGCTGCTGGAGATAGTCGGCGTTGAATTCATCGCTTAGCGGTTCCGGGCCGAGATGCGCCAGCACCGGATGACCATCCAGCTCTTTGGTCCATAGCCAGGCGCCAAAGCGGCGGGGATCGGTATAGCGCAGCACTTTGCCGTTACTCAGCACCAGGTCGACGTGGTCGTGTTTTTCAGCCGGCTGCTCGTCACTGAGGATGCGCAGGCTACCGGACATGCCAAGATGAATAATGATCCAGCCGTGGCGCAGCTCCAGCAGCAGGTATTTGGCGCGTCGGCGCACGCTCAGCACCGGTTCGTCGCTCAGGCGGTAAATCTCTTCGGATACCGGCCAACGCAGACGCCCGTTGCGTACCACGGCATGCAGGATGTTAGCGCCTACCAGATGTGGCTCAATGCCGCGACGGCTGGTTTCGACTTCAGGTAATTCAGGCATTTTTTTCCTCTTAACCACACAGTTTCGGGTGACAGGGAGGCGACGGGAAGAGTGGCCGGGAGGCTTAACGAAGCAAGCGGCCAGGCTGTACGCATGCAGCCAACGCACCTGTAGCTCGAAGGATGAAGCATAAAACAAAAAACCCCGCCGGGGCGGGGTTTTAGTACAAGGAGACTAAAATTATTTGATTTTAGCTTCTTTGTAGATAACGTGCTGACGTACAACCGGATCGTACTTTTTCAGTTCCATTTTTTCCGGTTTGGTACGCTTGTTCTTCGTGGTGGTATAGAAGTGACCAGTACCAGCGGAAGAAACCAGCTTGATTTTCTCACGAATACCTTTAGCCATGATTTATTTCCTCTAAGTACTTAGTACTTTTCGCCACGGGCACGCAGTTCAGACAGAACTGTATCGATGCCTTTCTTATCGATTACACGCATACCTTTAGCAGATACGCGCAGGGTGACAAAACGCTTCTCGCTCTCAACCCAGAAACGGTGAGAGTGCAGGTTCGGCAGGAAACGGCGTTTAGTCGCGTTCAGTGCGTGGGAACGGTTGTTACCGGTCACCGGACGCTTGCCAGTAACTTGGCAGACTCGGGACATGTCTATTCTCCAAAAATCAAATTAGCTCGAGCTTCGTATGGGGTATTGGCGCCTCGTCAGGCTTTACAGCCCGGTCATCGCATAGTTCTATTGAACTCTCGATTGCCAGGCCCAAATGCCAAACCCGAGATTCTCAAAGGTGGCGTAGTATACGCTGACTCGGCGGTGTGCTCAAGTCCCGAACAGACAAAGATCCCGATAGATCGCATGATCGGGGCTAAATCCAGCCACGTTCGGCAAAAGAGACGTACGCGCCGCGGCCAATAATCAGATGATCAAGCACGCGTATCTCCATGAATCTACAACACTTAACCACCCTGTCGGTCATCAACTTATCCGACTTACTCGGTTCAGGACTACCTGAAGGATGATTATGGGCAAGGATCACCGCGGCGGCGTTCACTTTGATTGCTTCGCGTACAATTTCTCGCGGATGCACCTCTACGTGGCTAAGAGTACCAGAAAAAAGGCGGCTATGTTTCAATACCCGGTTCTGATTATCTAAAAAGATCGCCATAAAGATCTCCCGCTCTTCATCGGCGAGCTGGCTTTGTAAAAATTCTCGCGTCATGAGCGGCGTCACCAGCGACGGTTCTTCTCTCATCCGCAGGCTAAAATAGCGCCGCGCCAGCTCGGCAATACCTTTAAGTTGCGCATATTTTGCTATACCGATACCGTCGATATCTGCAAATTGTTCTATCTCAGCCGATAACAGCCCGTACAGCGAACCGAAGCGCTGTAGCAAGCTGTGTGAAAAAGCCAGCACATCCTGAGTACGTGTACCGGTACGCAGAAACAACGCCAGCAGCTCAACATCACTCAACGTTTCAATGCCGTCGCGCAGCATTTTTTCCCGCGGCATCAATGATTCCTGTATATCCATTACCCTGTCTCCTTATCCGTTCCTCGCCCATCCTGGCATACCCTTTCCGCGCTGCCGACCGGTGATTTCAGGGCCTGCGTAGCCGCTCGCAAAGTGAGTGCCCGGCATACGCACGATGCCACAGGGATTGTGATAAGATGCGCGGATTCTGGTGTATTTCAACAGGACAAAATCATGATGAGTCTGGCTGGTAAAAAAATCGTTCTTGGCGTGAGCGGCGGCATCGCCGCCTATAAAACGCCGGAACTGGTGCGCCGACTGCGAGAACGCGGCGCGGATGTTCGCGTCGCCATGACGGAAGCCGCCAAGGCCTTTATTACCCCGTTGAGCCTGCAGGCGGTTTCCGGTTATCCGGTCTCCGATAGCCTGCTGGATCCGGCCGCCGAAGCGGCAATGGGCCATATTGAACTGGGCAAGTGGGCCGATCTGGTTATCCTTGCCCCGGCAACCGCCGATTTAATCGCCCGCGTCGCCGCCGGTATGGCGAACGATCTGGTCTCCACGATTTGCCTGGCTACGCCCTCGCCGGTGGCCGTCGTCCCGGCGATGAACCAACAGATGTATCGCGCCGCCGCCACCCAAGATAATCTTGCCACTATTGCCGCACGCGGCCTGCTGGTATGGGGCCCGGATAGCGGCAGCCAGGCCTGCGGCGACGTCGGCCCGGGCCGCATGCTCGATCCGCTGACTATCATGGAAATGGCAGCGCAGCATTTCTCGCCTGTCAAAGATTTGCAACATCTCAACATCATGATTACCGCGGGCCCAACCCGCGAGCCGCTGGACCCAGTGCGCTACATCACCAACCATAGCTCCGGCAAAATGGGCTTCGCGATTGCCGCCGCCGCCGCACAACGCGGTGCGAACGTCACGCTGGTTAGCGGCCCGGTGTCGCTGCCGACGCCGCCGTTTGTGCAACGTATAGATGTGGGTACCGCGCTGGAAATGGAAGCTGCGGTGCAGAATGGCGTGCAACAGCAGCATATTTTCATCGGCTGTGCCGCCGTTGCCGACTACCGCGCAGCGATTGTCGCCGACGAAAAAATCAAAAAACAAGGTGATGAATTAACAATAAAAATGGTCAAAAATCCGGATATCGTCGCCGGGGTGGCCGCACTAAAAAATCACCGCCCGTACGTTGTTGGATTTGCCGCCGAAACGAATAATGTGGAAGAATACGCCCGGCAAAAACGTGCCCGCAAAAATCTCGACCTGATTTGCGCCAATGATGTTTCTCAGCCAAATCAAGGTTTTAATAGCGATAACAACGCATTACACCTTTTCTGGCAGGATGGGGATAAGCGCTTACCACTTGAGCGCAAGGAATTCCTGGGCCAATTATTACTCGACGAGATCGTTACCCGTTATGATGAAAAAAATCGACGTTAAGATTCTGGACCCGCGTGTTGGCAAGCAGTTCCCATTGCCGACTTATGCCACCTCCGGCTCGGCCGGACTTGACCTGCGCGCCTGTCTTGACGACGCCGTAGAGCTGGCACCGGGCGCAACTACTCTGTTGCCAACAGGCCTTGCGATTCATATCGCCGATCCGTCTCTGGCGGCGGTGATTCTGCCGCGTTCTGGCCTGGGCCATAAACATGGCGTGGTGCTGGGCAACCTGGTCGGCCTTATCGACTCCGACTACCAGGGGCAGCTGATGGTTTCCGTGTGGAACCGCGGCCAACAGAGCTTTACTATCGAACCAGGCGAGCGCATCGCGCAGATGGTCTTTGTGCCGGTGGTACAGGCGGAATTTAATCTGGTGGAAGAGTTTGACGCCACCGACCGCGGCGAAGGCGGCTTCGGCCACTCAGGGCGCAAATAAGCCCGGCTATACGGAACCCGCATCCCAAAGCGCATAATGCAATAACATCACCGCAAACTAAGGTTTGCGGTCGCTTTGTGGATGCCTGCCTGACAAGTGCTTATTTTCAGGGGTATTTTAAAACATGGCAGAAAAACAAACTGCGAAAAGGAATCGTCGCGAAGAAATACTTCAGTCTCTGGCGCTGATGCTTGAATCCAGCGATGGTAGCCAACGTATTACCACGGCGAAGCTGGCGGCCTCCGTCGGTGTTTCCGAAGCGGCGTTATACCGTCATTTTCCCAGTAAAACCCGCATGTTTGACAGCCTGATCGAGTTCATTGAAGACAGTCTGATTACGCGCATCAATTTGATTTTGAAAGATGAAAAGGACACCACGGCTCGTCTGCGCCTGATTGTTCTGCTGATTCTTGGGTTTGGCGAGCGTAATCCTGGGCTGACGCGTATCCTCACCGGCCACGCCTTAATGTTCGAACAGGACCGTCTGCAGGGCCGTATTAACCAGCTATTTGAACGCATCGAAGTTCAATTACGTCAGGTGATGCGTGAAAAGAAAATGCGTGAGGGAGAGGGCTACACCCTCGACGAGACGCTACTGGCAAGCCAGCTGCTGGCATTTTGCGAAGGCATGCTGTCGCGTTTTGTGCGTAGCGAGTTCAAGTACCGCCCAACGGATGATTTCGATGCCCGCTGGCCGCTGGTCGCGGCGCAACTGCAGTAAAGCTTTATATGCAGCCGCAAGGCTGCATGACTCATCATTCACATTCTCAGCGTGCTCTGGCTATACCGGCAGCCGCTGGCTGCCGGGCTCATCATCAGACGCCGTAGGCTTCGCGGTAAGCGCGTACCGATGCCAAATGCTCAGCCATCTCAGGCTTTTCTTCCAGATAGGCAATAAGATCTTTCAGAGTGACAATAGAAATCACTTTGCAGCCATAATCACGTTCCACTTCCTGAATCGCAGAGATCTCGCCGCGGCCGCGTTCCTGGCGATCAAGCGAAATGAGTACGCCAGCCAGCTCCGCGCCATTAGCCTGAATAATTTCCATTGATTCACGAATTGCGGTACCGGCGGTAATCACGTCGTCTACCAGCATCACGCGGCCCTGTAGCGGGCTACCGACCAGGTTGCCGCCTTCACCGTGGGTCTTCGCTTCTTTACGGTTGAAGCAGTACGGCAGGTCACGGTCATGATGCTCAGCCAGCGCGACGGCGGTGGTGGTGGCGATAGGGATACCTTTATAGGCCGGGCCGAACAGCAGGTCGAACTCGATCCCGGAATCCACCAGCGCCTCGGCGTAGAAACGGCCCAGCAGAGCCAGATCGCGCCCGGTATTAAACAGGCCGGCGTTGAAGAAATAAGGGCTCTTACGCCCGGATTTCAGCGTAAATTCGCCAAATTTAAGAACCTGCTTGCTAAGCGCAAACTCAATAAACTGGCGCTGATACGGCTTCATGGATTCGCTCCTTTTAGTACTGTCATCATTGTCGGACTACGCGCCCTATCCTTCGCAGGTGTCATGAGGGATAAAGCGCAAAAAAAAGGCGACTTCTCAGTCGCCTTAATCATTAATTTTCTAACGCCGCTTTCTGCGTCGCAATAATGGATTCGATTCCCCCTCGCGCTAACGCCAGGAGAGTGAGGAGCTCTTCATGGGTGAACGGCTCGCCTTCTGCCGTGCCCTGCACCTCAATGATGCGACCGTCTTCGGTCATGACCACATTCATATCGGTTTCCGCGGCGGAATCTTCCACGTACTCCAGATCGCAAATGGCTTCGCCATTAACGATACCCACGGAAACGGCAGCCACCATGCCCTTCATCGGGTTGGTTTTCAGTTTACCTGCGGCAACCAGCTTGTTCAGCGCATCGGCCAGCGCAACGCAGGCGCCGGTAATGGACGCGGTACGGGTACCGCCATCGGCCTGCAGCACATCGCAATCGAGCGTAATGGTGAACTCGCCCAGCGCTTTCAGATCCACCGCAGCGCGCAGCGCGCGAGCGATCAGACGCTGGATTTCCATAGTGCGGCCGCCCTGCTTGCCTTTTGCGGCTTCGCGAGCGTTACGGGTATGGGTGGAACGCGGCAGCATGCCATATTCGGCGGTGATCCAGCCCTGGCCCTGACCTTTCAGGAAGCGCGGCACGCCTTCGTCGATGGAGGCGGTGCACAGCACTTTGGTGTCGCCAAATTCGACCAGCACGGAGCCTTCAGCGTGTTTTGTATAGTTACGGGTCAGGGTTACTGGACGCACCTGATTAGCGCTACGGCCTGCTGGACGCATGATTACTCTCCGGCTTGAAACGAATGTGGCTGCGCATTATACACAAATTCGGCCAAGTTGCATCGCGACGACACGCGCCAGCCAATGTGGATAATGCGCGCTTATTCCTATCCTGAAAGGGCCTCGAAAGCTATAATCCTCCCCACTCTCCTTAAAAAACAGGAACGTCTATGATCCGCAGTATGACCGCCTATGCCCGGCGTGAAATCAAGGGTGACTGGGGTAGCGCCGCGTGGGAACTGCGCTCGGTAAACCAACGCTATCTGGAAACCTACTTCCGCCTGCCGGAACAGTTCCGGAGCCTGGAACCCGTGGTTCGCGAGCGCATCCGCTCTCGCCTGACTCGCGGCAAAATCGAATGTACCCTGCGTTTTGAGCAGGATCCCAGCGCCCAGGGTGAGCTGATTCTTAACGAAAACCTGGCCAAGCAGCTGGTTAACGCCGCTAACTGGGTAAAAATGCAGAGCGATGAAGGCGAAATCAACCCGGTTGATATCCTGCGCTGGCCTGGCGTGATGGCCGCTCAGGAGCAAGACCTTGATGCCATCGCCGCTGAAATCCTCAACGCCCTGAATGGCGCGCTGGATGATTTTATTGTCGCTCGCGAGACCGAAGGCCAGGCATTGAAAACGCTGATCGAACAGCGTCTGGAAGGCGTCAGCGCCGAAGTCAGCAAAGTCCGCGCCCATATGCCGGAAATCCTGCAGTGGCAGCGCGAGCGCCTGGTCGCCAAGCTTGAAGACGCCGAAGTGCAGCTGGAAAACAACCGCCTCGAGCAAGAGCTGGTGTTGATGGCGCAGCGTATTGACGTCGCCGAAGAGCTCGATCGCCTGGAAGCGCACGTTAAAGAGACCTACAACATTCTGAAGAAGAAAGAAGCCGTCGGTCGCCGCCTCGACTTCATGATGCAGGAATTCAACCGCGAGTCGAACACTCTGGCCTCCAAATCCATCAATGCCGAAGTGACCAATTCAGCGATTGAGCTGAAGGTGCTGATCGAGCAGATGCGCGAGCAGATCCAAAACATCGAGTAATCTCTTCCCCGGCTGGCCTGCCCCGCGGGCCAGCATTACTTTTTCTTATTCATTTTTGAAAAGCAAAAGCCAAACGCCCCACAGTGATTGACCATATCAATCATTCATCATTAGCTTTTTTCATGAAAATCAGCTCACTTTAGAAAAACTCAATCGTGATCTGCCGCACAAATCGCTACCCTTTGCCCATCATTGTGGGGGATTTATGCTGCTTCATGTTCTTTATCTGATTGGTATTACGGCGGAAGCGATGACCGGCGCCTTAGCGGCCGGGCGTCGCCGGATGGACACTTTTGGGGTAATTATTATCGCTACCGCCACCGCGCTCGGCGGGGGCTCCGTGCGGGACATCCTGCTCGGCCATTATCCGCTCGGTTGGGTGAAGCATCCGGAATACGTCATCATTGTGGCGGTTGCCGCCGTTCTCACTACCATCGCCGCGCCGGTGATGCCGCACCTGCGCCGCCTGTTCCTGGTGCTGGATGCCCTGGGCCTGATCGTGTTCTCGATTATCGGCGCGCAAATCGCGCTGGATATGGGCGAAGGGCCAATAATCGCGTCTATTGCCGCGGTGATCACTGGCGTCTTTGGCGGCGTGCTACGCGATATGTTCTGTAAGCGTATCCCGCTGGTGTTTCAGAAAGAACTGTACGCTGGTATCTCTTTTGCCGCCGCGGTGCTCTATATCGCATTACAGCACTACGTCAGCAGCCACGACGTAGTGGTCATCGCCACGCTGCTCTTCGGCTTTACCGCGCGTATGCTCGCCCTGCGCTGGAAGCTCGGCCTGCCGGTCTTCTACTACAAGCACGACGCTCATTAATTCCTCAGAAACCCGGGATACGTTGCCCGCTGAGCCACTGCGCCAGCGCGGCAATATCCGGGTTTTGCAAAAAGACGACCAGCTGCCGTGCCCTTTCCTGCCCCACTCCCGGTAATCGTCGCCACTGAGACTCATTGCGCTCCCGCAGCTGCCGCCAGTTTTCTGCCGCAACGCTTGCCTGCGCGGCCTGAGGTATCGGTACCCCCAGCGCCAACACCCAACGAATAAACGGCTGCTCACGGGTCAAATTGAACTGATGCCACAGACGCAGGCCGCGCTCGCCGCTAATTCCTGGCACGCTCTGTAGTTGTTCAGGCGTCCAAGCCAACCATGAGAAAAGATGTGTCATGTGGCGATCTTCCATTAATGTGCGCCAAAGCGCCTCTCCTGCGCCTGCAATATCCAGAACTGGCTTAGACGATAGCCAAACAAGGCGGGAGAGAAACTGCCCGGCGCACTCGGGCGTCGCAAAATAACAAGTTAAGGAATGAAAGCGAGGCGAAGGCGGTTGCGGCCCATCGCGTTGGCTGGCCCGCCAGACCACGCTATCCAGACGCGGGATCCCCTGTCCGGCCAGGCTTATTAACACCTGGTCTCCGGCGACGATGTCTAACTGCCGCCAGCGGGACACCGAACCAATATTGACCCGCCGCACCAGCTTGTCGTCCAGTTTTACCGGTTCGAGATGCGCCACAACGGCTATTTTACCGCTACGCCCGATGGCAAACTGGATAGTGGTCACTTCCGTCACCTGCGAAAACGGTAGATATTTCCAGGCCGCCACCCAGAACCCCTGTCCTGGAAGCCAACTGCCCCCGGCGGGTTCTTTTTCCGCACGGATCACAATGCCGTCGGTGACAAAGGGCAGCGGCGAGCTAAACCAGCGCTCCCGCCAGGCGGCAGCCTGCTGCCAATCTTTAACCGGATGGGAATAGCGCTGCGCCAGAGGAAACCCGCCAGCGGCAAGCAGCGCCAGACGAGAAGGCATCTGGGCCGGGCCATCGGGCCAGGCCCAGATAAACAGCCCCAGCGTTTTCAGCTCAGCCGACGACGCTTTGCGCATCAGTATCCCGGCCACTTTCGCCCGTGAATTCATACCGCCCGCCTGTTTTTGTATATGCCCCTCTTGCAGCTGAAAAATTTCTCCCTGTAATACACTGTTTGCCAGCGCTCCTGCGGTAGTTTGCGGTACGCCGGGGATCTGGCGCACTTTTGCCGTCCAGTCTTCCCCTGCCAGACCGTCACCGCGGCTAATCGCCCGTATTAACCTGCCGCCGCGATATACCAGCGTCACCGCTACACCGTCGACTTTTGGTTGTAGCCACAGGTCTGTTTTATCGCGCATCCAGCGCCCGACGCTCATGGCGTCAGGCAGCTTGCGCACGCCGGTATGCGCGATGGGGTGCTTGACTTCGCCGCGCGGCGGCGGCAGATCGTCTTCAGTCGGCGTCTCCTCACCGAAGCAGCGCCGCCACTGCGCCAACCGGGCCGAAAGCATGTCGTAGACTTCGTCGCTGACTCCGCTACTGCCCTGCTGCCAGTAGGCCGCTTTCCAGTCGGCAATCTGCAGGCTCAGGCGGTCTATCTCCTGCCCGGCTCGTTGCGAAGACCACGCCGGGCAGGCCGCCGTTGCCAGTGCCGCCGCCATCCATAACGCTGCCGCTATCAGCCATTTGCACATGCCTTTACCTCCTTGTTTTACCTTGCGGCATCGTGCGCTAAAGACCGAAGCCGCGGCGACAGGCAAATCATTACGCTGCGAGCGGCTTTCCAGGATTTACGCATCGTTGCTGCAACTGCTTAAGAAATCAGGAAAGCGGCAGGCAAAATGAAAGAAACAGCGGCAAAAAGTGTGACAATGACTGCGTCACGCAGCGGCGGCGTGTATAATAGGCTCGTATGTAGCATCTCTTTCGACAATCACATACAAAAGACACTCATGGCTCAAGGCACGCTTTATATTGTTTCCGCCCCTAGCGGCGCGGGTAAATCCAGCCTGATTCAGGCTTTATTGAAGACCCAACCGTTGTACGACTCCCAGGTTTCTGTGTCGCATACCACGCGCAATCCGCGCCCGGGTGAAGTTCACGGTGAACACTATTTCTTTGTGGATCACGATAAATTCAGGTCGATGATTAGCGAAGACGCTTTCCTTGAGCACGCTGAGGTTTTTGGCAATTATTACGGCACCTCTCGTGAAGCTATCGAGCAGGTTCTGGCGACTGGCGTCGATGTTTTCCTCGATATCGACTGGCAGGGCGCCCAGCAAATTCGTAATAAAATGCCCGGCGCGCGCAGTATCTTTATTCTGCCGCCGTCAAAAGACGAGCTTGACCGCCGCCTGCGCGGCCGCGGTCAGGACAGCGAAGAAGTCATCGCAAAACGTATGGCGCAGGCAGTTGCAGAAATGAGCCATTACGCGGAATATGATTACCTTATTGTGAATGATGATTTTGATACCGCTTTAGGCGATCTGAAAAACATTATCCGCGCTGAACGTCTGCGCATGAGCCGCCAAAAGCAGCGACATGGCGCTTTAATCACCAAACTATTGGCAGACTGAACCCACATTCAGTATCATGCCCAGTCATTTCTTCACCTGTGGAGCATTTTAAGTATGGCACGCGTAACTGTTCAGGACGCTGTAGAGAAAATTGGTAACCGTTTTGACCTGGTACTGGTCGCCGCGCGTCGCGCTCGTCAGATGCAGGTAGGCGGAAAGGATCCGCTGGTACCGGAAGAAAACGATAAAACCACCGTTATCGCACTGCGCGAAATCGAAGAAGGTCTGATCAACAACCAGATCCTCGATGTACGTGAGCGCCAGGAACAGCAAGAGCAGGAAGCCGCTGAATTACAAGCCGTTACCGCGATTGCTGAAGGTCGTCGTTAATCACACAGCGGGTCGCCCTTGTATCTGTTTGAAAGCCTGAATCAGCTGATTCAAAACTACCTGCCGGAAGAGCAAATCAAGCGCCTTCGGCAGGCGTATCTCGTTGCACGTGACGCTCACGAGGGTCAGACACGTTCAAGCGGTGAACCCTATATCACGCACCCGGTAGCGGTGGCCTGCATTCTGGCCGAGATGAAACTCGACTACGAAACGCTGATGGCCGCGCTGCTGCATGATGTGATTGAAGATACCCCTGCCACCTACCAGGACATGGAACAGCTTTTTGGTAAAAGCGTCGCCGAACTGGTAGAGGGGGTGTCGAAACTTGATAAGCTCAAGTTCCGCGATAAGAAAGAGGCGCAAGCCGAAAACTTCCGCAAAATGATCATGGCGATGGTGCAGGATATCCGCGTCATCCTCATCAAGCTTGCCGACCGCACCCACAACATGCGCACCCTGGGCTCACTACGCCCGGATAAACGCCGCCGCATCGCCCGCGAAACGCTGGAAATTTATAGCCCTCTGGCGCACCGTTTAGGTATCCATCACATCAAAACCGAGCTCGAAGAGCTGGGCTTTGAAGCGCTGTACCCTAACCGCTACCGCGTCATTAAAGAAGTGGTCAAAGCAGCGCGCGGCAACCGAAAAGAGATGATTCAGAAGATCCTCTCTGAGATCGAAGGGCGTTTACAGGAAGCGGGGATCCCCTGCCGCGTTAGCGGTCGCGAAAAGCATCTGTACTCCATTTATTGCAAAATGGTGCTCAAAGAGCAGCGTTTTCACTCGATCATGGACATCTACGCCTTCCGCGTTATCGTTCACGATCCCGATATCTGCTATCGCGTGCTGGGCCAAATGCACAGCCTCTACAAGCCGCGTCCAGGTCGTTTCAAAGATTACATCGCCATTCCAAAAGCGAACGGCTATCAATCTTTGCACACCTCGATGATTGGCCCCCACGGCGTCCCGGTCGAGGTGCAAATCCGTACCGAAGATATGGACCAGATGGCGGAGATGGGGGTAGCGGCGCACTGGGCTTATAAAGAGCACGGCGGCGAAAGCAGCACGACCGCGCAAATCCGCGCCCAGCGCTGGATGCAAAGCCTGCTGGAACTGCAGCAGAGCGCCGGTAGTTCGTTTGAATTTATCGAGAGCGTTAAATCCGATCTGTTCCCGGATGAGATTTACGTTTTCACCCCGGAAGGGCGCATTGTCGAACTGCCTGCCGGTGCCACGCCGGTGGACTTCGCCTACGCGGTGCATACCGATATCGGCCATGCCTGCGTCGGCGCGCGCGTCGACCGCCAGCCCTATCCGCTGTCGCAGCCGCTCTCCAGCGGTCAGACTGTCGAAATCATTACCGCGCCGGGCGCACGCCCGAATGCCGCATGGCTGAACTTTGTCGTTAGCTCGAAAGCGCGCGCCAAAATCCGCCAACTGCTGAAGAACCTTAAGCGCGACGATTCGGTCAGCCTTGGCCGCCGATTGCTCAACCACGCGTTAGGCGGCAGCCGCAAGCTGGCAGAGATCCCGCAGGAGAACATCCAGCGCGAACTTGACCGCATGAAGCTGGCCACGCTTGACGATCTGCTGGCGGAAATCGGTCTCGGTAACGCAATGAGCGTCGTGGTAGCTAAAAATCTGCAGCAGGGCGAAGCCTCTGCCGCACCGGTGCCGGCCAACGCGTCGAATCACGGCCATCTGCCGATCAAGGGCGCCGATGGCGTGCTGATTACTTTCGCCAAGTGCTGTCGTCCGATTCCAGGCGATCCGATCATCGCCCACGTCAGCCCAGGCAAAGGGTTGGTTATCCACCATGAATCCTGCCGTAACATCCGCGGCTACCAGAAAGAGCCTGAGAAGTTTATGGCGGTCGAATGGGATAAAGAAACTGCGCAGGAATTTATCGCCGAAATTAAGGTGGATATGTTCAACCACCAGGGCGCGCTGGCTAACCTGACGGCCGCAATCAACACCGCGTCTTCCAATATTCAGAGCCTGAATACGGAAGAAAAAGATGGCCGCGTTTACAGCGCCTTTATCCGCCTGACCGCGCGCGACCGCGTGCATCTGGCGAATATCATGCGCAAAATTCGCGTCATGCCGGACGTGATTAAAGTCACTCGTAACCGAAATTAGCTTTTACAAAAATCGAATCCCCAGGAAGGTACTGAAGTACGTGACTGGGGTGAGTGAGTGCAGCTAACGCCGAGGCAGTTCGAAGGATTAAGTAGAATGAATTCACAGCGTTATGCGCGTATCTGCGAGATGCTCGCCAGGCGTCAGCCTGATCTGACGGTCTGCATGGAGCAGGTCCATAAACCCCATAACGTCTCTGCGGTCATCCGCACCGCAGACGCCATCGGCGTACATGAAGTACACGCCATCTGGCCTGGCAGCCGCATGCGCACCATGGCCTCTGCCGCCGCCGGCAGCAATAGCTGGGTGCAGGTAAAAACGCACCGCACGATCGGCGATGCCGTCAGCCACTTAAAAGGCCGGGGCATGCAAATCCTCGCGACGCACCTTTCCGACAAAGCCATCGATTTTCGCGAAATCGACTATACGCGCCCGACCTGCATCCTGATGGGCCAGGAGAAAACCGGCATCACCCAAGAAGCACTGGCGCTGGCAGACCAGGACATCATTATCCCTATGGTCGGTATGGTGCAGTCGCTGAACGTCTCCGTCGCCTCCGCGCTGATCCTTTACGAAGCGCAGCGTCAGCGGCAGAACGCTGGAATGTACAAACGCGCTAATAGCATGCTGCCGCCTGAAGAGCAGCAGCGGCTGCTATTTGAAGGCGGTTACCCGGTGCTGGCGCGCGTCGCCAAACAAAAAGGTCTGCCTTATCCCCACGTCAACGAGCAGGGCGAAGTAGAAGCCGATGCCTCGTGGTGGGCAACGATGCAGGCGGCGAGGTAAATCCGATGTCAGGCCGCCTGTTAGATGCCGTCCCGCTCAACTCGCTGACCGGCGTTGGCGCCGCACAGAGCAGCAAACTGGCGAAAATCGGTCTGCATACGGTTCAGGACCTGCTACTTCATCTGCCACTGCGCTATGAAGACCGGACTCACTTGTACCAAATCGGCGAACTGCTGCCGGGCGTCTACGCAACCGTAGAGGGGGAAGTGCTCAACAGCAATATCACCTTCGGCGGCCGCCGGATGATGACCTGTCAGATAAGTGACGGTTCCGGCATCCTGACCATGCGTTTTTTCAACTTCAACGCGGCGATGAAAAACAGCCTGGCGACCGGTCGTCGCGTGCTAGCCTACGGCGAAGCTAAACGCGGCAAGTTTGGCGCCGAGATGATCCACCCGGAATATCGCGTGCAGGGCGATATGAGTACCCCGGAGCTGCAGGAAACCCTGACTCCGGTCTACCCGACCACTGAAGGCATTAAGCAGGCGACGCTGCGCAAACTCACCGATCAGGCGCTTGAGCTGCTGGACACCTGCGCGATTAGCGAACTGCTGCCGCCGGAGCTGGCGCAGGGGATGATGAGCCTGCCGGAGGCGCTGCGTACGCTGCATCGCCCGCCGCCGTCGCTACAGCTCAGCGAGCTGGAGAGCGGTAAACATCCGGCACAGCAGCGTCTTATCCTGGAAGAGTTGTTAGCGCATAATCTCAGCATGCTGGCGCTCCGCGCCGGCGCCCAGCGCTATCATGCTCTGCCGCTCAGCGCCAACGACACGCTGAAAACCCAGCTTCTGGCTTCCCTGCCCTTTAAACCAACGGGCGCGCAGGCGCGCGTCACCGCTGAGATCGAGCGCGATATGGCGCTGGACGTGCCGATGATGCGCCTGGTGCAGGGCGACGTCGGATCCGGCAAAACGCTGGTCGCCGCGCTGGCCGCCCTGCGCGCTATCGCCCATGGCAAACAGGTGGCGCTGATGGCGCCGACCGAACTGCTCGCCGAGCAGCACGCCAATAATTTCCGCAGCTGGTTCGCGCCGCTGGGCATTGAAGTCGGCTGGCTGGCGGGCAAGCAGAAAGGCAAAGCGCGCCAGGCGCAGCAGGAGGCCATCGCCAACGGCGAAGTGCAGATGATTGTCGGCACCCACGCCATTTTCCAGGAGCAGGTGCAGTTTAACGGCCTGGCGCTAGTGATTATCGACGAACAGCACCGTTTTGGCGTTCATCAACGCCTGGCGCTGTGGGAAAAGGGCCAGCAGCAGGGCTTCCACCCGCATCAGCTGATCATGACCGCTACGCCGATTCCACGCACCCTGGCGATGACCGCCTATGCCGATCTCGATACCTCGGTTATCGACGAGCTGCCGCCGGGCCGTACCCCGGTAACGACCGTCGCTATCCCGGATACCCGCCGCAGCGACATTATCGACCGCGTGCGCAACGCCTGCACCCAGGAAGGTCGTCAGGCCTATTGGGTCTGTACGCTGATTGAAGAGTCCGATCTGCTGGAAGCCCAGGCGGCGGAAGCCACCTGGGAAGAGCTCAAACTGGCGCTGCCGGAACTTAATATCGGCCTCGTCCACGGGCGGATGAAACCAGCGGAAAAGCAGGCAGTGATGCAGGCCTTCAAGCAGGGCGAGATGCACCTGCTGGTCGCCACCACGGTGATTGAAGTCGGCGTTGACGTCCCTAACTCAAGCCTGATGATTATCGAAAACCCGGAGCGTCTGGGTCTGGCGCAGCTGCACCAGCTACGCGGGCGCGTCGGGCGCGGCGCCGTCGCCTCCCACTGCGTGCTACTCTATAAATCGCCGCTCTCCAAAACGGCGCAGAAGCGCCTGCAGGTGCTGCGCGACAGCAACGACGGTTTCGTCATCGCCCAGAAAGACCTTGAAATCCGCGGCCCCGGCGAGCTTCTCGGCACCCGCCAGACCGGCAACGCCGAATTTAAAGTAGCGGACTTGCTGCGCGATCAGGCCATGATCCCCGAGGTTCAGCGCATTGCTCGCCATATTCACGAACGCTATCCGCTGCAGGCACAGGCGCTGATTGAGCGCTGGATGCCGGAAACCGAACGCTATTCCAACGCGTAGCGCGTCCTTCTTGCCGCGCTACGGGCAACTTTTCTACACAATGAGTGGATTATGAAACGAGAACTGGCCATCGAATTTTCGCGTGTCACCGAAGCCGCCGCGCTGGCGGGCTATAAATGGCTGGGCCGCGGCGATAAAAATACCGCCGACGGCGCAGCGGTTAACGCCATGCGCATTATGCTTAACCTCGTCAATATCGACGGCACCATCGTCATCGGCGAGGGTGAAATCGATGAAGCGCCGATGCTCTATATCGGCGAAAAAGTGGGTACCGGCAAAGGCGACGCGGTAGATATCGCCGTCGATCCGATTGAAGGTACCCGCATGACGGCCATGGGCCAGGCCAACGCGCTGGCGGTGATGGCGGTTGGCGATAAAGGCTGCTTCCTCAACGCGCCGGATATGTATATGGAAAAGCTGATTGTCGGCCCCGGCGCTAAAGGCGCCATCGATCTCAATCTGCCGCTGGAAGAGAACCTGCGCAACATCGCCCGCGCGTTGAATAAACCGCTCGACGAGCTGACCGTCACCGTGCTGGCAAAACCCCGCCACGACGCGGTCATTGCGCAACTGCAGCAGTTGGGCGTGCGCGTGTTCGCGATCCCCGATGGCGACGTGGCGGCCTCTATCCTGACCTGTATGCCGGATAGCGAAGTCGACGTGCTGTACGGCATCGGCGGCGCGCCGGAAGGTGTGGTTTCGGCGGCAGTGATCCGCGCGCTTGACGGCGATATGCAGGGCCGCCTGCTGGCTCGTCACCACGTGAAGGGCGATAGCGAAGAGAACCGCCGTATCGGTGAAAACGAACTGGCGCGCTGCAAAACCATGGGTATCGAAGCGGGTAAAGTGCTGCGTCTTGATGAGATGGCGCGCAGTGATAACGTCATCTTCTCCGCCACCGGGATTACCAAAGGCGATCTGCTGGACGGCATCACCCGCAAGGGCAACATGGCGACCACCGAAACGCTGCTAATCCGCGGTAAATCGCGGACTATCCGCCGTATTCAGTCGATTCATTACCTCGACCGAAAAGACCCGGACGTCCAGCAATACATCCTGTAAAACATTTGATCAATCGAGCTTTCCAGCCTTTTCGGGCTGGAAATCTTCTCCCGTCGCGGTGAAGATAGACTGACGAGATTGAAAGGAGAGACGCAATGGCAAACTGGGTTACAGGTAAAGTTGTAAAAGTGCAAAACTGGACCGATGCACTATTTAGCCTCACCATTCACGCGCCCGTTGAGCCGTTCACCGCAGGGCAGTTTGCTAAACTGGGCCTGGATGTTGACGGCGAGCGCGTGCAGCGCGCCTACTCCTATGTCAACGCCCCCAGCAATCCCGATCTCGAGTTCTACCTGGTCACCGTTCCGGAGGGTAAACTCAGCCCGCGACTGGCCGCGCTGAAACCCGGCGACGATGTTCAGATTGTCAGCGAAGCCGCCGGTTTCTTCGTGCTGGAAGAGGTGCCAGACTGCGACACGTTGTGGATGCTCGCCACCGGTACGGCGATCGGCCCCTATCTGTCGATTCTGGAAGAAGGAAAAGACCTGGATCGCTTCAAGAACCTTGTGCTGGTGCATGCGGCGCGCTACGCCGCCGACCTCAGCTATTTACCGCAAATGCGCGAACTGGAGCAGCGCTACGCCGGCAAATTACGTATCCAGACCGTGGTTAGCCGCGAGACAGCGGAAGGTTCGCTGACGGGCCGGGTGCCGTTTCTGATTGAAACCGGCGCGCTGGAAGAGGCGGTCGGCCTGGCGATGACCGCCGATACCAGCCACGTGATGCTGTGCGGTAACCCGCAGATGGTGCGTGATACCCAGCAGTTGCTGAAAGAGACCCGGCAGATGACCAAACATCTGCGTCGCCGACCGGGCCATATGACGGCAGAGCACTACTGGTAATCAGGCGTCCGCTTTCCAGCGGACATCCTGCGTCTCTTTGCCAAACTTATTTTCGCCCTGGGTGCCGACGAACGCGCCCAGGTCGATCAACATCATGACGATAATCAGCGTCGGTACAAAGCGCCCAACGCCCCACTGCCAGACCTGCGGCAACATCGCCCAGTTGCCCGCCAGCAGCATCCACGCCAAAATCATCAGCAGCGCCCAGAGGCCGGATCTCCCGCGATCGTGCAGACGCTTCACCACCACCGCCGCCGTCGGCCAGAGCAGGCAGACGAGAATAAACGCCGCGGTCTGCAAACTCAGTAAATTGCTGCCCGCGAGGGTAAACAGCGCGCTCATGGTCAACACCCAGATAACGATCCAAATCCAGAAATCCCGGCGGCCAATACGGCCTTTAATTGAGAATAACCACTGCTGTAGGGTCATGTTTTATTCCTTATCATCATCATTCGCGTAGTTTACCCTGAAGGCGTCACTTTTTGACAAGCGTGACGGTTCCCGTTTTAATCGTCGGCAGGCAAAAAAAGGAAAGATGGGCATGAAGAAGTGGGCAATCTTAAGTTTAATTGGGCTGACAGCGTTATCTGTCGGCCCGATGGCGTTGTCCGCAGAAACGGAATCCGCCGCCACCGCCCCCTATTTGCTACCCAGCGCGCCGATTTTTGATGTCAGCATCAGCGAGTTCCGCGAGAAATTTAATGCCGATAATCCGAAACTGCCGCTAAACGAGTTCCGTTCTATCGCCTCCAGCCGCGATAAAGCCAACCTGACCCGCGCCGCCACCAAGATTAACGAGAATCTGTATGCCTCTACCGCGCTGGAGCGCGGCACGCTGAAGATTAAATCAATGCAGATAACCTGGCTGCCGATTCAGGGGCCGGAACAAAAGGCGGCGAAAGCGAAAGCGCAGGAGTATATGAGCGCCATTCTTCGCGCCTTTGTGCCGACCCTAAGCCCACTGCAGAGCCAGCAAAAGCTGCAAAAACTGCTGACTGCCGGCAAAGGCAAACGCTACTACACCGAAACCGAAGGCGCGGTGCGCTATGTGGTGGCAGATCACGGGGAAAAGGGGCTAACTTTCGCCATTGAACCGATTAAGCTGGCGCTATCTGAAACGCTGGAAGACAACAATAAATGACAAAAAGCAAAGCCTTTCCAGTGACGAGTCTCTATACTGTTTCACAGACCATGCTGCCCTCTGGGGCGGCTATATTCCTTAATTCGCTTAGTAGCGTGGAGAATTAAAATGCGACATCCTTTAGTGATGGGTAACTGGAAACTGAACGGCAGCCGCCACATGGTAAACGAACTGGTTGCTAACCTGCGTACTGAACTGGCCGGCGTAAGCGGCTGTGCAGTGGCAATCGCGCCGCCGGAAATGTATCTCGACCTGGCTAAGCGTGCGGCAGAAGGCAGCCACATCCACCTGGGCGCGCAGAACGTTGACGTGAACCTGTCCGGCGCATTCACCGGTGAAACCTCCGCTGAAATGCTGAAAGATATCGGCGCGCAGTACATCATCATCGGCCACTCCGAACGCCGTACCTACCACAAAGAATCCGACGAGCTGATCGCGAAGAAATTCGCTGTACTGAAAGAGCAGGGTCTGACGCCGGTTCTGTGCATCGGTGAAACCGAAGCTGAAAACGAAGCGGGCAAAACTGAAGAAGTTTGCGCGCGTCAGATCGACGCCGTGCTGAAAACTCAGGGCGCAGCCGCTTTTGAAGGCGTGGTTATCGCTTACGAACCCGTATGGGCCATCGGTACCGGTAAATCCGCTACCCCAGCGCAGGCTCAGGCGGTGCACAAATTTATCCGTGACCACATTGCTAAAGCTGACGCTAAAATCGCTGAGCAGGTCATCATCCAGTACGGCGGTTCCGTTAACGCCGGCAACGCCGCAGAGCTGTTCACCCAGCCGGACATCGACGGCGCGCTGGTTGGCGGCGCATCCCTGAAAGCAGACGCTTTCGCGGTGATCGTTAAAGCTGCAGAAGCGGCGAAAAAAGCGTAATTCGCTTTCCCGGTGGTGAAACGCCGCCGGGGTTGCTGACAAATTCGCACGAGTAATAACCCGGCTTAGCGCAGCGCGAGCCGGGTTTTATATTATCGCTACAATTTCCCCAATAGCTGATACCACGCGTAATCCAACGGCAGCAAAATCAAATAGCTCACCGCCGCCAGCGCCAGACATAGCAACATCCCCGCTCTCGCCGGGACTTTACCTAATCCCATCGCCACCACGATCGGCGACGCTTGGTACGGCAGCAGCGGCGTGGAATAACCCAGCACCTGAATCATAATCACGCTCAGCAGCGGAAAGCCGGTCGCGTCGGCAAAGCTCTGCGCAAAAGTCGTATACAGCGCCGGGACGCCGTTAGCGGTCATAATAAAGTTCAGCGCGCTGGTAATTCCGGTCAGCGCCAGGAAGCTGGTGAACGGATTATCTTTATCCAGCGGCATCACCTGCAGCAGCGCGTTACCCACCGCGCCGCCAATCCCGGTTTGGGTCACGGTAATCGCCAGTCCCAAAATGCCGGCAACATAAATGCAGGTGCGCATATTCACCCCGCTGGCGAACTCCTCGCCGCTGATAAATCCCACTCGTGGCAGCAGCGTGACCACCGCTGCCGCCAGGCCGGTCCACGCCGGGCCGACACCGTGCCAGCTCTCTGTCACCCATAACGTCAGTACCACCACCAGCAGCCACGCCAGACGCTTTTCATCGCGGCTCATTGGCGCCAGCGACGCCAGCTCGCGCGGCGGATGCGGCTTGCCGGGAAACAGCCAGCAGATCAACGCCACCAGCACCGCCCCTTTCAGCCAGCCAAGCACCGGCGTATGCAGCAGTAAATAGGGAACGTAATTCAGATGGATCCCGTAAGAGCCTTCCGCCGCCCCGCTCATCACCAGATTTGGCACGTTAGCGGGCAAAATGGTCGCAGAAAGCTGGAAGGTGCCAAAGCCCACCGCCAGCGCCAGGCCGTACCAGCCGCGCGTGCCGTCGGCGATCCCCGCGCGCCGGGCCATCGCCGCCACGATCGGCATCAACAGCGCGATGCGCCCCATGTTTGACGGCATCACGAACGCCAACGCATAACTCAGTAATACGACGCTGCCGACCATCCGCGGCCAGGAGTCGGTGAGCCGCGCCGATAGCGCCTGCGCCGCTCTATCCGCCAGTCCGGTCTTACGGATGGCGATCCCCAACACAAAGCCGCTGAACACTAGCCAGAACGCCGAGGAAGCAAAACCGCCGAAGATCACCTCCGGCGGAGCGATTTTGGTCATCATCGCCGCCGCGAAGAACAGCAGCGCGGTGATAAATTCCGGTAACAGTGAAGTCGCCCAGAGCACAATGGTGATGCCGACGATCAGCGAAGGGAGGAACAGCGGGTGGGTTAGCCAGAGCGACATGCCTGTCTCCTGTCGTTTTTTTCAGCAAGAATACGACGACAGGAAAGACAGGTAAACGCCAGAACTAGTGGTTTGCGTTAAGAATTGCGCAGCTATGATCCTGAATTTCTTCCGCCGAAGCACGGTTGAAAGTCAGCAGGTTACGTTCTGTCGCCAACAGCACCAGCGAGCCGTCGCTTTGACGCGCCATCGCTAACGCATAACGCCCCATATGTTCGCGCGCTTCCGGTACCTCTTCCGCCAGCATCAGGAACGGGCTGCGCTGAGCCAGCTCGGTTTCCGTTACCCGACGCGCCAGATATTGATGGCCCTGCAGACCGCCCGGCAAGGGTAGCCAGCGGCTGCTAATTGTCGCCGCATCATTATCTAACTGCGCGCGGACATCGGGACGCAGGCAGGAGATATGAATATGGAAGTGGTTTTGCGTGCGCCCGCTGCGCGAGTTAATCGCCAGCGATACCGCGTTATCATCAATTGGCGCGCCGCGGCGCTGGCTCATAATTTCGCGCCCCTGCCACGCCTGCCAGAAGAAATTCGGCGTCAGCGGATCCAACAGCAGCGGACTTTCGGTACCGTTAATACGGTAGGTCGGCATCAGCAGATATTGCAGCGGGCCGTTGCGATCTTTAAACAACACGTAGCCGCCTTTCAGGTTCACTTCCGCGCACGGCGACGGATTTTGATGTTGCTGCTGATTGGGTACGCACTGCTGCAGGACAATATGACGTAACGCGTTCGGGTTGCCGGAATGCAGCCAATAGTAGCCGCCAGCCAGCGCCGCCAGAATAACCACCAGCAGCACCCATAAAAGGTATCTTACTCTTCTCATTATTGTTCCCTGTTAAGCTTGAACCGGAAGAGTAACGTAATTTGATGACTAAATAAAAACAGATGGCGGGCGGGGAGTTACCCCGGGTGGCGGCTGTCGCCTTACCCGGGATACCAAATGGCGCAGAACTGTATCCCTGCTAAGCGTAGCGCCAGCAGGGACAAGAGGATTAACGCTGGCTAATCTGGTCGAAGGTACCGCCGTTGGAGAAGTGCTCCTTCTGCGCTTTCGTCCAGCCGCCGAACTCCTGATCGATGGTAAACAGCTTCAATTTCGGGAACTCGTTGGCATATTTCTTCGCCACATCAGGATCGCGCGGACGATAGAAGTTCTTCGCCGCAATCTCCTGGCCTTCCGGCGAGTAGAGATACTTCAGGTACGCTTCCGCCACCTGACGAGTGCCTTTCTTATCCACCACTTTATCGACGACGGAAACCGTCGGCTCGGCCAGAATAGACTCGCTCGGCGTCACGATTTCAAACTTGTCCTTGCCCAGCTCTTTCGTCGCCAGCAGCGCTTCGTTCTCCCAGGCAATCAGCACATCGCCGATCCCGCGTTCGACGAAGGTGTTGGTAGAACCGCGCGCGCCGGAATCCAGCACTTCCACGTTTTTATACAGCGCCTTCACGAACTCCTGCGCTTTAGCTTGATCGCCGTGATTCTGATGCAGGGCGTAGCCCCATGCCGCCAGGTAGTTCCAGCGGGCGCCGCCGGAGCTTTTCGGGTTCGGGGTGATGACCGACACGCCAGGTTTAATCAGGTCGTTCCAGTCATGGATCTGTTTTGGGTTGCCCTTACGGACGAGGAACACGATGGTTGAGGTATACGGCGCGGAGTTATCCGGCAGGCGCTTCAGCCAGTTTTTATCGATACGGCCACGTTCAGCAATGGCGTCTACGTCGTAGGCCAGCGCCAGGGTGACGACATCTGCTTCAATCCCGTTGATAACTGACGTCGCCTGTTTGCCGGAGCCGCCGTGCGACTGACGAATCACCACGTTATCGCCGGTTTCCTGCTTCCAGTGCGCGCTAAACGCTTTATTATACTGTTCGTACAGCTCGCGCGTCGGATCGTACGATACGTTTAACAGCTGATAATCTTTTGCCAGCACGCTGGCGGATGCCAGCAACAGAGTTAACCCTACGCCCCACTTATTCATCGCACCGCTCTCTTTATGTCGTGTTGTGATGAACTAAGCGTGCCAGAAAGCGAATCAATGATTAAAGAATAAAAAAAGATTGGCTATAACCTGGAGATATAAAGCGGAGGATAAAGAAAACCCCCTCCCGGACGGGAAGGGGCGAGAAGCGATTAGACTTCTTCCATGCGGCCCAGCAGCGCCTGCAGACGATCCTGCCAGCCCTGCTGTTGTTCTCTCAGCTGGCTATTTTCACGCTCCAGCTCTTCACGACCGTGCTGCGCGCTCTGCACTTCCTGCGCCAGCGTGGTGTTCTTTTCTTTCAGCTCTTCGATTTCCATCTGCAACAGAGTGATGGTATCAATCGCCTGCTGAACTTTAGATTCTAATTTCTCAAACACTTCTAATGACATCGTCATACCTCTCCTGATCTTGCAAGGCGTTGATAGAAACTCGTGTTTCGTATACGCGGTCCCGCCTTAACGAATTAGCGCACAATAGCGGTGTTGTCGTCGATTGTATGAATCCCCGCCTCACCTGTCCAGCGACAACCCGCGCAGATTGCGGTTTGCAACACTTTTCAGTCTTTACCTGGTGCGTTCGCGGCAATTGCCCCGAACTTCTCTGGCGATTGTTAATCAATGAGATAACAAAATACGCAGAAAAAGGTGGGTAAATGTGCCGCAACACGCGTTTATGGCGCGAAAACGCTCATTTTCTTGACGAGGGACACAAATTTAAATTTCGATATTTCTCGTTTATGCTCGTTAACGATAAATTAACACTATGCCTACAAGGCACCGTGGTCGTCCACGACCAACATACTTACAATAATCACTTCGCTTCAGGATCCGATTATGAGCCAGACATCAACATTAAAAGGCCAGTGCATCGCAGAGTTTCTCGGTACCGGGTTGTTGATCTTTTTCGGCGTTGGGTGCGTAGCTGCGCTCAAAGTCGCAGGAGCCAGCTTCGGTCAGTGGGAAATCAGCATCATCTGGGGTCTGGGGGTGGCTATGGCTATCTACCTGACCGCGGGCGTATCCGGTGCGCACCTTAATCCGGCGGTCACCATCGCCTTATGGTTATTCGCCTGCTTTGATGGGCGCAAAGTTGTTCCTTTTATTATTTCGCAATTCGCTGGCGCCTTTTGCGCTGCGGCATTAGTTTACGGGCTTTATTACAATCTTTTCTTCGATTTCGAACACACCCACAATATGGTACGCGGCAGCGTGGAAAGCCTTGAGCTCGCCGGTATCTTCTCGACCTATCCTAACCCGCATATCAATTTTGTGCAGGCCTTCGCGGTAGAAATGGTGATTACCGCTATCCTGATGGGCGTGATTTTAGCGCTGACCGACGACGGCAACGGCGTGCCGCGCGGCCCGCTGGCGCCGCTGCTGATTGGTCTGCTGATTGCCGTTATCGGCGCCTCCATGGGTCCGCTGACCGGCTTCGCGATGAACCCGGCGCGTGATATCGGACCGAAAGCCTTCGCCTGGCTGGCAGGCTGGGGCAACGTCGCCTTCACCGGCGGCAAAGATATTCCTTATTTCCTGGTGCCGCTGTGCGCACCGGTGGTCGGCGCGGCGCTGGGCGCATTCAGCTACCGCAAATTCATTGGCCGCCATCTGCCTTGCGACACCTGCGTCGAGGAAGAAAAAGAATCCGCTTCTTCCGCGTCGCAACAAAAAGCTTCGCTGTAATCTGACTACGGGACACCAATTATGACCGAGAAAAAATATATCGTTGCGCTCGACCAGGGCACTACCAGCTCCCGCGCCGTCGTGATGGATCACGACGCCAATATCGTCAGCGTGTCACAGCGTGAATTCGAACAAATTTATCCGAAGCCAGGCTGGGTTGAGCACGACCCGATGGAGATTTGGGCCTCGCAGAGCTCTACGCTGGTCGAAGTATTGGCAAAAGCCGATATCAACTCCGACGAAATTGCCGCCATCGGCATCACCAACCAGCGTGAAACCGCCATCGTCTGGGAGCGTGAGACCGGCAAGCCTATTTACAACGCTATCGTCTGGCAGTGCCGCCGCACCGCGGATATTTGCGAGCAGCTCAAGCGCGACGGCATGGAAGAGTACATCCGCAAAGCCACCGGCCTGGTGGTGGACCCGTACTTCTCCGGTACCAAAGTGAAGTGGATCCTTGACCATGTCGAAGGCGCCCGCGAGCGCGCCAAGCGCGGCGAGCTGCTGTTCGGTACCGTTGATACCTGGCTTATCTGGAAAATGACCCAGGGGCGCGTGCACGTCACCGACTACACCAACGCCTCGCGTACCATGTTGTTCAACATCCATGAACTGGACTGGGACGACAAAATGCTCGACGCGCTGGATATCCCGCGCGCCATGCTACCGGAAGTACGTAAGTCTTCTGAAGTGTACGGCCAGACCAACATCGGCGGTAAAGGCGGTACCCGTATTCCTATCTCCGGCATCGCCGGCGACCAGCAGGCGGCGCTGTTTGGCCAGCTGTGTGTGAAAGAAGGGATGGCGAAAAACACCTACGGTACCGGCTGCTTCATGTTGATGAACACCGGTGAAAAGGCGGTGACCTCAACCCACGGCCTGCTGACCACCATCGCCTGCGGCCCGACCGGCGAAGTGAACTACGCGCTGGAAGGCGCGGTGTTTATGGCCGGAGCGTCGATTCAGTGGCTGCGTGATGAAATGAAACTCATCAACGATGCCTTCGATTCTGAATACTTCGCCACTAAAGTGAAAGACACCAACGGCGTGTATGTGGTGCCGGCCTTTACCGGTCTTGGCGCGCCATACTGGGATCCGTATGCGCGCGGCGCGATTTTCGGCCTGACCCGCGGGGTGAACGCCAACCATATTATCCGCGCCACGCTGGAATCTATCGCCTATCAGACGCGTGACGTTCTGGAAGCGATGCAGGCCGACTCCGGTATCCGTCTGCACGCCCTGCGCGTGGACGGCGGCGCGGTCGCCAACAACTTCCTGATGCAGTTCCAGTCCGATATTCTCGGCACCCGCGTGGAACGCCCGGAAGTGCGTGAAGTCACGGCACTGGGCGCCGCCTATCTGGCAGGTCTGGCGGTCGGCTTCTGGCAAAACCTCGACGAGCTGCAGGAGAAAGCGGTGATTGAACGTGAGTTCCGCCCGGGTATTGAAACCACCGAGCGTAATTTCCGCTACAGCGGCTGGAAGAAAGCGGTGAAACGCGCGTTAGCGTGGGAAGAGCACGACGAGTAAACCTCGGTATCGCGCCGGATGACGATACCAGGGCGTTGCCCGTAGGCCTGATAAGCGCAGCGCCATCAGGCAAAAAAATGCCGGAGATTAACTCCGGCATTTTTGTATCAGCCAAATATCGGCAACAGCAGGTACAGCTTAATCACCAGCGCGTTGACGATGTCGATAAAGAACGCCCCCACCATCGGCACCACCAGGAAAGCCATATGCGATGGGCCAAAACGGTCGGTAATCGCCTGCATATTGGCAATCGCCGTCGGCGTCGCGCCAAGCCCGAACCCGCAATGACCGGCTGCCAGCACGGCGGCATCATAGTTCTTGCCCATCATCCGGTAAGTCACAAACACCGCATACAGCGCCATCGCCACCGCCTGTACCGCCAGAATAATAATCATCGGCAACGCCAGCGACGCCAGTTCCCACAGCTTGAGGCTCATCAGCGCCATCGCGAGGAACAGCGACAGACTGACGTTGCCGAGTACCGATACCGCGCGATCAAACACGCGATACAGCCCTGCCAGCGCCAAGCCGTTGCTGAGGATCACGCCGATAAACAGCACGCAGACGAAGGTCGGTAATTCAAACACGGTGCCTGCCAGCAGTTGCGCAACCACCTTCCCTACGGTCAGGCAGATAGCGATTAACGCAATGCTTTCAATCAGCACCAGCGAGGTGATCATGCGGCCCATATCCGGCTTCTCAAACGCCGTCGGCGCCAGCTGGTCGTCCGGTGTACCGTCCGGCGAGGAAGAGTGCTTCACCAGATAACGCGCCACCGGCCCGCCGATCAGGCCGCCGAGCACCAGGCCGAAGGTTGCGCAAGCCATGGCGACCTCGGTGGCATTGGCAAAACCGTAACGCTCAACGAACAATTTACTCCACGCCGCCCCGGTGCCGTGACCGCCGGAAAGCGTGATAGAACCGGCCAGCAGACCCATCAGCGGATCCAGCCCCAGCAGCTTCGCCATGCCGATACCGAGAGCGTTCTGCAGCAGCAGCAGGCCCACCACCACAATCAGGAAAGTGCCAAGCACTTTGCCGCCCGCCCGCAGGCTGGCAAGGTTAGCGTTAAGGCCGATAGTGGCGAAGAACGCCAGCATCAGCGGGTCCTTCAGGCTCATATCGAAATCGATTTCGATATCCATGCTTTTTTTCAAAACCAGCAGCGCCAGCGCCACCAGCAGGCCGCCGGCGACGGGTTCAGGAATGGTATATTTTTTGAGGAATGGGACGTTCTGAACGAGCTTTCGCCCTAAAAGCAACACCATGGTTGCGGCAACGAGCGTCGATAAGGTATCGAGATGCAACATAAAAAAGAGCTCCTTATGGGCGCATGATTCATTCACACGCGACGGTATTCCCGGTGTCGATTACTTCTCATCTTGAGGAGTTGGAGAGCGATTTTAAGCAGAAGCGCGCAAAAAATGACAGAAAAAGATATTTTGTATTAGCGTTGATGCGATCAAGCATACAAAATGTTAATTAATTTGTTACATCTATTCAGTGAGGATATTTTTTGCGCCAAATCGTGGCAAACGTTTGCTTTTGGTCTACAGTCCGATAAAATTCCCGCTTTGCCACCTTGGGATTGTTTGTGATGTCCGTTACGACCGCAGAGTCAGAAAATGCGCAACCGGTTGCGCATAAACCAGCCAGCGAATTAATCTATCGCCTCGAAGACCGTCCGCCGCTTCCGCAAACGCTGTTTGCCGCATTCCAGCACCTGCTGGCGATGTTTGTCGCGGTCATCACCCCGGCGCTGCTCATCTGTCAGGCGCTCGGCCTCCCGGCCGAAGATACGCAACACATCATCAGCATGTCGCTGTTCGCCTCCGGCGTGGCATCCATTATCCAGATTAAAGCCTGGGGACCAGTTGGCTCCGGCCTGCTCTCCATCCAGGGCACCAGCTTCAACTTCGTCGCCCCGTTGATTATGGGCGGCACCGCGCTGAAAACCGGCGGCGCCGACGTGCCGACGATGATGGCCGCGCTGTTCGGCACCCTGATGCTGGCGAGCTGCACCGAAATGGTCCTCTCGCGGGTTCTGCATCTGGCGCGCCGCATTATTACGCCGCTGGTCTCCGGCGTGGTGGTGATGATTATCGGCCTGTCGCTCATTCAGGTTGGCCTGACTTCTATCGGCGGCGGCTATGCGGCGATGGCCGACCACACCTTCGGCGCGCCGAAAAACCTGCTGCTGGCGGGCATCGTGCTGGCGCTGATTATTATCCTCAACCGCCAGCGCAACCCGTACCTGCGCATCGCCTCGCTGGTGATCGCGATGGCTGCCGGTTATCTGGCGGCGTGGTTCCTCGATATGCTGCCGGCTAACACCGCGCCTACCAACAGCAGCCTGATCACTATCCCTACGCCGCTCTATTACGGCCTGGGCATCGACTGGAGCCTGCTGCTGCCGCTGATGCTGGTCTTTATGATTACCTCGCTGGAAACGATCGGCGATATCACCGCCACCTCCGACGTTTCTGAGCAACCGGTCTCCGGCCCGCTGTATATGAAACGTCTGAAAGGCGGCGTACTGGCGAACGGCCTGAACTCATTTGTTTCCGCAGTTTTCAATACCTTCCCGAACTCCTGCTTCGGCCAGAACAACGGCGTGATCCAACTGACTGGCGTCGCCAGCCGCTATGTGGGCTTTGTGGTGGCGCTGATGCTGATTGTGCTCGGCCTGTTCCCGGCGGTAAGCGGCTTTGTGCAGCATATTCCTGAGCCGGTACTTGGCGGCGCGACGCTGGTGATGTTCGGCACCATTGCCGCATCCGGCGTGCGCATCGTCTCCCGCGAGCCGCTGAATCGCCGCGCCATTCTGATTATCGCCCTCTCTCTGGCGGTGGGTCTCGGCGTATCGCAGCAGCCGCTGATCCTGCAGTTCGCGCCGGACTGGCTGAAAAACCTGCTCTCTTCCGGTATTGCCGCTGGCGGTATCACGGCGATTGTTCTGAATTTAATCTTCCCGCCTGAGAAGAACTAACGCATTGAAGTTGCGCTCCCCGGTATCGCCACGGCGACCTGGGAGCGCGGCGGCTGTAACATCTCTTCACCTCACTTCATCTCATTTCACTATTCCCGCCTTGAGGATTGCGCATAAATCGTGCATAACACGGTGATGTGTACTTATCAGGATGGAAGATCATGAAATTTCTTGGAAAGCTGGTTCTCTGGCTGCTGATCGCCCTGCTGGTCGTTATCGTCGCCGCTTACTTTGCGCTGCAGACCCGCTGGGGGGCGCGCCAGGCGAGCAGTTGGTTAAGCGAAAGCACCGGCTGGAAAATCGCCTTCGATAAGATGGCGCATGACTTCTCTTCTCCGCTACATCTGCAGTTGCAAAATGTCACCTTTGGCCGCGACGGCAAGCCGCCGACGCTGGTCGCCAAAACGGTGGATATCGGTTTTAGCACCCGCCAGTTCAGCGACCCGCTGCACGCTGATGAAATCGTCCTCAGCGACGGCACGCTGAATCTTTCTCCGGCTTCCGCGGCAATGCCATTTGCCGCCGACCGCCTGCAGCTACGCGATATGGCTTTTAACAGCCCGGACAGCGAGTGGAACCTGAGCGCGCAGCGGGTGACCGGTGGCGTGATGCCGTGGCAGCCGGAAGCGGGCGACGTGCTGGGCAGAAAAGCGCAAATTCAGATGAGCGCGGGCTCGATGAATATTAACGGCGTCGAAGCCAGCAACGTCCTGATCCAGGGGGCAATTGATAACGGCGAGGTGACTCTGAACACCCTTGGCGCCGATATCGCGCGCGGCACGCTGACCGGCAACGCCAAACGCCGCGCCGACGGTAGCTGGCTGGTTGATAACCTGCGCCTGAATGAAATTCGGCTGCAGAGCGCCAAACCGCTGAATGAGTTCCTTGCGCCGCTCACCTCGGTGCCGTCGCTGCAGATTGGCCGACTGGATGTGACCGATGCTCGTTTGCAGGGGCCAGGCTGGGCGGTGACCGACCTCGACCTCAACTTGCGCAATCTGACTTTGAGCCATAACGGCTGGCAGAGCGACGACGGGACGCTATCGATGAACGCCAGCGAGTTTATCTACGGTTCGTTGAACTTCCTCGATCCCATCGTTAATGCCGAATTCTCGCCGCAGGGCATTGCGCTGCGCCAGTTCAGCTCCCGCTGGGAGGGCGGCATGGTGCGTACCTCCGGCAACTGGCTGCGCGCCGGTAATGCGCTGGTGCTCGACGATGCCGTCTTCGCCGGGCTGGAATATACGCTGCCGTCCAACTGGAAACAGCTGTGGATGGAGCCGATGCCGGGCTGGCTGCAAAGCCTGACGCTGAAGAAATTCAGCGCCAGCCGAAATCTGATTATCGATATCGACCCGGCCTTCCCGTGGCAGATCACCGCACTGGACGGTTACGGCGGTGAACTACAGCTGGTGAAAGATGGCCAGTGGGGCGTGTGGAACGGTAGCGCCACCCTCAATGCCGCCGCCGCGACCTTCAACCGTATCGACGTACGCCGCCCGTCGCTGAAGCTGAACGCGAACGCTTCTACGGTCAACATCAGCGAGCTGAGCGCCTTTACCGAGCGCGGCATTCTGCAGGCGACCGCCGCGGTGTCACAATTGCCGCAGCGCCAGGTCAATCTGAGCTTGAACGGCCGCGGCGTGCCGCTGAATATTCTGCAGGCCTGGGGCTGGCCTGCGCTGCCGATTAGCGGCGACGGCAATTTCCAGCTAACCGCGAACGGTAGCGTGCAGGCCAATGCGCCGCTGAAACCGAGCGTTAATGCTCAGCTCAGCGCCACCAATATGGACAAGCAGCAGGCGGCGCAGGTGATGCGCAACGGCGAGGTTAGCAACGCGCCCGCCGCGCCGCAGTAAAGTCCCCCTCTCCCTGCCCTCTCCCCGCAAAACTCAGCTCTGACCGCTCCCTCTCCCTTTTAGGGAGGGGGTTGGGGTGCGGGTCCTGAAACCTGTATGCAATTAGCGGCTATTTGTACCTATTTCCCGCAACAGGTTCCTTTCAAATATCAGAATTGCTATAACCAAAATACTGGAAGTTGATAAAAATAATGATCCCCTGTACCTACAAAAATAAAAGGAACAACCATGTCTGTAATACGTCAACGTATTCTGGAGAATATGCAAAAATTCTCCAGAGCCATGATCGGCGCAGTATTGTTCTTGCCGGTCATTGGATTAATTCTGGCTCTCAGTTCCGTCTTAACTAATCCGACTCTTATTGCTGAAACCAGTTTCCTTCATCAATTAGGGCAACTGCTTGGCGATACCTTCTGGCCATTATTCGGCAACCTTGGATTATTGTTTTGCGTGGGAATAAGTTACGGCCTGGCAAAAGATAAAAAAACAGAAGTCGCGCTTGTCTCGGTGATGTGTTTTATCATGTTTCTCGGCGCCAACCATTCATGGCTGGAACATACACATGCGGTGGCGGAAAAAATTAACGGCGAATATTACGGCACCGGACAAACGCAGCTATTAGGCTTTGTGGTCGTCGATATGGGAGTATTCCTCGGAATCATCCTTGGCTGCACCATTGCCTGGGTACATAATAAAGTCTCCAATATTGAGCTGCCCGGCGCGCTATCGATGTACGGCGGGGCGAAGCTGACGCTGGTCGCCATGACGCCGGTCATTATCTGCTACGCCATTGCTTTTACCTGGATTTGGCCGTTTATGACCCACGGCATTAGCGCCCTGACCGGGTTTATGAAGAATGCCGGCGTTGCGGGAGTGTTTGTCTACGGCTTCTTTGAAAAATTCCTTATTCCTACCGGCTTGCACCATTTCGTGTGGTCGCCTTTCCAGCTTACACAAATCGGCGGCACGCTGAATGTCGATGGCCAGGTCGTCTCCGGCACCCAGGCGATTTTCCTCGCCTATATGCGCCATCCCGATCTGACGCCGGTGATGAACGACGCATTACGTTTCTCGCAACAGGGGATGACCACCATCTTTGGCCTGGCGGGCGCATCGCTGGCGTTTTATCACACCGCGAAGCCGGAGAAGAAAGCGATGGCGAAGGCGATTCTACTGCCGGCGATTATCACCTCGATGCTGACCGGCATCACCGAACCCATTGAGTTCACCTTCTTATTTGTCTCGCCGCTGCTGTGGGTGATCCATGCGACGTTAACCGCTGCTTCACAGGCAATTTGCGACATCTTCACCGTGCGGCCGTGGGGCGCCTCCGGCCTGATTGAGTTTCTGATCTACAACCTACCGCTGCCGGTGTCGTTAACCCGCTGGCCGGGGTACGTGCTGATCGGTATTGGTCAATTTATCGTTTATTACGCGATATTCCGCACGCTGGTCGTGAAGTTAAATCTGAAAACGCCGGGCCGCGAGGATGACGATAACGTCAAGTTATACAGTAAGGCGGACTACCGTAAAAAAGTCAGCGGCCCGCAGTCGATGACGGATGAAATTATTAATGGCTTAGGCGGTAAAGCCAATATTATCTCCGTTGATAACTGTTTCACACGCCTGCGGGTGGCCGTCCATAATATGGCATTAGTTGATGATGAAATATTAAAAAGCACTGGCGCAAATGGCGTAGTACGCAATCGTAATGAAGTTCAGGTTATTTATGGCGTCAAAGTCGGGCAAGTCCGTTCCCGGGTTGATAGCTGGCTAGCAGAAAATTAATTGGGAGTGATGTATGAAATTAACCGTATTAGGCGGGGGCGGTGTACGCTCTGCATTTCTGGCGAAGTCGCTGGCTTATAACGCGCACCGCATTGGTTTAACGGAAGTGGTATTTCAGGATAGCTCAGCAGATAATTTATCGCTATTTGGTGAAATCGCCCGCTATGTATTTAATACCATTCGCCCGGATATTCATTTTACTACCACCAGCGATCCGGTTGCCGCGCTGCAGGGTACCCATTATGTGATTACCACGCTGCGCGTCGGCGGCGATGAGAGCCGCATCCGCGACGAGCGGATTGCGCTGGAGCATAACACGCTGGGCCAGGAGACCACCGGCGCGGGCGGTTTTGCCATGGCGATGCGCTCGATCCCGGCGATCCTGCGCTACTGTCGGCTGATCGAGGAACATGCCGACAAAGACGCGATCCTGTTTAACTTTACCAATCCGTCCGGGCTGGTCACCGAGGCGATTATCAAATCCGGTTTCAAACGCCGGGTATACGGGATTTGCGATGCGCCGTCGGAGCTGATTCGCGAACTGCCGGAGATCCTCGGCTGCGACCCGCACGACCTGAGCGTGGAATGCTACGGCTTAAACCACTTTTCCTGGTTTACGCACTTCACCGTGCGCGGGGAAGATGTTACCGCGCAGCTGGTCGCCAACCCGGATTTGTACCGTAAAACGGCGATGCAGTACTTCTCGCCGGAGCTGGTCAAACTGTGCGATAACCAGTTGCTCAACGAGTATCTCTACTACTACTACTATCGCGAAGTGGCGCTACGGGCGATTCAACAGGCGCCGGAGACCCGCGGCGAGCAGATTGCCCGTATCAACCACGATATGCGTCAGGAGCTCAGCGGCGTGGATGTTAAAGCGGATCCGCAGGCGGCCTTTACCATCTGGATGAAGCACTACCTACGCCGCGAAAACAGCTATATGCAAAACGAGTCGCAGCAGGAAAAATTCCATACCCGCGAGCCGTTAACGCTGCGGCAGTTTATTGAAGAGCCGGATACCGGCGGCTACGCCGGGGTGGCGCTGGATATTCTGGAGGCGGTCAACAGCACCACCACCAAACGCATCGTGGTGTCGCTACAAAATAACGGCACGCTCGATTTTTTACGCCCCGATGATGTGATTGAAATCAGCTGCGATCTGAGCAAAGAGGGTCTTAAGCCGGTGACGCCGGTT
The DNA here is from genome assembly GCF_050600815.1 of Klebsiella sp. 141161. Classification (NCBI taxonomy): domain Bacteria; kingdom Pseudomonadati; phylum Pseudomonadota; class Gammaproteobacteria; order Enterobacterales; family Enterobacteriaceae; genus Klebsiella; species Klebsiella sp. 141161. Next base: position 137,361 of record NZ_JAQIRN010000004.1, on the reverse strand, counting down.
AACGTGCCGACAGCGCAGAAAAATATGATTGCCAGCGTGAAGGAGTATGAACGATTGGCGGTGGCGGCAATTCTGCAGCAGGACAAATCGCTGGCGGTGCAGGCGTTGATGGCTCATCCGCTGGTCGGTTCATATTCGCTGGCGAAGAAGCTGGTTGAGGCCTATCTCGACGATGAACAGTTCGCCGGGTGGCGGTAACGAGTCGCCCCCGCTCGATTGAGTAGCCCGGATAAGGCGCCAGCCGCCATCCGGGAACTCCCCCCCCCGCTCGCGCTACGCTTAGCGGGGCTACCTATTGCTATGTACGCTGGTAAACCACATTTTTAACAGCCGCTCAAAGCCCAATATGCAGTAGCCAAAAAACGGGTTGCTCCAGTAAATATCATCGTCGAACTTCTGCGGGTCGTGAATAATAAACGCCGTATTCGCGGCCTGCGCCAGCGGGCTTTGATAATCGCCGGTAAAGCAAACCAGGTTTATCTCCTTGCCTTCCAGCGCCTTAACCCAATTTAACGCCGAACTGCTGCGTCCGGATTTAGAAATGATCCAGATAGAATCAAAACGGGCAGCGTTTTTTTGCTCAAGGATTTCGTAATCGGGCCACAGCGCCAGGCTGGCGTTAACGCCGGTGACGAGAAACTTATTATAAATATACTGGGCGATCAGCTGCGAAAAGCCGCTGCCGTGGATCAAAATACGCTGCTGCTCAAGGCCAGTCAGCAGCGGCGTCAGCGCTTCTGCCGGCTGAATGCTCATATAATCGATATCGTTGGTGACATCGAGCTTTGGCATGGTGATATTGAACTTGATGAAATAGACCAGCTCCAGCCAGCCGCTGAACTTAAGCTTCTTCGCCAGCCGCACCAGCGAAGAAGGATTACTGTAGCAGCGCTCCGCGACGGTGCGGATCCCTTCGCGGATACACAGCTGCGGGTCATTCTGAATAAAACGCAGCACGGTCATTTCGGTTTTACTCAACTTCACGTCACGAAAGATATTTTCTAAGTCCATTACGGGCTCCTCTCAGCGGCAGATTACGCTACCACCGGAGGGCAAATCGGTCTGTGGGATGAGTCACCAGAATGAAATGAACGTTACGAATTGTGCAATAAATGGAATAAAAAAACCCTCACCGCTGGCGGAGAGGGTTGTATTAACTTACAGCGTAATCGTCAGCGCATTACCCTCAGCGCTCACTACCACGCCCCGTTCGCTGCCGGCCTGAGTCCCACCCTGCACGCCCGCTATCCGCGGGATATTGCGCAGACACAGCGTCCAGCCGCGGGCTTCGCCTTCGCCGCTCACGGTGATGGTGTTCCCCTGGCGCTTCGCCTTCAGGGTGAAAATCACGGAACCATCGGCAGCCGGAACCTGGCACAGCGCTTCGCGGCCATCGTCGAGCTGGAACAGCTGGAAGGCGGTGCCTTCATGCCAGGCATAATCGGGTTTCTGGTCGTTGTTGCCCAGCGCCAGCAGGGTGTTGTCGCGAACGTAGACCGGCAGGCTCAGCGCATCGTGATGCTGCTTATGCCAGCGGCTACCCGGCAATTCATCGTTATGCCACAGATGCGTCCAGCGCCCTTCCGGCAGATAAAACTGCACCTCGCCCGCCTCAGAGAACACCGGCGCCACCAGGAGCGAATCGCCGAGCATATACTGACGGTCGAGATAGTCGCAGGCCGGATCGTCCGGGAATTCGAGCATCATCGAGCGCAGCATCGGAGTGCCGAACTCGTGGGCCAGCGCCGCCTGGCGATAGAGATACGGCATCATGCGGCATTTCAGCTGCGTGAAGTGGCGCACCACGTCACAGGACTCTTCGTCGTAGGCCCACGGCACACGATAGGATTTGCTGCCGTGCAGGCGGCTGTGGCTGGAGAGCAGGCCAAAGGCGCACCAGCGCTTATAAACGTGGGCCGGCGCGGTGTTTTCGAAACCGCCGATATCGTGACTCCAGAAACCGAAGCCGGACATGCCGATCGACAGCCCGCCGCGTAGGCTTTCCGCCATCGATTCGTAATTGGCATAGCAGTCGCCGCCCCAGTGCACCGGGAACTGCTGCGCGCCCACCGAGGCGGAACGGGCGAACAGCACCGCCTCCTGCTCGCCGACGGTCTCTTTCAGCACCTTCCACACCAGCTCGTTATAGATGAATGCGTAGTGGTTGTGCATTTTCTGCGGATCGGAACCGTCAAACCACTGCACGTCGGTCGGGATACGCTCGCCGAAGTCGGTCTTGAAACAATCGACCCCCATCGCCACCAGACCTTTTAACTTGTCGGCGTACCACTGGCAGGCTTCCGGGTTGGTGAAGTCATAAATCGCCAGCCCCGGCTGCCACTTATCCCACTGCCACAGCGAACCGTCCGGACGCTTCAGCAGGTAGCCCTTCTCTTTGAGCTCCTTGAACACCGGCGAGCGCTGGCCGATGTACGGGTTGATCCACACGCAGACCTTCAGCCCTTTCGCCTTCAGGCGCTTAATCATCCCTTCCGGGTCCGGGAAAGTTAGCGGATCCCATTCAAAATCGCACCACTGGAAGGCCTTCATCCAGAAGCAGTCGAAGTGGAAGACGTGCAGCGGCAGATTACGCTCGGCCATGCCGTCGATAAAACTATTCACCGTCGCTTCGTCATAGTTGGTGGTGAACGAGGTCGTCAGCCACAGACCGAACGACCATGCCGGCGGCAGCGCCGGGCGGCCGGTGAACTGGGTATAGCGGTTAAGCACCGCTTTCGGCGTCGGGCCGTCGATCACGAAGTACTCGAGGTGTTCGCCTTCAACGCTGAACTGGACTTTAGAGACTTTCTCCGAGCCCACCTCGAAAGAGACGCGCTGCGGGTGATTCACCAGCACGCCATAGCCGCGGTTGGTCAGGTAGAACGGGATGTTCTTGTAGGATTGCTCGGTGCTGGTGCCGCCGTCTTCGTTCCAGGTTTCTACCGTCTGGCCGTTGCGCACCAGCGCGGTAAAGCGCTCGCCGAGGCCGTAGACGGTTTCGCCGACGCCGAGGTCGAGGCGCTCAAACATGTAGTTGCGCTGGGTCTTACTATCCTGCACGTAGCCGTTGTTTTTCAGTTGGCTACCGGTGATACGCACGCCGTCGCGCAGAAAATCCAGCGCCCAGAATTCACCTTTAGTCACCCGCACGCTGAGGCTGCCGCTTTTCAGCTCGGCGAACTCGGCCGTATTTTCTATTTCGACATGGACGTCTTTCTGCACGTTCAGCGGATAGTACGGGCCGTTATCCAGCGCGCCATGGAAGTGCTCCATGCGCACGCCGATTATCCCTTCCTGAGGCGAGAAAAAGCGCAGGGTGAACAATGGCGTATCCAGCTGCCAGGCGCGTTCGCGGACATCGCGCGGCGCGGCATAGACCACCATTTCATTCCCCTGCTGCTCCACCTCGTAAACCTGTACGGGTTGGATCAGGTTGAGCCCTGGTTGAATGAGCCAGTTTCCATCACTGATTTTCATTAAAACGTCCTCTTAGTTTTGCCATTCTTTGTCGATCGGGGCTGCCGTGAATTCTTGTTCGTTGCGACGCGCGCCCTGGGCCAGCTCGGCCATCATTTTTTTCAGGAACGGCGTTTTTAACGTGTAGTAGCGTTTGGCGATTACCGCGCTCAGCAGGTAGCACACCGCCGGAACGAGGGTGAACAAGGCGATAATGATGGTGAGGGTGGCACTGTTCTGGGTTTTAGCGGCGGCGTCATAGCCGCCGCCGGCCAGCATCCAGCCGATCAGCGCGCCGCCCAGCGCCAGCCCCAACTTGAGCACAAACAGAGTGCCGGCGAAGCTGATGCCGGTCAGGCGTTTGCCGTTGCACCATTCGCCGTAGTCGACGGTGTCGGACATCATCACCCACTGGATTGGCGTCACCAGCTGGTGCAGTACGCCAATGATGAAGATAAAGACGAACATGGTGATTTCGGCGTCCATCGGTACGAAGAACATCGCCACGCTGAGCACCGCCAGGAGGGCGTTGGTCCACCAGAAGACGCTGACTTTGCATTTCCAGTCGGTCAGCGGCTTCGCCAGCGCCGAGCCAATCAGGTTGCCGACGCAGTAGGTGGTGAGGAAGACGGTGAACAGCGCCGCCGAGCCCATGATCCAGGTGGTGTAGTACATCATCGCGCCACCGCGAACGCAGACCGCGAGGATATTGAGGATGGTGAGCACGCCGACCACCCGCCACTGGTCATTGCGCCAGATATCGCGCAGGTCTTCACGCATCGAGGTACTGCTCGGCGGCGCTTCGACACGCTCTTTGGTGGTGAAAAAACAGAAGGCCAGCATCAGGAAGGCGACCACCGAGAGCACCGCAATGCCGCCCTGGAAGCCGAGCGCTTTATCTTCGCCGCCGATAAAGTTGACCAGCGGCATCATCAGCACGGTGGAGAGCATGCCCCCCGCCGTCGCCAGCACGAAGCGCCAGGACTGCAGCGAGATGCGCTGCGTCGGGTTGTCGGTGATCACGCCGCCGAGCGCGCAGTAGGGGATATTCACTACGGTGTAGAGCAGGGTCAGCAGCGTGTAGGTCACGGCGGCGTAGATCAGCTTGCCGTTGTGGCTTAAATCCGGCGAGCTATAAGCCAGCACGCAGACGAGGCCGAACGGGATAGCGCCGAAGAGGATCCACGGGCGGAACTTACCCCAGCGGCTGCGGGTACGGTCGGCAAGCAGGCCCATGCACGGGTCGGAAATCGCATCCAGCGCCCGCGCCAGCAGGAACATGGTGCCGACAAAGCCGGCGGGGATACCGAAAATATCGGTGTAGAAAAACATCATGTATAACATGACGTTATCAAAAATGATGTGGCTGGCGGCGTCACCCATACCGTAGCCAATTTTCTCTTTGACGGACAGAATATGATCTTTCATTTGCGCACTATTCCCTTAGCGGCACCGCGGATTGGTACCGGTTACGGTTTTTGTAACCCTTTGGCGCAGTAAGATGAATTGCGATATCTCGTTATCAAATTACGTTTCTTGTTTTCTGTGATCGCGGTAGCCCGAAAGAGTGTGAAAAAGTGTAACCCATGGATTTTGAACGGATTTGTCTCAGACTGTTCTGCAAAGTCCAGTTTTAACAGTAAAAAAGTGCGTTTAGGTATGTGGTAAATGCCTGAAAGTAGCTATAATGCGCCCCGCCTCCATGTAGCAATCGAGGCGCGGAAGATCGTCATCTCCGGTGAGGTGGCTGGACTTCAAATCCAGTTGGGGCCGCCAGCGGTCCCGGGCAGGTTCAACTCCTGTGATCTTCCGCCAAACTAGATTAGTTCCCTAATCATCTTGACCTTACTAATTCCCCAATCATTATATAGCTTCAGAATAAATGGAATCAGTTATCAATTTACTGTGAACCAATAGCCTTTACCTCTTTGTTAAATAAAATATCGCTTTAACCATTAATTTATTGTTTTTTGTATTGCGCTCATTATGAAAAAAGATGTAGGATTAATCTGCAACATTCAGGTGAACTACGCCTGTTGCCGCTCTTTAAAATGTCACAATAGAGAAGGTATCGATGCCGAAAGGCGATCCTTAGGGATCATGACCGGTCATGCGGATATATTAAAAGAATATGAGCGAAAGGTAGATTGCCTCATTTTCATTGCATAATATAGCCGACAGTTGTCTGGCGTATAGGGTTAGGAGTAGTTAGGTCGACAATATTACCTTCAGTGAAAGGCTCGGTCTGGCGGCGCAATAAGCGTCTTAATTTTCGAGGCTATGCACATGTTTAATATTATCTTAAATCTGCACGTGACATTTAACAAAGTAAAGGGCTCAGTAGTAAAGAAAGTAGATGTTCCTACTACTGATGAGCAAGTCGACCGAAGCAGAAAAGAATTACCCAAGACTACGTTAGTGGATTGGGGAAAACTGGTTGGAATTATGTACTATTTGTTACGCTTCTCTTGGTACATACTACTAATTCTAACTAACTCCTAACCTCTTTTACGTTTCGTTATATGGAATAATTATGGATAAGCCATATTACCCTTTTCGTCCTATATCTTCTATTCCCACCCTAGCTAAAACTTTAGGTATACACGAAGTATTGTTAGTAAATTTATCTAACAAAATTGATGACTCATACACTGAGTTTTTGATTAACGTGAAAGGTAAAGATAGAACCGTTTATGAACCTAAGCATGAGCTTAAAAGATTACAGAAAAGAATCAATCATAGAATCTTTGAAAAGGTACAATATCCTGGATATTTACAAGGAGGAATTAAAGATAATAACAATAAACGCGATTATGTCGAGAATGCAAATATACATTGCGAACACAAACCGAATATAATAATAAGCATTGATATTAGATCTTTCTATGACAATATTAAATCTAATTTTGTTTTCTTAATATATAAAAACTTTTTTCACTTCCCAGATGAAGTTGCAAATATTTTAACAAAACTAACGACCTTTAGAAATAAAGTACCACAGGGTGCATGTACTTCATCTTATTTAGCCAACTTAATTTTTTTTAACTCAGAATATTCATTAGTATCATCATTTAGAAATAATAGTATCACTTATACCAGATTACTTGATGATGTAACATTATCATCAAGTAAAGCTTTATCAGAATCGCAGATTACCACCTCTATCAAGGAGGTAATTGGTATGTTTAATAAATATAACCTCAAACATAATAACAAGAAAACTAAAGTTGAAACTCAAAAAAACTCTAAAGATAGTTTTAAAATAACAGGGCTATGGGTTGGCCATTCTAAACCAAAAGCGACCAGAAAAGAAAGAAGGTATATTAGACTATTAGTAAAGATATGTGAAAACAAAGCAAATACTGATATCTATAGTGAAGAATATCATGCTTTCTGGAATAAAACATCCGGACTTGTTGCTAAATTAACTAGATTAGACCAATCAAATCATAAAGATCTTCGTGAAAGACTAAATGCAATCTTGCCACTTTATGATGACAAATCAAAAAATAAAGTAATTCGTGAGTGTAAAATTATTCTTCGATACAATAACAAGGTATCACTAAGCATTGGACAAGTAGATACTGTCAACAAGCTAATTGGTAAGCTTGGTATATTATCCAGAAATAATAGAGCTCTTAGCAAAATATGGCGTACTAAAATTAGAAAACACTTCAAATGTATGCCAACAAAAAAGGAAATTTGGCAATGAGTGAAGAAAAAGAAATTCATTATGGGGTAGTGAAGACTTTCGATTCTTTTAAAGGATTTGGTTTTATCACTAGAGAAAAAGGTCGAGATGTTTTCTTTTTCTATGGCGAGATACTTCATGAAGTCAAATATCTTACACCTGGCGACAAAGTTTCGTTTGAAATAAGAAAAATGGATAAGGGTCCTCGAGCATATTCGATACAAAAAAGTTAAATATTAAGTTAACCTTTTGGTTTAACTCCTCTTTTTCGCAAAGCCTCTCTCGCCAGTTCCTTCAACCAACTGGCGAGACTTACCCCTTCCTCTGCCGCCACGGCATCAAGTTGTTCCTTTAATGCTGGGTCAATGCGCATTTTGAACTGTGGGGACTGCCCCCCACCTTTTGGTTTTTTTTCGCGCGATATGGTTGACATGAGGCCACCTATTTATCTAATCTCAACATATAGGAGGCCACCTAAACGCCTCTTGTGCAAGCAACGCTCCGATGTGCGGGAACACAACCGGAGCGTCTAACCTCACCAACTATCAAGGAGTTGATTATGGCTGATTTGCATTCTACCCCAGATATCACCGCTAGCGGAACCGAGCGTCAGTTGCTGGTTGGCTATCGGCCCAATGGCCGGGATACCAGTACACCAAGTCTTACCCTTTCCGGCAAGTGGCTACGCGAAGCGGGATTCGATACCGGGAAGCCGGTCACGGTTAAGGTGATGGATGGCTGCATTGTGTTGTTACCGCTCAGCGATAAAGAAGAGAAATTAACAGCCGAATTACGGCATATTCAACAATCGCTGAAAAGCGTCAACGGCACGCTGCAACATACCTGATAGCGCGAGCAAGAAAAATCCCCGGGTGGCGGCTAGCGCCTTACCCGGGCTACCAGACGGCGCAGAACCGTAGCCCTGCGCGGCGCCGAGCAGGGAAATCCCCCGGATTGCGGCTGACGCCTTAATACCTTCACTTTCCGGATAACCGCTCGCAAATGCGCCAGATTAATCGTTCGTCTAATGAAATTTATGCCCCGCTTCTGACATACTCTACCGTTGTGAACAGGTTGACCCGGAGACCATATGGCAAAAGAAAATATAACGTCATCCCCAGCAGGTGAGTTCATAATGTTTGCCAGCGGTGATGGGAAAGTGCGCGTTGAATGCCGTTTTGAGTCAGACACAATCTGGTTATCCCAGGCGACAATGGCTGAACTGTACGATAAAGACGTCCGGACTATTAATGAGCATTTAATCAATATCTTCTCTGAAGGTGAACTTGCTCAAAATTCAACTATCCGGAAATTCCGGATAGTTCGCCAAGAAGGAAAACGCCAGGTTTCCAGGGAGATAGATCATTACAATCTTGAAGCCATACTCGCTGTTGGCTATCGCGTTCGCTCCTCTCGCGGCACGCAGTTCCGCCAGTGGGCGACCCAGACGCTCCAGGAATACCTGATCAAAGGGTTTGTGATGGACGATGAGCGGTTGAAGAATCCGCCTGTGGGCTCATCGGCAGTACCCGACTATTTCGATGAGATGCTGGAGCGTATTCGCGATATTCGCGCCAGCGAACGCCGCGTTTATTTACGGGTGCGAGAGATTTTTGCATTAGCAGCTGACTATCAACCGTCGTTAAAAGAAACCACGCAGTTTTTTCAAACTATCCAGAACAAGTTACATTTTGCCTGTACCGGACATACCGCCGCTGAGCTCATTCATCAACGTGCTGACGCAAGTCTGCCGCATATGGGACTGACCAGCTATAGAGGCGAAGAGGTGCATAAGGGTGACGTGACGGTAGCAAAAAATTATCTCACTCAGGATGAAGTCAATGAGCTTAACCGCGTAGTTAACATGTGGCTGGATTTTGCCGAGGATCAGGCCCGTCGTCGTCAGCAGGTCTTTTTACGCGACTGGCAGGATAAGCTGGATCAGTTCCTGCAATTTAACGACCGTGAGGTTTTGCAAGGTGCAGGTAAAGTCAGTAAGAAAATGGCCGATGAAAAAGCGCAGGAGGAATATAGTCAGTTTGCTGAGCAACAGCGGCGCTTAAAGGAAGCCGAAGGTGAAAAGGATATCGCCGGTTTGCTACAGTGGAAAACAGGGCCTAAAAAGTAGCTCAGGATGCCTGATAGCGCGAGCTAACCCTCGGATATCAGCTTACGCCTTACCCGGCTACGCCCGGCATGTGATCTGTAGCCCCGCGCAAGCGTAGCGCCGCCGGGCAATAACCGCGGGTAAAGAGCCGCTTTTGCGCCGGATGGCGGCTAGCGCCTTACCCGGGCTACCAAAGGGCGCAGAACGGTAGCCCTGCTGAGCGCAGCGCGAGCAGGGAAAATTCTCGCCTCAGAAGTAATAGCCAATATTGACGTTAGTGCGGAAGTACCATTTGCCGCTGCCCTCGGACTGGGTGCTGGTCCAGCCGGTGGCGTTCAGCGCGCCGCCCCACGGATTAACATTCTTCGCCCAGCTGAGATCGACCCAGAACATCACCGGTAGCGCAAAGACCTGTACGCCAAGGGTGTTCATCTGCGAATCGCGCCAGCCGCTTTTATCTTTCCACAGCACGCTGTAGTCGTTGTAAAAACGCAGCTTCGACACGCCGCCCCACTTCACATCAACATCGCGGGCGACGTTCAGCGACGCGGTCGTCGCTTTCGCCGGGATCAGGTAGGCCGGCGTCAGGCCGTTGCCGCCCATCAGAATCGTATCGTCGCTGACGCCCGGCGGGTTCTTCGGATCGTATTGGTAGCGAATCAGCTGCGAGGTCAGCTGCCACGGCCCGTTATGCAACATGCCGTGCACGCCTGCTGCCCAGAAGGTGCCGTCGTCGTCGGTCTCGCGGTTGTGCAACCGCGCCAGCGCCAGCGAGCCGCCCAGCTCGTTATTCCAGCCGCCGCCGTGAAAATCCCGCGCAATACGCACGTTCACCTGGTCGCGCTTTTCATTATGCTGTTGATGCTGAGTCGGATAGATAGTGTTTTTCAGCCGATCGTAATCGCCAACGTCCGGCGCATAGCGCAAATTCTCCGGTTCCATCCATGGGAAATAGGCCACATCCAGTGACCAGTTATTATCATGATATTGATAGTTCACGCCGCTACCGGCGCTAACGCCAAAGCCTAAATAAAACGGAATACCATAGGACCAGCCAAATTGCGGATAAGGTTCAAGGCCAAATGGTTTGCCGGGGATCCCCAGCTGGATATTATTATTATTGTCGAAGCGATACCCTACGTAAGCGCGGTCGATGGCGTATTTACGGTGATCCTGGAACCAGAACCCGGCATCAAAGAAATAATTATCATAGAAGCCGCTGCTGTCGATACGGAATGTATCAAAACGCAGATGCGGCGGGTTGCGATAATTACTGCCTTTCCAGTCTTCATAGCGATAGTTTGCCCGCAACGCGCCGCCGAAATCTAGCCCGGCAAGATTATCCGCGCTGCGCCAGCCGATATGCGGGAACGGCTTGCCGTCGTCCGCCAGCGCCAGCCCACTGGTCGCGGCTGCCAGCAGCAGCGAAAGGAGTATTTTACGCATAGCACATCCCTCACTTTATTTTTATAAGCGATAAAAGACCGTCGATTAATATCGACTTATTATTTTGTCTCAGCGGTGAAACTCTTAATTAAATAACACGATGATTTTATTTTTGTTCCAAATATGAAACTCTGTTTATTATTTGATAGAAGAAAAATCGCACGCAGGATGTCGGGAGTCAAGGTATAAACCTTGAGCCATAACGCAATATCATTATTCTTCCGGAGTGATATTAATATTTGCGACATGGAAAGGAAAAGGGTCTCAAATATGAAACCAAAATACTTCCGGGTGATGACCATCGCTATATGGCGTACTGGTAATTGGCTAACTCTTTTACCGTCATCGGCAAGCCCTGCTTTAGCAGCATCTCCAGGAACTCATCGACGGTCATTGGAGGATGCTTGAGAGACTGCCGCTGCCTTCTCACCGCCTCCAACGCCAGAGCATGATTAAGGTCAAACAGGTCCGATATGAATACATCAGGATGAAGTGTTTCAATTTCAAATGGAAGCAATGATTCTGCTGGAAAGTCTTTATGATTTAACGTAACGATAATTTCAGCCTTCGCCCTGATTGCCGCAGCAAGGACATGCCGATCGTCAGGGTCGGGTAAAACTAGTCCGTTAATTAATCCTGCAAAACCTGTTACATTAGCATCCGGTAAAGCAGCATTCATGAGATCAACGGTACGACGCAGCGCTTCAGGGGCTATATCAGACCGATTTATAAGAAGATTCCTGCACCATTCATCGTGAATGAAGCGGCTCCATTTTGGTTGATAAAGTCCAGCGATCCCTAAGTGCATTAATAAATCCCTGAGCCGTGCTGGATATAATACACAAGCATCTAAAATCACCGGATAAGGTGAATGTCGCATTAATACATCCCTAAGTCCTGCGCCTGATCCGCCAGCGCTTGCATCGCGTCCAGGCTTTCCTGTTCCCTACGTTTTTTATACTCCATCAGATCGGCAAACAGAACCCGGCGATGGCGTCCAGTTTTATGAAATGGAAGCTTCCTCGCTTCCAGCAGTTTAACCATATGCGGACGAGAAACATTGAGGATATTCGCTGCTTCCTGGGTGGTGAGTTCAGCATGAACAGGAACAATCTGCACCGCGTTGCCACAAGCCAATTCCCCAAGGATCTCCATCAGCATAGTCAGAGCGCTGGTTGGCAACTCAATGGTATGAGTTTTGTCATCTTCACCCACAATCGCAATACGCTGCGTTTCAAGATGAGTAGAAAGGTATGCCGCCAGCTCACGCTGCCCGCGCTGGGCAAGTTCACTCTCCAGCGGGTCCGGAAGGTTCAGTTTAGTCATGCGCTTGTCTCCAATGGCCATGTATAAATTATAATCGCAATATTCGAAACTCACAATATTCGAAATAAACGAAACTCGCCAATGTCGCATTCGCCGATTTTCACTTTTTTTATATAACTGTTATCGCCGCCGGGCCGTTTTTCCCGACGGTAGACCGGTCTATCCTCGACGCATTCGCACCATGAATCCTCTTTGTAGACCGGAGAACCTATGAAAGCCATTGCCATTACCCAGGCCGCCGCCGACGGCAACAACATTCCCTTTTTACGCGATATCGATCTGCCGGATCCGCAGGCGCAGGGGCACGATCTGCTGGTCGAGGTCAAAGCCATTTCGGTGAACCCGGTCGACACCAAAGTGCGCGCCGGGTTTAACGCCGATACCCCGCGGGTGCTGGGCTGGGATGCGGTTGGCGTGGTGAAAGCCGTTGGCGATGCGGTAACGCTATTCACGCCGGGCGATGAAGTGTGGTACGCCGGCGCGCTGGGCCGCCCCGGCAGCAACAGCGAACTGCAGCTGGTTGATGAACGCATCGTGGCGCTGAAGCCGCGCTCGCTGGAGAATGCCGCCGCCGCCGCGCTGCCTCTGACCGCTATCACCGCCTGGGAATTACTGTTCCACCGCCTTGGCGTGCAGGAAGGCGGTAACGCCGGCGATACGCTGCTGATTGTCGGCGCGGCGGGCGGCGTTGGCTCTATCCTCACCCAGTTGGCCAGCAAACTCACCAATATGACGGTAATTGGCACCGCATCGCGCCCGGAAAGCCAGAAGTGGGTACGCGAGGCCGGGGCGCATCACGTCATCGACCACAGCAAACCGCTCGGTGAAGAACTGGCGAAAATCGGCATTCATGCCGTGACCCACGTCGCCAGCCTGACCAATACCGATCAGCATTTTAACGAACTGATCGCCGCGCTCGCCCCGCAGGGTAAGCTGGCGCTGATTGATGACCCGGAGAGCCTGGACGTGGTGCCGCTGAAAGCGAAAAGCATTTCGCTGCACTGGGAATTTATGTTCACCCGCTCAATGTTTGAGACGGATGATATGATCGCCCAACATCAGCTACTGACCCGCGTCGCCGCGTTGATTGACGATAACACGCTGCGCACCACCCTTGGCGAGCACTACGGAACCATCAACGCCGCCAATCTGCAAAAAGCCCACGCTAAGCTGGAAACCGGGAGCTCGGTCGGCAAAATCGTGCTGGAGGGTTTTTAAATGCGCGATGAGGCCATTTCGCCCATCGCGCCTTGATATCACGAGCGTCTCACCTCGGTGAGGCGCCTTTTTTAACCCTTCGAGCTGCGCTTTTCTCATCCTGCCCTAACCAGGCTACGCTTACCCTTGCCGCACAAAAAACGTTCACTCCCTTCCGCTTGATTTATCACGCTATTGCACAAGAGGTAATGCTATGCAGATCAACGCTATAGGTACGTACTCCGCCAGCCAGCCGCTCGAATCGATGTCTATCACCCGCCGCGAACCCGGCCCACAGGATGTGCAGATCGCCATTGCATACTGCGGCGTCTGCCATTCCGATCTCCATCAGGCGCGAGCGGAATGGGCCGGGACGCTGTATCCCTGCGTGCCGGGGCATGAAATCGTTGGCCGGGTGACGGCGGTCGGCGATGCCGTCTCAGGTTACGCCGTTGGCGATCTGGTGGGCGTCGGCTGTATGGTGGATAGCTGTAAGAAGTGCGAGGAGTGCGCTGAGGGACTGGAGAACTACTGCGACCATATGGTGCTGACCTATAACGGGCCGACCCAGGACGCGCCAGGGCACACGCTCGGCGGTTATTCACAGCAGATCGTGGTCAATGAACGCTACGTACTGCGGATAAACCATCCCGAAGCGCAGCTCGCCGCCGTCGCGCCGCTATTGTGCGCCGGGATCACTACCTATTCGCCGCTACGCCACTGGCACGCCGGGCCGGGCAAAAAAGTCGGCGTCGTCGGCATCGGCGGGTTGGGGCATATGGGGATCAAGTTGGCCCACGCCATGGGGGCCCACGTGGTGGCCTTTACCACCTCGGAATCCAAGCGTGACGCGGCCAGAGCGTTGGGCGCGGATGAAGTAGTGGTGTCGCGCAACGAAGACGAAATGGCGGCCCACGTCAAAAGCTTCGATTTCATCCTCAACACCGTGGCGGCGCCGCACAATCTCGATGCCTTCACCACGCTGCTGAAACGCGATGGCACCATGACGCTGGTTGGCGCCCCGGCTACGCCGCATCCATCGCCGGAAGTGTTCAATCTGATCTTCCGCCGCCGCTCGATTGCCGGCTCGATGATCGGCGGTATCCCGGAAACCCAGGAGATGCTCGACTTCTGCGCCGAACACGGCATCGTCGCCGATATCGAGCTGATTCGCGCCGATCAGATCAACGAAGCATGGGAAAGAATGGTCAAGGGCGACGTGAAATATCGCTTCGTGATCGACAGTTCGACTCTCGCCGGCTAAACGCCGCGGCGGAAAGTCCGCCGCCACTCCGTCGGGCTAACGCCAAAACGCGCTTTAAACTGCTGGCGCCAGGTCACGGCGGAAAGATAGCCCACCGCTTCCGCCACCTGCTCGACCGGCAAATCCCCCGCTTCGAGCAGGCTCTGGCTGCGGCGCAGACGTTCAGCGGTCAACCAGTCGGCAATGCTCATCCCGGTCGCCCTGGCGAAGTGGCGGGTCAGGGTACGGCGGCTCATCGCCACCACCTCGGCCAGCGAATCAAGATTATGCGGCTCGGCAATGTGCTGCTGCAGATAATCCAGCAGACAATTAATCCGCGCATCGCGGGTGTTGCGCGGCACCGGCTGGGCGATAAACTGCGCCTGGCCGCCCTCGCGGTGCGGCGGCACGATCATCCGCCGGGCGATCTGGTTGGCGGCGAGGCTGCCAAAACGCTGGCGAATGATATACAGGCAGCAATCTAGCGCCGCCGCGGTACCCGCCGAGGTAATTACCTTCTGGTCATCGACGTACAGGGCGTTGATATCGAGCTGCACCTGCGGAAACAGGCGCTGGAAATCCTGCTCGAACTCCCAGTGGGTCGCCGCCCGCTTACCGTCGAGCAGCCCGGCGTAGCCAAGGACAAATGCGCCGAGGCACAGGCCGACGATTTCTGCGCCGTTATCCCGCGCCCGAATCAGGCTCGCGATCAACGCCTGCGGCGGGCACTGATTGACCTCGCCCCAGTAGGGCACCACCACGATATCCGCCTGTTCCATCGCGGTAAAATCACCGCTGGCGTACAACGCAAAGCCGTCGCGGGCGCTGAGTAATCCCGGCTGTTCGGCGCAAATCTGCAGATTAAAACGTTTGGTTTCCGAGACCGTATCGCCAAACAGCATACAGGGGACGGCATAATGAAACGGGCTAAAGCCCTCTACGGCGACAATCGCCACGTCGGTTAATTTCATCATTCCTTCCCCTTGAGCAGGTTAATAAACAACGGTTTCCCCATCCTGCGGAATACTGACTACCCCGGCAATCTGATTATCCGCGACGTACTGGCGCATCTCTTCGCGGCTCACCAGACAATGGTTGACTGCCTCCAGGTGGATGGCCATGATTTTCGCTTCCGGCAGGGCGAAATGCGCCTTCAACAGGTCCTCTTTGCCCATGATGATCGGGCCAAAGCCGATAACGTGAGCGTAGCCGGCGTTCAACACCACCACATCCGGGCGCAGCTTCAGCATGTCGGCTTCAATCTCATCGCGCCAGATGGTATCGCCAACCAGCCACAGCGTCTTCTCCTGCGGATGACGGAACACCACGCCGCAGGCCTCGCCCAGACGTTCAGCCATCGCCGGTACCGCGTAGGTACGGTCGCTGCCATGTTGCCCGGAAGTGGTTTTCTGCAGGCTAACGCCGGCAAATACACTGTCTGCCGACAGCAGGCGGATATCCTGAAATCCCTGGCTGCGCAGCAGCGCGGCGTCGGCCTCATGCTGGACGAAAACCGGCAGGGTTTTCGGGATCGCCGCGATCGCCGCCTCGTCCCAATGATCGTCATGGGTATGGGTGACGATAACCGCATCGACGTCGATAATTTTTTCACGAGAAAACGGCAGCGCCACCAGCGGATTGCGTAGCTCGCTGCGCGCGGTTCCTGGAAATCCCGGCCAGGCGCCTTTGTCCGCCAGCATCGGGTCAATCAGGAATTTTTTACCTGCGTATTCAATAACCTGTGTAGCATTTCGGATATGGGTGATGTTCATGTTAGCGTTCCTCTGTGGGGTAATCTGACGAACATCGTACTGAGTACCAGCCTGGCGCAATATGGGCGTTTGGGCAATGATCGATGGAATCGGGCCAACCTGCGACGGTTGCCAATCACAGCCGGCTATGTTGTTCTGAAGGTTAGACTTTCTACAGGAATGGCAGGATGAAAAAGAAACTAACCGCCGCCGATATGCATAATCCGCAGGTCATCGCCGAGACGCCGTGGTTCAGCATGCGCAAGGTAGGTATTGATGTCGCCCCCGGCGAGCGGCGCGACTTTTATTCCATTCACTACCCACGCCCGGCGGTCGGGATTGTGGCGCTCCAGGACGACAAAGTGCTGCTGATTCGCCACTACCGTTATCTTATCGATAAGGTGGTATGGGCCATTCCCTCTGGCGGCGTCGATGAAGGGGAAGAGCCCGCCGTCGCCGCGCTGCGCGAACTGCGCGAAGAGACCGGCTGGCAGGCGCAACACGCTGAGGAAATCATCCGCTACAACCCGTCATACGGCAGCAGCGACCAGCTGTTTATCACCTGGCTCGCCACCGATTTAAGCTGGGTTGGCATGGACGCAGATCAGGATGAAGTGATGGAAACCGGCTGGTTTACCTTCGAGGAGATAAACCAGCTGATCGCCCGCGGCGAAATGCCGGACGGGCTGTCTCTGGTGCCGCTGCTGCACCTGATGGCGCAGCGTAGATGATTACCAGCCCGGTACCGCGCCGCCGTTGAAGATGGTTTCTGCCGCCTTCGCCACTTCCGGCGACTGGTACGACCGCATAAACTCTTTCACGTTTTCGGCATCTTTATTGTCTTCACGCGCCACAATGATGTTCACGTACGGCGAGTTTTTGTCTTCAATAAAGATGCCGTCACGCACCGGCGATAACCCGGTTTGCTGCAGGTAGGTGGTACTGATAATAGCGACATCGACCTTCGGATCGTCCAGCACCCGCGGCAGTTGCGCCCCTTCCAGCTCCATAATTTTCAGATTACGCGGGTTACTGGTGATATCCACCGCCGTCGGCAGCAGGCCGGTACCCGCTTTGAGGGTAATCAGCTGCTCTTTTTGCAATAACAATAGCGCGCGGCCGAGGTTGGTCGGGTCGTTGGGAATGGCGATAGTCGCGCCATCTTTAATATCGGCAACGGATTTAATCTTGCGCGAATAGCCGGCCATGGGAAAGACGAAAGTATTGCCGATGGCCACCAGGTGGTAGCCGTGCGCTTTGTTGTCTTGTTCCAGATAGGGACGATGCTGGAAGACGTTGGCATCCAGCTCCCCGGCGTTGGTAGCATCGTTCGGCAACAGCGAGCCGCTAAAGCCTACCAGCTCGACGTCGAGGCCATACTTTTCTTTCGCCACCTTCTTCGCCACTTCCGCCACATCCTGTTCCGCGCCGTTAATCACGCCGACTTTTATGTGTTTGGCATTGTCATTCTTCTGGTCACAGCCCGCTAATAGCAGGCCAGCCAGCATCACTGCCGCCGCCGTGCGTAAACGCAATTTCATCGTTAGTACCCCATCAGTCCATGGAAAATCATTATTATTTTTCGAGCAAAACTATAACGATTTTGTGTTCGATTTTTAAACACGAAAAGGTATCAATAAGATGAAAATCGTCTAAGCGCTTACGCTTACCGGGCTACCGGCCGAATGCCCAATCGTAGCCCGGATGAGGCGTTAGCCGACATCCGGGACCCTTCCCCGGTGGCGCTTACGCTTACCGGGGCTACTGACTACCGGCCGAATGCCTAACCATATCCGGGGAAATACGCTTAACTCAGGTCAACGTTTTTACTGGCGAACAGCCAGGTGAGCACAAAACCGCATAGATACGAAACCGCCAGACCGCCGGCGTACACCGCCATTCCGGCATAAATTCCGCTACCGGAGGTCATCAGCGGCAGCGCCACCAGCCCCGAGGGGCCGAACACCGTGTTCAGGCCGACCGGCAGCCCCAGCCAGGCGATCAGGCCCACGAAGAAACCGCCGCAGGCGCCGCCGATACAGGCGGTGATAAATGGTTTCATACGCGGCAGGGTCACGCCGTAAATCAGCGGTTCGCCAATGCCGAGGAAGCCCGGAATAATCGCCCCTTTGATCTGGGTTCGCAGCAGCGAATCGCGCTTTGCGCGCCAGAACAGCGCCAGCGCCGCGCCCACCTGCCCGGCCCCGGCCATCGCCAGGATCGGGAACAGCGAGTTAAAGCCCTGCGCATCCACCAGCGCAAAATAGACCGGTACAAACCCCTGATGCACGCCGAACATCACCGCCAGCAGGAACAGCCCTGCCAGCACCGCCGAGCCAAACGGATTGCCGTTAAGATGCAGGAACAGCCACGACATACCGGTAAACAGCCAGCCGCCAATCGGCATAATCACCGTAAAGGTCACCGCGCCCATAATCAGCAGCGTCACCGCCGAGGTAAGGATCATATCGAGGTTAGCAGGCATTATCCGCCGCACCTGACGTTCTACCCACGCGCCAATAATCGAGGCGATTAGCACGCCGATAATATTGCCGCGCGGGTCGATACCGTGGCCGAAGAAGGTCGAAATTCCGGCGTAGAATCCGCTGGTCGCTTCCGGGTTGTAGCCCAGCACGAACAGCGAGGCGATAATCGCGCCGTTCACGCCAGAACCGCCGAAGACTTTCTGAGCGTTATAGCCAATCAGGATACTCAGGAAGGTAAACATCCCTTTGCTGAATACCTTCATGTAGCCAATCAGCGCCACCAGGCTGGCGTTAGGGTGCGCGTTCTCCAGCACGAAGATTTGTTCCGCCAGCGTAGCAAAGCCCAGCAGCAGCCCGACGGCGATGAAGCCGGGGATCAGCGGCGTAAAAATAGTGGCGAACTTCGCGAGAAACTTCTGTACACCGCTGGTCTGCTTGCTCTTTAACGCCTGCTTTTTCTCCGCTGCCACATCCGCCAGCGAGGCGGCTGCCTGCGGCGCCGCTTCCATCAGGCCGTTCATCATTTCCGCGGCGGTCTGCGCCTTGCCGGGGCCTAATACCACCTGGAACTGTTCATCGCTGACGATAACCCCCATCACGCCATCAATCTGGCGAATGGCGGCGCTATCGGCCAGGCTTTCATCGCGCAGGGTCAAGCGCAGGCGCGTCATGCAGTTACCCGCCTGCGCCACGTTTGCGGCCCCGCCGACGTGGGCCAGGATCCGCTCTATCATCTCTTTAGTTATTTTTGCCATTGCCTGTTACCTGTCTGTCGGCGCTCAGGTGTTGCTTAGCGCCTTGCGGATATAACCGTTGTTTTTCGCCAGCAGCGACTGCGCTTCTGCGGCGCTTAAGTCAGCCAACACCATCACAATCGCCGTCTTACAGTGGCGGCCACAGGCATCCAGCGCATTCTGCGCGGTGGCGCGATCGCAGTCGGTCGCTTCCATCACGATAGACACCTGGCGCTCAATCAGCTTGGCATTGGTCGCTTCGACATCCACCATCAGGTTGCTGTAGACCTTACCGATGCGGATCATCGCCCCGGTGGAGATCATATTCAGCACCAGTTTCTGCGCGGTGCCGGCTTTCAGGCGGGTCGATCCGGTAACCACTTCCGGGCCGACCACCGGGGTAATCGCCACGTCCGCCAGCTGCGCCATTTCACCGTGCGGGTTACAGCTGACGATAGCGACAAACGCATTCTGGCTATGGGCGTATTCCATCGCGCCAATGACGTACGGCGTACGCCCGCTGGCCGCCAGCCCCACCAGCACATCGCGGTTGCTGAAGTTAAGGTTCTGCAGATCCATCGCCCCTTGCGCTTTATTGTCTTCCACGTTTTCCACGGCGCTCAGAATCGCTTTATGTCCGCCGGCGATAATCCCCACCACCTGCTCCGGACGGGTGCCAAAGGTCGGCGGGCATTCGCTGGCGTCCAGAATACCCAAACGCCCCGACGTGCCGGCGCCGATGTAAATCAGCCGTCCCCCGGCCCGCAGCGCCGCCGCCACTTTATCCACGACTTCCGCTATCTGCGGCAAGTAAGGCGTTATCGCCTGCGCCACTTGCTGATCTTCCTGGTTTATCACCGTCAGCATGTCGACGGTGGAGAGGGTGTCAATGTTGGCGCTGTTGGCGTTGCGTCGCTCGGTCAGCAGTTTGCTCAGGTCGATACTCATAAAAACCTCGTTATTCTCAGTTGCGCGCAGTATAAGGAATTTTTTATTCCATTCATGTGAAGAGTATCACGATTAATACGCTTGGGATAATAGGATAATTGTAGGTATAGCTAGAGATATTGCGGTAATAAAGGTGGAATATTTTATTACCGCAATCTGGAGTTAACGCACGTGTCAGTGGGGATTAAGGTGCTATAACGCCTCCGAAGAGGAACATTAATTGGCGCCGCCGCCCAGCGATTGCCAGAGCGTAATGCGGTTATTGAGGTCGGTCTGCTGCAGCGACAGCAGCGTCGCCTTCGCCGACCACAGCGTCCGCTGGGCGGTCAGCACCGACAGATAATCGCCAACCCCGGCCTGATAACTCTTCATCGCGATATCCAGCGACTTCTGCTCGGCGGCAACATACTGCTGCTGGGCATCGAGCTGTTCACTCAGCGTTTCCCGGCGCGCCAGCGCATCGGCAACGTCCTTAAAGGCGCTCTGAATGGATTTCTCGTAGGTGGCAATCAGCCCCTTTTTCTCAGCCTGCGCATAGCGTAGCTGCGCCAGATTACTGCCGCCGGTGAACAGCGGCAGGCTGATGGACGGGGCGAACGACCACACCTGCATGCCATGGCTAAACAGCGACGATAGCGAATCGCTGCCGACCCCGGCGCTGGCGGTCAGCGAAATGGACGGGAAAAAGTTCGCTCGCGCCGCACCGATATCGGCATTAGCGCTCTTGAGATTATGTTCCGCCTCCTGAATATCCGGCCGGCGCAACAGTACCGATGATGATACCCCCGCCGGCACCAGCGCGATGCTGTTATCCCCCAGGCTCTCCAGCGTACCGGGCAGCAGGCTCTCCGGCACGGTTTCCCCGGCCAGTAGGTTAATGGCGTTTTTATCCTGCGCCACCAGCGTACGATAGCTGGCGACGCTGGCTCGCGCCTGCTGATAGACGCTTTCCGCCGAACTTAAATCACCGGCGGAGGCGGTGCCCACCGCCATCTGGCGAGCGACGATTTTACGCGAGTTCTCCGCGCTTTCCATCGTCTGCTGCGCCAGCGCCAGATTGCTATTATCCGTCGCCAGCGTCACCCAGGCGGTGGTCAAATCGGCAATCATCGTCAGTCGGGTATTTTGCGCGGTGAATTCGCTGGCAAGCCAGCTTTCTCGCGCCGCGCGTGACAGGCTCTGGTTCTTGCCGAACAAGTCCAGTTCGAAGCTCGAGACCGCGCCGTCAGCCTGCGAGGTAGAACTTAGGCCGCTGGCGATCGTTTTGCTGCGGGTATGGCTCAGCTCGGCATCGACGGTGGGAAACAACGATGCGCGCGTTTCGCCATACTGGGCGCGAGCGGCTTCAATATCGGCCAATGCCTTTTGCACATCGCGGTTGCTATTAAGCGCGATGCTGACCACTTTTTTTAGCCGCGCATCATTGACCACTTTTTGCCAGTCACCGACCACCGCCGTCGATTCGCCGTGCGCGCCGGGAAGGGTCGCCGGCACCGGCGCGGCCGGGCGCTCGTAGTGCGGGTCAAGAGAGACGCAGCCCGCGGTCAGGAGCGCGATAAACATTAAACTCAAACGAAACATAACTTACTCCTGAGAAGGACTTGGGCGGGTAAAGAGACGCTTCACCAGCACAAAGAACAGCGGGACGAAGAACACCGCCAGCAGCGTCGCCGTCAGGGTGCCGCCGATAATCCCGGTACCGATCGCCACGCGGCTGTTGGCCCCGGCGCCGGTAGCAATGGCCAGCGGCAGTACTCCGGCGATAAATGCCAGCGAGGTCATGACAATCGGGCGCAGACGGGTCTGCGCGGCGCGGATCGCCGCCCGCGAGAGCGAATAGCCCTCATCCACCGCGGATTCAGCGAATTCAACGATAAGAATGGCGTTCTTCGACGACAGGCCAATAGTCGTCAACAGCGCCACCTGGAAATAGACGTCGTTACTTAAGCCGCGCAGCGTGGCCGCCAGCGCCGCGCCAAGCAGGCCTAACGGGATGACCATGATCACCGAGAACGGCACCGACCAGCTTTCATACAGCGCCGCCAGGCACAGGAACACCACCAGAATCGAAATGGCGTACAGGCTCATCGCCTGGCCGCTGGCCAGTTTTTCCTGTAGCGAAATACCGCTCCATGCCCAGGTGGAACCCGCCGGCAGGCTATCGGCCAGTTTTTCCATTTTGTCCATTGCCGCCCCTGAGCTGAAGCCCGCGGCGTTTTCCCCCTGGATCTCAAAGGCGGCTGAGCCGTTGTAGCGTACCAGGCTTTCCGGGCCGTATTCCCAATGGGTGGTGGCGAACGCGGTGAACGGCGTCATGCTGTTATCGCTGCCGCGGACAAACCATTTACCAAGATCGGACGGCACGGCGCGCGCGTCGCTCTCGCCCTGGATATAGACTTTTTTCACCCGGCCGCGATCGATAAAGTCGTTGACGTACGTGCCGCCCCAGGCGCTGGAGAGCGTATCGGTCACGTCGCTGAGCGACAGCCCCAGCGAGACGGCTTTGTTGTTATCGATATCCACCTGCAGCTGTGGCATTTGTGGCAGATCGTTGGCGCGAACCGATTGCAGTTCGCCGCTCTGATTGGCTGCGGCCAGCAGTTGGCTGCGCAGCTTCATCAGGCTATCGCGATCGGTACCCCCGCTGGCCATCAGCTCGAAAGTGAAGCCGTTACTTTGCCCAAGGCCGTCCACCGATGGCGGCGTCATGGCGAACAGGGTGGCGTCGCGGATCGCGCCCAGCTCTTTGTTGGCGCGCAGCGCAATGGCTTGCGCGGTATTTTCGTCGCCTTTGCGCTGCGACCAGTTTTTCAATGAGACGAAGGCCATACCGGCATTCTGACCGCTGCCGCTGAAACTGAAGCCGTCGACGGTGAAGATAACCTCGGTATTGGCTTTCTCTTTGGTGAGGAACCAGTCGGTCACCTGACGGCGCACCTCGGCGGTACGCACCGCCGTCGCCCCGGCAGGCAAGGTGTACTGGACCATGATTTCGCCCTGATCCTCCACCGGCAGGAAGCTGCCCGGCAGTTTCCACATCGCCAGCGCCATCGCCCCGCAAATCAAGGCGTAAGCGCCCATCATCACCGCGCCGCGGCGTAGGCCGCCGAGTACGCGACGCTGGTAGCCCTCTTCTGTACGCCCCCACAGGCGATTAAAGGCGCCGAAGAAGCCTTTGTCATGAGGTTTGGAGTGGCTTAGCAGCGCGCCGCACAGCGCCGGAGTGAGGGTTAGCGCTACCACCACCGACAGCATCATCGCCGAGATGATCGTCACCGAGAACTGGCGATAGATTACCCCGGTCGAACCGCCGAAAAAGGCCATTGGCAGGAATACCGCCGACAGCACCAGGGCGATCGCCACCAGCGCGCCGGAGATTTCGCCCATCGATTTTTCGGTGGCTTCGCGGGCAGGCAGTCCTTCGTCGCGCATAATACGTTCGACGTTTTCCACCACCACAATGGCATCATCCACCAGCAGGCCGATCGCTAGCACCATGGCGAACAGCGTCAGGGTATTAATGGAGTAGCCGAACAGCGCCAGCACCCCGAAGGTACCAAGTAACACGACCGGTACCGCTACCGCCGGAATGAGCATCGCGCGGAAGTTCTGCAGGAACAGATACATTACGCAGACCACGAGAATAATCGCTTCAAACAGCGTCTGGATCACGTCCTCGACCGAGATTTTGATGAACTCGGTGCTGTCTTTCGGGTAGGCGATATCGTAGCCCTGAGGCATCTGACGCTGGAATTCAGCGATTTTGCTTTTCACCAGCGTCGCGGTATCCAGCGCGTTGGCGCCGGGCGCCATCATTACCGCAATCCCGGCGGCGGGGTGGCCGTTCAGATTAGCGGTAGCGGTGTAATCCTCGCTGCCCATTTCCACCCGCGCGACATCGCTCAGGCGCACCACTGAACCGTCTGACTGGCTCTTTACAATGATCGCTTTGAACTGGTCAGATGTTTGCAGCCGCGACTGCGCGCGCACGGTAGCAGTCAATTGCTGGGCATTGGACGACGGTAGCGCGCCGATTTTACCCGCGGAGACCTGCACGTTCTGCGCCTCAATCGCCGACTGTACGTCGGAAGGCATCAACGAGTAAGAGGCGAGTTTGGTCGGATCCATCCAGATGCGCATCGCGTATTCGGCGCCGAATACCTGCAGGCTGCCGACGCCCTCCACGCGCGCCAGCGGGTCCTGCATATTGCTGACCAGCCAGTCGGAGATATCAGAACTGGTGGCGCGGTTGGTTTTGTCATACACCGCGAGGATTAACAGGAAACTGCTTTGCGATTTTTCTACCGTTACGCCAGATTGCTGTACTTCACTCGGCAGACGCGATTCCGCCTGCTGCACTTTGTTTTGTACCTGTACCTGAGCGGTATCCGGATCGGTTCCCTGCTCAAAGGTGACGGTAATACTCACCGTACCATCCGAACTGCTGGTGGAGGTGAAATAAAGTAAGTTATCCAGTCCGGTGAGCTGCTGCTCGATAACCTGGGTGACGCTGTTTTCCAGGGTTTCTGCGGAAGCTCCGGTATAGGTAGCGGATATTTTGACCGCCGGCGGGGCGACGTCCGGATATTGCCCCACCGGCAGCGTGCGGATCGCCAGCGCCCCGGCAAGCATGATAAGGATAGCGATCACCCAGGCAAAGACCGGGCGCCGTACGAAGAAACGGGAGAACATCAGGCATTGCCTCCGTTATTTTTG
Source organism: Klebsiella sp. 141161 (assembly GCF_050600815.1). NCBI lineage: Bacteria > Pseudomonadati > Pseudomonadota > Gammaproteobacteria > Enterobacterales > Enterobacteriaceae > Klebsiella > Klebsiella sp. 141161. Next base: position 112,260 of record NZ_JAQIRN010000004.1, on the reverse strand, counting down.
ACGGCAACGGCCTTCACCGCTTGTCCGGGGGATACTTTACCGGTGCCTTCGACAATCAGCTTGTCGCCCGCTTTCAGACCGCTCAGCACCAGCCATTTATCGCCGTAGGTATCGCCGGTTTGCACGGTACGCTGCTCAACGTTGTTGTCGGCATCGACAACTAGCGCCGTGGCGTCGCCTTTGGCATCGCGGGTGATACCCTGCTGCGGCGCGAGGATCGCGTCGTTCATGATGCCTTCATCGATACGCGCGCGGACAAACATTCCCGGCAGCAGGACGTGCTGCGGGTTGGGGAAGATGGCGCGCAGGGTCACCGAGCCAGTGGATTCATCGACGGCGACTTCGGTGAGCGCCAAATGCCCTTTTTCGGGATAGCTACTGCCATCTTCAAGGGTTAACGTCACGCTGAGGGTATCGCTGTTGCTGGCCAGGCTCTGCCTGCGTAAACGCAGGAGATCGACACTGGATCGCGTCAGATCGACATACATGGTGTCGAGGCCGCGGATCGTCGCCAGCGCGGTATCCTGGTCTGCAGAGACCAGCGCTCCCGGCGTGACCGAGGAGATGCCGATGCGCCCGGCAATCGGCGCGGTGACGGTGGTCCAGTTCAGGTTGATGCGCGCGCTCTCAAGCGCCGCTTTTTTCGACTCCACGCTGGCCTTGTCCTGGGCGCAGGCGGAGGCAGCGTCGTCGGCATCCTGGCGAGAGACGCCGTTATCTCTGACCAACGACGCGTAGCGCTGAGCTTTCTGGCAATCAGAGACCACCAGCGCCTGTGCCTGCTTCAACGCGGCCGCCGCTTCGTTCCAGGCGGCGCGATAACTGGAGGGATCGATCTGGTAAAGGGCCTGCCCGGCCTTCACCATATCGCCTTCGGTAAACAGGCGCTTCTGAATGATACCGCCGACCTGCGGACGCACTTCGGCGCTGAGCGAGGCGGTCGTGCGGCCAGTCAGTTGACTGACAACCGGCACCGGCTGGGCTTGCAGCGTTACAATTCCCACCTCCGGCGTGGGTTGTTGCGGCGCAGTTGTCTGCGCATTATCGCATCCGCTCAGGAGAAATAATGCTGTCGCGATGGGGGCTATGATGTGTTTCATTTTATTTTCTCAAGATGTAAGACGTCCCCCCGTGAATTAAATCGCGAGGAAAAGATGGGCGCTGCGACATTTTCGTCTCAATGAAAATATCGAAATGGAGCGTAGATGTTCCTTAACACTATTATTATTGTGGGGATTCTCAGCCCGCCCTTTCGAAAGTCATGGAAAGGTTATTTCGCTTACTTTGAACGACAAAATTAAGACAAAAAATAATGGAGAAAATAAGAATATTTTGTGAAAGTCAGTAGAGGAAAATATAACGATTGCCTGTGCAACTGGAGAAACTTAATGGCTCTAATAATTACAAAAAGCATTAATCCCGACGATCAACAAGAATTGCTGGCAGGCCTGCGTGAATACAATTCACGCTACCTCGACCCGACGCAGTTTGGCGATCTGGGCATTTACTCCCGCGATGAGCAAGCGGTGATGCGTGGCGGGCTTATCGCCAAACGCAAAGGCAACTGGTTGTGTATCGAATACTTGTGGGTGAGCGAAGAGATGCGCGGCAACGGCCTGGGCCGCGAGCTTATGCAGGAAGCGGAACAGCAGGCGCAGGCGTTGGGCTGCAGTCATTTGCTGGTCGATACCTTTAGCTTCCAGGCGCTGCCGTTTTATCAGAAATTAGGCTATCAGTTGCAGATGTCGCTGCCCGATTTCCCGCACGCGGGTATGCAACGCCACTATTTATCGAAGACGCTGTAACGATAACCGTGGATAAGGCGCGACTTTTGCGCCGGATGGCGGCTACGCCTTATCCGGCCTACAGTTCTTTGGTAGCCCGGACAAGGCGCAACGCGCCGCCTCCGGGAAAATCCCTGCGCCAGGAGAGCCATAACGCAGAAGCAGTGTCGGTATCTGCATTGACACAAAATCATACCTTAACCGCCGACCCCGTGGCCCATTAACGCCAGCGCGTGGCTAACAATGGTCTGCCGGGTTACCGCCTGTAAACGCGGGTCGCTATGGATGCGCGAGAATGGCACCAGCACCAGGCTAATCACCGTGGTAAACAGCAGTTCCGGCGCCAGCGCCGGGTTAATTTTCCCCTCCTGCTGCCAGCGGCGAACCGTCTCCAGCATCACCTGAAAACGCTCCTCGCCGAAGCGCGCATCCATGTGCTGGCGCAGCATCGGCATCTCGCCGATGATCTCCTGCATCCACAGCGGCGCGAACCAGGCATTTTGCTCCGCCATGTCCGCCAGCGTCTCAACCATCATCGTCAACGCCGTCACCGGATCCTGCGGATGGTCGACAAAAATGCGGCTGATATCGTTACGCAGCGGCATAAAGCGCTCTTCCAGCAAATTCTCAATCAGCGCTTCCCGCGACGTAAAATAGTAATTCAGCATCGCCGGCGTCACCCCGGCCTCTTTGGCAATGGCATTTAGCGACACGCGGGCCGCGCCGTGGCGAGCAAACAGCGCCAGGGCGATATCTATCAACTGCTCGCGGTTAGCGGTTCCCGGCTTTTTACCGCGTGGCCGACCGGGGCGGCGCGGCGCTTCATTAGCTTTTAGTGCTGGCATATGCTGGCGATCTCTTGACCCGATTCATCATTTCCCTAAATATTAATTATGCATTTAATTAATTTCAAGCGAGTGATGCAATGACATCTGAAGTCGCAAACCAACCGGCGCCCTCAATCCGCCTGCTGTTCAGCGCCCTGCTGCTGGTGATGCTACTGTCGGCGCTGGACCAGACCATTGTCTCCACCGCCTTGCCTACTATCGTTGGCGAGCTCGGCGGGCTGGATAAACTTTCGTGGGTGGTCACCGCCTATATCCTCAGCTCGACCATCGTAGTGCCGCTGTACGGTAAATTCGGCGATCTTTTCGGGCGCAAAATCGTGCTGCAGGTGGCGATCGTGCTGTTTCTTGCCGGTTCCGCGCTCTGCGGGCTTGCGCAAAATATGACGCAATTGGTACTGATGCGCGCGCTGCAGGGGCTCGGCGGCGGCGGCCTGATGGTGATCAGCATGGCGGCGGTCGCCGACGTTATCCCACCCGCCAACCGTGGGCGCTATCAGGGGCTGTTCGGCGGCGTCTTCGGCCTGGCGACGGTTATCGGCCCGCTGATCGGCGGTTTCCTGGTACAGCACGCCTCGTGGCGCTGGATTTTCTATATCAACCTGCCGCTGGGTCTGTTCGCGCTGCTGGTTATCGGCGCGGTATTCCACAGCAGCAACAAACGCAGCCAGCATCAGATTGACTGGCTGGGGGCGATTTACCTCAGCATGGCGCTGTTGTGCATCATCCTGTTTACCTCGGAAGGCGGCAGCGTCCATGCGTGGAATGACCCGCAGCTGTGGTGCATTCTGGCCTTCGGCATCGTGGGGATCATCGGTTTTATCTACGAAGAGCGGATTGCCGCCGAGCCGATTATTCCGCTGTCGCTGTTCCGCAACCGTAGCTTCCTGCTGTGCAGCCTGATTGGCTTTGTTATCGGCATGTCGCTGTTCGGTTCGGTCACTTTCCTGCCGCTCTATCTGCAGGTGGTGAAAGAGGCGACGCCAACCGAGGCCGGGTTACAGTTAATCCCGCTGATGGGCGGCCTGCTGCTGACCTCCATCATCAGCGGCCGGGTGATTAGCCACACCGGGAAATACCGGATTTTCCCGATTATCGGTACCCTGCTCGGCGTGACCGGCATGGTGCTGCTGACCCGCATCACCATTCATTCGCCGATGTGGCAGCTTTATCTGTTTACCGGCGTGCTCGGCGCGGGTCTGGGGCTGGTGATGCAGGTACTGGTGCTGGCGGTACAGAACGCGATGCCGGCGCAGATGTACGGTGTTGCCACTTCCGGCGTGACCCTGTTCCGCTCGATTGGCGGCTCCATCGGCGTGGCATTGTTCGGCGCGGTCTTTACCCATGTGCTGCAAAATAACCTGCAGAAACTGCTGCCTGAGGGCGCGGTGCTGCCGCCAGCCATGAACCCGGTGGCGGTACAGCATCTGCCAGCGGCGATCCGTCTCGATTATCTCGACGCCTTCGGCGCGGCGATCCATGCGGCATTCCTGATGGCGGCCTGCATTATGGCCGTCGCGTTTGTCCTTTCCTGGCTATTGAAGGAGGCGCCGCTGAAAACCGCGGCGCATTAAACGGCCCCGGCAATGCGTAGCAAGGACTGGCGCAGCGCCGGCGCGGCAAAATCGATAAATTTCCGCAGCTTAAGCGGAGCCAGCTCCCGCGCGGTATATAACAAATGAACCGGCGCGGGCTCCGGCTCGACGCTTTCCAGCAGCAGACGCAGTTCCCCGCAGCGCAGGCCATCCAGCGCCTGGTAGTGCAGCAAGCGGGCCACGCCAACGCCCAGCCGGGCGGCATCGGCGGCGCTCTCCGGCGTGGTGACGGCCAACACCGGCGGCAGATTAATCAGCTGATCTTCCCGTTCAACGGCGCGAAAGCGCCAGCCGCGATAAGGCATCGGCGATTCAATACGGATGATCGGCAACGCCGCCAGATCGCGCGGACGCTGCGGTTCGCCGTATTTCGCCAACAGCGCGGGATGGGCGCAGGCCACAATACGCATCGCGCCCAGCCGGGCCGCCACCATGCTGCTATCAGCCAGTTCGCCAATCCGTACCGCCAGATCGATATGGTCGCCGACCAGATCGGCATTACTGTCGCTAAGTAACAAACGTACGCGAATTTGCGGATAACGGGCGATAAATTCACTAATGATTGGCAGAACGTGCTGGCGACCAAACATCGTCGGCGCGGAGATCACCAGCTCGCCCTTCGGCTCCTGGTATTCACCCGTTGCCCGGCGTTCGGCGTTTTCCACCTCTTCGAGGATCCGCCGCGCAGCGGCGACATAATCGACGCCGGCATCAGTGAGGGTGAGTTTACGGGTGGTGCGCGTCAATAAACGGACTCCCAGCGCGCTCTCCAGCTCGCCGATATTACGGCTCACGGTCGTTAGCGGCATATTCATCGCCCGCGCCGCCGCCGACATACTGCCCAGTTCAGTGACTTTCACCAGCAGCGCCATAGCGCTTAATCGGTCCATTATTCTCCCGTTATCTGGAAAGATGATTACCAGGTAAGCAGTATTATCATTTTTCACAGCACAGTCCATGATAGCCCCCTACCTTCAGGAGGCGTTATGGCAGCAACCTTTCTCGATATCGCTATCACCCCGGATGTCATGGATGTGCAACATGAAATGGGCAGCGACCAGCTGTGGCAAACGCCGCACAGCCGCCGTCAGGCGGATCGCTTCGGCGCCAGCGAAGAAGGGATGATCGCTACCCGCGACAGTTTTTATCTGGCGACGGTGTCGCAAAGCGGCTGGCCCTACATTCAGCATCGCGGCGGCCCGCCGGGTTTTCTGCGCCTGCTGGATGACGCCACGCTGGCCATGGCCGATTTCGGCGGTAATCGCCAGTACATTACCACCGGCAACCTGCGCGGCAGCGACCGGGCCTGCCTGTTTTTGATGGATTACCCGCGCCGTGCCAGGCTGAAGATCTACGCTACCGTCGAGGTGCTGGCGGCGGAAGAGCAGCCTGAGCTGCTGGCGTTAGTGACGCCGGCAAACTATCGCGCCCGCATCGAACGCCTGTTTCGTTTTCATCTGCAGGCTTTTGACTGGAACTGCCCGCAGCACATTACGCCGCGCTACAGCGCACAGCAGGTCGCGGAATACAGCCAGAGCCTGCAAGAGCGTATTCATGAACTGGAGCAGGAGAATCAGCGCCTGCAGCATCAATTATCCCCAAAAGGAGAGTCCTGATGAGCGAACAACGTCCCCCGTTACCGCCGTTCACCCGCGACAGTGCAGTGCAGAAGGTGCGCGCCGCAGAAGATGGCTGGAACAGCCGCGATGCGCAAAAAGTCGCGCTGGCTTATACCGTGGATAGCGAATGGCGCAACCGCAGCGAATTTGTCCACGGACGGGGGCAAATCGTGGAGTTTCTGCAGCGAAAATGGCGTAAAGAGCTGCAATACCGGCTGATTAAGGAGCTATGGGCGTGGCAGGAGAATCGCATCGCCGTACGCTTCGCCTATGAGTGGTGCGACGACAGCGGCAACTGGTTTCGTTCGTACGGCAATGAAAACTGGCAGTTTGATGAGCACGGCCTAATGTCCACACGCTACGCCTGCATTAACGATTTGCCGATCGCGGAAAGCGAGCGCCTGTTCCACTGGCCCCAGGGTCGCCGCCCTGACGATCATCCGGGGCTAAGCGAACTGGGACTGTAAACAGGCGCGCGACGACGGGTTAATCGGCTTTCGGGAAGTCCACTACCGTGTCGTTAACCCGGTTCACCATGTTGGTGAACAGGATGGCGCTGACGGCGCTGATGATCTCAATCACCTGCTGGTCGCTAAAACCGGCGTGACGCAGCGCGGCGACATCCGCTTCCGGCAGCGTACCGGTGGTGGTCACCAGCGTTTGGGCGAATTTCGCCAGCGCGTCCAGGCGCGCATCTTCCGTATACTCGCCGCGGCGCAGGGCGTGGATTTGCTCGCCGCTGAAGCCCGCTTTTTTGGCCATCAGGGTATGGGCGGCCAGGCAGTAATCACAGCCGGTCGCTTCGCTGACCGATAAATTAATCGCTTCCAGCTCCTGCGCGCTAAGGCTGCTTTTATGCAGCATCGCGTTGTGCGCCAGCGCCTGCTGCAGCGCCGCCGGCGAGTGGCCGCCGATGGTCAGATAGGCATTCGGTACTTTACCCATCGCTTTTTTAATTCCGGCGAAAATATCGGCGGCTTTACCGGTGGCATCTTGTTCACGGATATCGGCTAAACGGCTCATGGTGTACTCCTGTTATTTGAGGGTATGTTGTGGCAATGGAGACATCTTAGTGGTCGGCGACGTGCTAGACTGGCGCTCTTCGTCTCATTTTTTTGTCTTATCGTCTCAGGAGTCGCATGGATAGTTTGAGCCATCTGTTGACGCTGCTGGCCCCGCGTTGCGAAGTGAATCTGCATTGCCGTTTCGGCGGCCGCTGGCAGGCCGGACACGATCAAATGCGAGCGGGCGTGGTGCCGTGGCACTTTGTGTTGCACGGCGAAGGGCGCCTAACCGTCGGCCATCAAACCCGCCACATGCGCGCCGGCGACGTGATCCTGCTGCCGCACGGTTCGCCGCATCTGATGGAGAGCCTGGTGGAGTGGGGTCAGGTACTGCCCGTCGCCCACCGCTTTAACGGCACGCTGACGGAAGTGCGTACCGCCGTGGAAAGCGACGCGCTGGAGATGCTGTGCGGCGAGTTTTACTTCGGCCCGCACGTCAACTGGCTGTTCGCCGAAGAGTCGGCGCTGATCCATTTACATACCGATGAGCGCGAAGATTGCCCGGAACTGGATATTTTGCTTAACGTGCTGGTGCGCGAAAGCCTGGCGGAACATCCCGGCGGCAGCGCTATCGTACGCAGTCTTGGCGATACGCTGCTGATACTGCTGTTACGTACCCTGCTCGGCGCGCGGGAGCCGCCGGGCGGCCTGCTGCGCCTGATGAGCGATGCGCGGCTGATGCCGGCCGTTCTCGCGGTACTGGCCGCGCCGGAACAGCCGTGGACTATCGAGAGCATGGCGGCGCGGGCGTTTTTATCGCGCGCCACCTTCGCCCGCCATTTTGCCCGCGTCTATCATCTGACGCCGCAGGCGTGGCTGTCGCAGCTGCGGATGGCGATGGCCGCTCGCCTGCTGCATCTCGATCGCCAGACGCGGCTGGAAGTGATTGCCGAACGCTGCGGTTTTCAATCACAGGCTTCGTTTGCGAAAACCTTTAAAAAACACTACGGCATGACGCCGGGCGAGTGGCGTCAGCAGTAAAACACGCGCCGCGTCGCCGCCGTGCTATGATTCCTGCTTTGCGCTATTTCACGCGAGGGAAAAATGGGTTCCAGCAAAAGAGGGATGTTGAACGTATTGATCGCCGCCGTCCTGTGGGGCAGTTCCGGGGTCTGCGCGCAGTACATTATGCAGCAAAGTCAGATGTCATCGCCCTATCTGACCATGATCCGCCTGCTGTTCGCCGGGCTGATTTTGCTGATGCTCGCCTTCGTTCACGGCGACAAAATTTTCCGCGTTATGCAAAACCGCAAAGACGCGCTCAGCCTGCTGTTTTTCTCGCTGGTCGGCGCGTTAACCGTACAGTACACCTTCCTGATGACCATCGAGAAGTCGAACGCCGCTACCGCTACGGTACTGCAATTTTTGTCGCCGACGATTATCGTCGCCTGGTTCGCGCTGGCGCGTAAGGCGCGGCCCAGCCCCTTTGTGCTGCTGGCGATTGGCACCTCGCTGGCCGGCACCTTCCTGCTGGTCACCCATGGCAATCCGACTTCGCTCTCCATCTCGCCGGCGGCGCTGTTCTGGGGGATCGCCTCAGCCTTCGCGGCGGCGTTTTATACCACCTATCCCTCAACGCTTATCGCCCGCTACGGCACGCTGCCGATCGTCGGCTGGAGCATGCTGATTGGCGGGGCGATGCTGTTGCCGTTTTATGGCAGCCAAAGCGCGAACTTTGTGGTGAACGGCCGTCTGCTGCTGGCGTTTTTCTATCTCGTGGTGATCGGTACCTCGCTGACCTTCAGCCTGTACCTCAACGGCGCCCAGCAGATTGGCGGCGCGAAAGCCGGGATCCTCAGCTGCGCCGAGCCGCTGAGCAGCGCCCTGCTCTCTCTCTTGCTGTTGGGTATTACCTTTACCCTGCCGGACTGGCTTGGGACGCTGTTGATTCTCTCTTCGGTCATTCTTATCGCGGTGGATTCCCGGCGGCGGGTACGCGCGGCGTAATAGCAATCGTCTGATTTTAAACAACAAAAAGTGTCTAACATTTGCGCAATTCACCTGCTGCGCATATAGTTGACTGAAGCGAAAAGTGAAGGAGAAGCGCCATGAAAGCGTGTTGGATGTTGTGTCTGGTTACTGCCCTTAGCGCCAGCGCGGCGTGGGCCGAATCGCCGCTGCAAAGCCTGCAGTTTGAGCAGCAAAAACAGCAGGTGTTGAAAGCGGTGAAGGAAAAATGCGCCCCGGCGAGCACCCTCAGCGATACCGATTTCGCCAATAAAATCCTCGCCTCGAAAGACAACCAGAGTTACGTTCGCGAAGCGACGCTGGCGAAAGAGCGCAATAATCAAAAAGGCTATCTGGCCGCCATTGATAAAATTCGCTGCCCGGAGAAATAACGGGCTGAATTATCAGGAAAACCGTTGCCACTCCAAATTATCCTGACCTGAGTTCGGTACTTCGCCGGACTCAGGCTTTACGTCCCATGAGGGCGTTACCCTCACCGTATCTCCTAAATAATATGTTTTATCGCGATGAGCTATCAGAGGCCGCCAGGTAGCGATCGTGTCAGTATACGTGTAAGCTCCACATATCTGCTCACTGGAGATCTCATCATGACTGTAAAACGTAAAACGCAAAACGTGACCGTCACTCTCGAACGGGATTTACTCAATCGTGCGCGCGAAGCCGGTGTAAATATGAGCGCGACATTAGCCGCAGCGCTTGATGCTGAGCTGAAAAAACATGCTGCCCTGCGTTGGCGAGAAGCTAATGCTGAAGCAATAGCTGCAATGAATGCTTTAGGGGAAGAGACCGGATGCTTTTCTGATGAATATCGGAGTTTTTGACAGTGCAATATTATGTCTACAGAAGTACCAGTAAAAACCCGGCCTTCCCACTTTTAATTGATGTTACCAGTGACATTATTGGCGACATTAATCGCCGCTTAGCGATCCCGTTAATGCCCGTTGAGCGACTCAGTGTTAATCCCGCGCCGGAGCGTTTAAACCCGATACTGGCTTTGGTTGACGGGAAAAAATACGTTTTGATGACACACGAAGCGGCAACCATTCCTGTTAAAGCCTTAGGAGTCGAGTTTTGCGATGCGAGCGGATACCGCAACGCTATTAAAGGAGCGCTCGATTTCATGCTTGATGGCATTTAGACACGCATGTTTAGAATATCTCCGCACCTCTAGGGAATAATTAAGTCGCCGCGCAGCAGGCTGCCGCCGGGCTGCGGGCTTTTGCCGATCAGCCAGTTGACGATCCGCGAAGCCATCGCATCCATCGAATACTCAATCGCCGGGATGGTCGGAATACCCGGCATCTGCAGCGAACCCGCGAGACTGAAGACCATTACTTTTTCCGGCACCGCGCGGTTAAACGCCTGCAGCTGCGGCACTACCCGCTGCGCCTGCAGTTCATCGCTCACCAACAGCGCATTAAAGTTCAGGGTAGTGGCGTTATTCATCAACTCCTGCACCGCCACCGACGACGAGGCGCAGTCCAGGAAGACCAGGTTGCGATTAAACGGCAGGAAGTTCTTCTCCAGCGCATGCTTATAGCCCAGCAGCACCTGATCGGCAAAGCCGCTCCCCTGCGGATGGATCAGCGCAATCTGCCGCCGCCCCTGATTAATCAGATAATGACAGGCGGTTTCCGCGGCGAAGGCGTGATCAAACTGAATACTGTTCTCGCCATCGCTTTCCAGACAATCAATCAGCGCCACATCGGGGCGCTCGATCTGCAGCGGAAAGCGCGCGCCGATGATCAGCACGTCATCGCACAGGCCACAGGTGAGTTCATCCAGCGCGCTTAATACGTCGCCGCGGTTATTGGCGAAGCGCAGCAGTAGATGCTTCTGATGCTGGCTGAGCTGTTTTTCCAGGGCGTAGAGATAGCTGGTGGTCTGATTGATGTTGTCCTGCGCGCAAATCACGCCGATACAGCCCGTCGACTGGCTCAGTAAGGATTGGGCAATCATATTGGGCCGGTAGTTCAGCGTTTCCGCCGCCTGAAGCACCGCCTGGCGGCTGGCCTCTTTTACCCCGCGCGAACCACTCAGCACGCGCGAAACCGTGGCTTTCGATACCCCGGCTAACCGTGATACATCATTGATTGTCGACATTTTTTTCCCCTGGCAGGTGCGGCTTAGCCCCTGTAACGCTGTGTCCTGAATCGCTTCAATTATAACCAGCGGCAGTATAGCCGTTTCCTTTTTTATTTGGAAACCGATTTTCCATTTCGGCAAAAAACCACGCCAAATCGACATTATTTTGTGAGCGAAATCTAATTAGTAAGGCCGCTAACGGTGAGTTATTGACCGCGCTCACAGTTCTGTTTTTTATAAATGGAAACCGGTTTCCGTCTGATATCAAATCATCCTCGCAATAACTTTTTACATATGAGGAAAGCCGTCGATGTACAAGATTATGCTGTGTTGCTCCGCCGGGATGTCCACCAGCCTGCTGGTGAGGAAAATGGTGGATGCCGCAAAGGAACGCGACCTGCCGGTGCAGATTGACGCCTATGGCGTTGCCGAATTTGATATGCAGTTTCCGCAATACCAGGTGGTGCTGCTTGGCCCCCAGGTCAAATACATGCTGAAAATGCTTAGCGAGAAAGCCGCTCCCCTGAATATTCCCGTTCAGCCTATCGATACGATGGATTACGGAATGCAGCGGGGAGATAACGTTCTGAATTATGCCCTGTCGCTGATCGCCGCGGCGCACTAAGAGGTGTTCAAATGAGTTCTCTGTATCAGTCGATGATTGCCGTGATCGAGCAGTCTATTACTCCGCTGGCAGGACGCCTTGGGCAACAGAAATATGTTATCGCCATCCGCGATGGCTTTACCGCCGCATTGCCGTTCATGATCATCGGCTCTTTCATGCTGGTATTTATCTTTCCGCCTTTCTCGCCGGAGACCACTAACGGTTTTGCCCGCGGCTGGCTGGATTTTTCCCAGCAGTACCGTGAACAGCTGATGCTGCCGTTTAACCTCAGCATGGGCGTTATGACCTTCTTTATCTCGGTCGGCATCGGCGCCAGCCTCGGACGCCAGTTCCAGCTCGATCCGGTCATGTCCGGCCTGCTGGCGTTTATGGCCTTCCTGCTGGTCGCCGCGCCCTATGCCGATGGCAAAATTTCTACTCAGTATTTATCCGGCCAGGGCATTTTCACCGCGCTGATCACCGCCATCTACTCCACCCGCGTTTACGCCTGGCTTAAGCAAAACAATGTGACCATCCGCCTGCCTAAAGAGGTGCCGACCGGCGTCGCCCGTTCATTTGAGATCCTCATTCCGGTACTGGTGGTCATCGGTACTCTGCATCCGCTCAACCTGTTCATTGAAGCGCAAACCGGCATGATCCTGCCGCAGGCGATTATGCATCTGCTGGAACCGCTGGTCTCCGCCTCCGATTCGCTGCCGGCGATTCTGCTGTCGGTGCTGATGTGCCAGATTTTCTGGTTCGCCGGTATTCACGGCTCGCTTATCGTCACCGGGATTATGAACCCGTTCTGGATGGCCAACCTGTCGGCAAACCAGGCGGCGCTGGCGGCCGGCGCGGCGCTGCCGCACGTCTACCTGCAGGGCTTCTGGGATCACTATTTGCTGATTGGCGGCGTCGGTTCGACCCTGCCGCTGGCCTTCCTGCTGCTGCGTAGCCGGGTCACGCATCTGCGGACTATCGGCAAAATGGGCATCGTGCCGAGCTTCTTTAATATCAACGAACCGATTCTGTTCGGCGCGCCGATCATCATGAACCCAATGATGTTTATTCCCTTCGTCTGCGTGCCGATGGTCAACGCGGTGCTGGCTTACGGCGCAACCCGCCTTGGCTGGCTGAGTCAGGTAGTGTCGCTGACGCCGTGGACGACGCCCGCGCCGATTGGCGCCTCGTGGGCGGCTAACTGGACTTTAAGCCCGGTGGTGATGTGCGTTATCTGCATGGTGATGTCGGCAGTGATTTATCTGCCATTCCTGCGCGCCTATGAGCGTTCATTAATAAAGAATGAAGTCGAAAAGGCGAAAAGCGTGGCACCGGTCGCCGGGGCCGTTAGCCAGTAATTCCTGTATTACCTGAAAATATGTATTTATGCGGAAAAGGGATTTTCGCCAAATAATCTGATTATAAACGCAATAACCTCAGGAAATATATTTTGAGAAAAAATTAATACATCTGCATTTGTACTAGCCGTTAAATTTCGCCACTGAGAGTAAGATATTTATTCTCCGGCGTAGCTGTACCCTGAAAAAACAAATCAGCTTATTTTGGTTATTTTTATTTTAACCAGAATGGGGCGGTTATTGTCTGCATATATTAATTATTAAAGTGAGATAACCATGAATACAGTTAAAAAGCTGCCATTGGCCATGGCGGTTATCGCCGCGCTGTGCCCAATTTCCGTACTGGCGCAGGATTTTACTCAGGAACAGATCGACGCCATCGTCGCGAAAGCCGTCGATAAAGCGCTGGCCGACCGCCAGGCGAAAATCGACGCCGCGGCCAATAAAAAGGTCGATGTTATTACCAACCCGCAAACCACCGCGGCTTCGCCGGATCTGGCGATCCCATTCGGCCTGAAATTTAGCGGCTACGCCCGCTATGGCGCCCATTTCCAGACCGGCGACCAGAAATACGTCGGCGTCGATGGCTCCTATAACGGCGCCTCGGCGATTGGCCGTCTCGGTAACGAAAGCAACGGCGGCGAATTCCAGATCAGCAAAGCGTTCAAAAGCGCGCAGGGGGCCATCTGGGATATTAACGTCATGTTTGACCACTGGAGCGACGAGGTTAACCTGAAAAAAGCCTACGTCGGCGTCACCAACGTCCTTGAATCCAACCCCAACGCCTATATCTGGGCCGGCCGCGACTTCCACCAGCGCCCGCAACAGGGGATCAACGACTACTTCTGGATGAACCACGACGGCCAGGGGGCCGGGGTGAAGAATTTCGATATCGGCGGCGTGCAGTTCGACGTGGCGACGGTGTCGCAGGTGAAATCCTGTAGCCCGGAAGTGATGGCCGACGAGACCAACCCGTCGCGCATCACCTGTACCGGCAGCTCCGATACCGGCGACAACGGCCACTACGCGTTGACCACCAAAACCCACAACATCAAGGCCGGGCCGATCGACGTCGAGGTGTACGCCAACTACGGCTTTGACTCAAAAGCGGTGGACAGCGACGCGCGCCTCGATGCCTGGCAGGGCGGGCTGGTGCTGAGCCATACCAACGACAGCGGGGTGAACAAAGTTATTCTACGCTACTCCGATAACTCGGATAACAGCGTCTACAACAAAACTGACGACCTGACCACGGTTTACGCCAGCTTCGAGGGCAGCCATAAATTCACCCAGCAGGCGCAGATCGAATATCTGCTGGCCTTCCACGACTACGACAACGGCAAGGACAATACCGACAACCGTAAAAACTACGGCGCGATCGTCCGGCCGATGTACTTCTGGAACGATGTGCACTCGACCTGGCTGGAAGCGGGCTACCAGCGCGTTGACTACGACCAGGGCGGGGATAACCACGGCTGGAAGCTGACGCTGTCGCAGAACATCGCCATCGGCATGGGGCCGGAGTTCCGCCCGATGCTGCGCTTCTATGTTACCGGCGGCCAGGTGAATAACGAGCACACCGCGAAAGTAGACGGCACCAGCGACGAGCGGCTGGATTCGCTGAACATCGGCGGTATGTTTGAGGCCTGGTTCTGAGGCAATCCGATTCCCGGCTGGCGCTACGCTGAGCCGGGCTACAACTCCGGATACAACCTATCTCTGGCCTAATCGGCGGGCGATGCGCTCAAGCTTCATCATCAACAGCAGCGTGACGCCCACCAGCACAATGGTCAGCGCCGAGCCATCGGCGATATTGCCGCGATCGGTGAGGCTGAAAATAGTCACCGGCAGCGTCGTCCAACCCGGCGGATAGATCATCACCGTCGCCCCTAACTCTCCCATCGACAGCGATAAACTCAGCGCCAGCGCTGAAATCATCCACGGCGTCATCAGCGGTAGCGTAACATGGCGCAGGCGATACCACGGCGAAGCGCCCAGGCTTGAGGCGACGTTTTCAATATCGGCGGAAATCCGCGCCAGCCCGGTCGTTACGTTGCTGAAGGTAAAGGCGGAGATCAGCACAAAGTGCGCCGTCAGGACGATAAAGAAGGTGCCGTTCATCTGCAGCGGTCCCTGGCTGAACGCCACCAGAATGCCCAGTCCGACGGAAACCGAGGGGATAGCGCTGGGCAGATAAAACGCCAGGCCAAGATATTTCTGTAACTTCGCGCCATACTGGCGCAGCGCCAGCGCCGCCCACATCCCGCACAGCAGCGCCAGAAGGCTGGCGCAGAAGCCCACCATCAGGCTCGAAAACAGCGAATCCCACGCCGCGCCGCGAAAGGCGTTAACAAAGTGGGTAAAGGTAAAGCCGGTGGGCAGCAGGCCGTTCCATTGTTTACTCAGGCTGGAGAGTAAAATCACCGCCAGCGGCAGCAGGAAAACGCCGGCAAATAGCGTCACCGCCAGCGCGCCCGCCGCCGCGCGGCCTTTACGCGACCAAATCAACATCGTTAACTCCTTACGCCAGTGCGCGCCGCAGCCAGCCGATAGAGCATAAACAGCCCCAGCGACAGCAGAATATTAATCAGCGCAATCATGCAGGCCACGCTGTAATCCGACTCCAGAATCGCCTTGCTGTAGACCATCATCGGCAGGGTATTAACCCCTTTGGCGCCAATAAACAGCACGATACCGAACTCGTTAGTGGTCAGCAGCAGGCAAAGGCTGCCGCCCGCCATCAGCGCCGGTAGCGCCGCCGGGAAGATAACCTGGGTAATCACCCGTAACGGGTGAGCGCCGAGAATACTCGCCGCTTCCAGCTGGCTCTTATCTATCTGCCGCAGTCCCGCCATTAGCGGGCGCATCACCAGCGGCGTAAAGACGGTAATCTCCGCCAGAATCACGCCGTTTATTGAATAGAGAAAATCTACCGGCGGCAGTTCAAAAGCAAACAACGCCATCAGGGTGCCGTTGAGCAGCCCCGCCGAGCCGTAAATAAAGGTGAACGCGAGAGTAATCAGGAAGGTCGGCAGCGCGATAAACGTATCGATGACCCGGCTCACCAGTTGGCTGCCGGGGAACGGAATAAACACCAGAATCAGCGCCAGCACGCTGCCGAGCACCAGGCAGCCGAGCGTCGCGAAAACGGCGATCTGCAAGGTATTAAACAATGCGCTGATAAAGCGCTTAGAGTCGATCACCTGCCAGAAAGTCTCGAGGCTTAGATTGCCGCTGGCGTCGCGTAACGCCTGTTCGGCGATCAGCAGTAGCGGATAGAAAAATAGCGTCGCCAGCACCAGCAGCGGCAACGCCAGCCACAGGTAAGGGCGTAGGTTTCGCGCCGGACGCGCAAGCGTGAGGGTTTGCGCCATTATTGCACCTCGATCAGAACCGCATCGCCAGGTTCAAAGTAGAGCGCCAGCTTGTCCCCCGGGCGCGGCAGTGGGTTTACGTGGGTCATGACGATCCGCACCGCTTCGCCAGCGACGTCGCACAGCAGATGCGTCAGATCGCCCTGCCAGTGTACCGAGGTCAGGGTAGCGTTGAGGCGATTACTGATTGCCGATCGCGGCGCCAGGCTCATGTGCTGCGGGCGAATGCATAACAGCTTGTTGTTGCCATGCAGGCCGCCCCGGCTGAAGGCGTTAATCAGGCCGCCGCCGCAGCTCACGCTAACCAGCCCCGGCTCGGTACTGTCTTTCAGCGCCGTTGCCTGCAGGATATTGGCGCGGCCGAGGAATTCGGCGCTAAAGCGGTTCGGCGGATAGTGGTACAGCTCGTGCGTTCCACCGTGGGCGATCAGCGAACCGTCTTTCATGATGCCGATTTTGTCCGCCAGGGTCAGCGCTTCGGTTTGATCGTGGGTGACGTAGAGGATGGTGAGCTCCGGCAGTTCGCGATGCAGGCGGGCAATCTCTTCCACCATGTTATGACGAATTTGCGCATCCAGCGCCGACAGCGGTTCATCAAGCAACAGCACCCGAGGACGCACGGCAATCGCACGGGCTATCGCGACGCGCTGCTGCTGGCCGCCAGAAAGCTGATGCGGGTAGCGGGTGGCATAATCCGCCATACCGACAATTTTTAAGGCTTCAGTCACCCGCTCGGTGATAAGCCCCCTGGGCTGCTTTTGCGCCCGCAGGCCGAAAGCAACGTTATCTTCCACCTTCATATGCGGGAACAGCGCGTAGTTCTGCACCACCATCGCCAGCCCGCGTTTGTACGGCGGCAGCTGGGTGACGTCCGTGTCGCCAATCAGGATCCGACCGCCAGCCGGTTGCACAAAACCGGCAATCGCCCGCAGCACCGTGGTTTTCCCGGAACCGGAAGGGCCTATCAGCGCCAATACTTCTCCGGGTTCAATGGTCAATGACAGCGGTTTTAAGACCACGTTGCCGTGGTATGAAACGCGCAGCGAGTCCAGGGTGATCCCGGAAGTCCCCGCCAGCGACGGGGAAGGAGTGACGGTGGTTTTCATCAACATCAGGCTTACTCGCTATCGGTCACTTTATGCCAGCGGGCGATATCCGCCGACAGCGATACTGCAACGTCGTCCCAGTTCGGCTCCCAGCTCTTCACGCCGTCGAGCGCCGCTTTCGCCGCCTTAAAGTTAGCGTCATCCGGCGCCACATCGCTGCGTACCGGCAGGCCCCAGGAGCGCGCGCTGACGCTGGATTGCGCCGGTTTATCCAGCAGGAAATTGATCAGCTTCTTGCCGTTTTCGCTGTTCGGTCCGTTCTGTACCAACCCGATGGTGTAGGGCAGCGCCAGCGCGCTGCGCTCGCCTTTATCATCCGCCGGCCAAAAAATTTTAACGTTCGGGTTACGCGCCATCTGCGACAGGTTCATCTGCAAATCGCCGTTGGCGACGTACAGCTCGCCTTTATTGACCAGCGCCGTCAGCTTGCCGGTCGAGGCCGATGGGCCAACGTTATTGGCCTGCAGCTTACCCAGATACGCAAAACCGGCGTCTTTACCGCCGAGGCTGTGGAACGCCTGCAGCATCACCGCGGTACCGTCGCCCGCCTGACCCGGCGTGGAGTACTGCAACTTGTTCTTAAAGCGACTATCCAGCAAATCCTGCCAGCTGGCCGGCGCGGTTTTCAGCAACTGGCCGTTATAGATGAAGGTCAGATAGTTGTTCACCAGCGGCGCGTAGCGGTCGTTAGCGCCGGGGATCTGCGCGCTACCCTGCGGGGTAAAGGTTGCCAGCAATTGCTCTTTCGCGGCGCGCTGGATAAACGGCGGCACCGTGACCAGCACATCAGCCTGTGGATTGGTGCGCTCCTTGGCCAGACGTTCAACAATCGCGCCGGAGCCGCCTTCCACATACTGCACTTTGATGCCCGTCGCTTTGGTGAAGGCAGCGAACTGGCTCTGATACCAGCTGTTATCGCCGTCATGCAGGCCGTCGGCGGAATAAACCGTGACGACGCCGTCCGCCCAAACCGGAGAGCTGGTCAGCGCGAACAGGGACAGCAGAGCAAGTCGGGAGAGTTTCATCGTATAAGCCTCATCGGATAGTCAGTTATTCTGGTGTAGACCAGATTTGGCTTCACGCTACCGGGGGTTTATGACAAAACGATGAAAGAAGTGTGTCGAAAGAGTTAAAACGAGCGGGATGCATAGTCCCGGTAAGCGTTAGCGCCACCGGGGAGATCAAAAAATTTAACCAATAAAATCAATGGGTATCGACTTCGATCCGCAGGCTGTCATGCCGCCAGTATTCAATATCGTAATCGAGAATACGTCCATGCTGATCGTAATTCAGCCGGCGCAACAGCAGCGCCGGGCGCCCTTCCATCACCCCCAACGCCTCTGCGGCCTGCGGCGGCATTGAAGTGGGATAAAACGACAAATGCATACTGGTATAGATCAGGTCGTACTGAGTTTGATAAATCTCGGTCAGACTGCCGTTGAGATCGTGGCGCAGCAGCTCAGGCACCCGCGCGGGCAGACAGTGGTTTTCGCAGTAGCACACCGGCCGGCCGTCGGCATAGCGCAGCCGGGTCAGCAAATAGACCTGATCGAAGGGCTGCAGCGCCAACGGCGCCATCACATCCAGCGGCACGGCAGCCAGGCGGCCATCAAGCAGCACCGTTTTCGGTTCGCGCCCCTGCTCGAGACACAGCTTGTGGAAGTTGGTATTTTGCGTCGGATCCAGCCATAGACGCTCCGGCGTCACAAACCAGCCGCGGCGGTCGGCGCGATAAATCACGCCGCTGGCCTCCAGCTGCGCCAGGCTCTCACGCACCGTAATCCGGGTCGTGTTGAACAGCGCGCACAGCTCGCGCTCGGAAGGCAGCTTGTCGCCGCTTTTGAGGGCGCCGTTTTGAATACGCGCCTGCAGCTGCGCTTTAATCATCAGGTATTGCGGCATCTCGCCAGAGGGTGATTTCATGTTTACTCACTGCCACTTTTCGTGCGCTCATTATACATAGCCAGATGAATTTTTTGTTGCAGCGCCACATTTCCTTTGACCCTGCCCCGGCTTTGTCTCCATGATAAATATAAATCTGGTATAGACCAAATGGTGAGACAAATGACTTCACGGAACTACCTGCTGCTGACCCCCGGCCCACTAACCACCTCCCGTACGGTGAAAGAGGCGATGTTGTTCGATAGCTGTACCTGGGATGATGATTACAATCTCGGCGTGGTACAGACCATTCGCCAGCAGTTGGTGCAGTTGGCTACCCCGGCCGACGGTTATACAGCGGTACTGCTGCAGGGCAGCGGCAGCTACGCGGTCGAAGCGGTACTCGGCAGCGTCATCGGCGGACAGGGCAAAGTGCTGATCGTCAGCAATGGCGCCTATGGCGCGCGTATGATTGAGATGGCGCAGCTGATGGGCATCGCCTGCCATCCTTACGACTGCGGCGAAGTCGCACGCCCTGATGCGGCGGCGATCGAACAGATCCTGCAGAACGACCCGGCGATCACCCATATCGCGATGGTACATAGCGAAACCACCACCGGCATGCTGAATCCGATCGAAGAGGTGGCCGAACTGGCGAAACGGTACGATAAACGCTATATCGTCGATGCGATGAGCAGCTTTGGCGGCATTCCGTTGGATATCGCCGCGCTGAATATTGATTACCTGATAAGCTCCGCCAACAAATGTATTCAGGGCGTGCCGGGCTTTGCCTTCGTGATTGCCCGCGAATCGGAACTGGCCGCCTGCAAAGGCCGTTCGCGCTCGCTATCACTGGATCTGTACGCCCAGTGGCGCTGCATGGAAGATAACCACGGTAAGTGGCGCTTCACCTCGCCGACCCATACCGTGCTGGCCTTTGCCCAGGCGCTGAAAGAGCTGGCGCAGGAGGGCGGCGTTAGCGCCCGCTATCAGCGCTACCGCAACAATCAACGCCGTCTGGTGGCAGGGATGCGCGCGCTCGGCTTCCGGCCACTGCTCGACGATAGCCTGCACTCGCCGATCATTACCGCCTTTTATTCACCGGATGCGCCGCAGTATCGCTTTCACACCTTCTACCAGAAGCTGAAAGATCAGGGCTTCGTTATCTATCCGGGCAAAGTATCGCAAAGCGATTGCTTCCGCATCGGCAACATTGGCGAAGTCTACGACGCCGATATCACCGCCCTGCTGGCGGCTATCGACAACGCCATGTACTGGAAACAATAAGGAACCGCCATGAACCGTATTAGCGCACTGATCCTTGACTGGGCAGGCACCACTGTAGACTTCGGCTCTTTCGCCCCGACGCAAATTTTCGTCGAGGCCTTCCGCAAGGCCTTCGATATTGAGATCACCCTTGAAGAGGCCCGCGTGCCGATGGGGCTTGGCAAGTGGCAGCACATTGAGGCGCTGGGCAAACTCCCTGCTGTCGATAGCCGCTGGCAGGCCAAATTCGGCCGCGCGATGACTGCCGCCGATATCGATGCGATCTACGCCGCGTTTATGCCGCTGCAAATCGCTAAGGTTGTCGATTTTTCCGCACCGATTGCCGGCGTTGTCGACACTATCGCCGCGTTTCGCGCCGAGGGCCTGAAGATCGGCTCCTGCTCGGGTTATCCGCGCCCGGTGATGGAAAAGTTGGTACCAGCCGCTGCCGCCCAGGGCTACGCCCCGGACCACTGGGTCGCCACCGATGACCTTGCCGTCGGCGGTCGTCCGGGCCCGTGGATGGCGCTGCAGAACGTGATTACCCTGGGCATAGACGATGTGGCCCACTGCGTGAAGGTCGATGATGCCGCACCGGGCATCAGCGAAGGGTTACATGCCGGGATGTGGAGCGTCGGGCTGGCGGTGTCCGGTAACGAATTCGGCGCTACCTGGGAGGAGTACCAGGCGATGTCGAAAGAGGAAATCGCCACCCGTCGCGAGCGGGCGGCAGGCAAACTGTATGCCGCCGGGGCTCACTATGTGGTTGATACCCTGGCGGATCTGCCGGAAGTGATTGCCGACATCAACGCCCGGCTGGCAAAAGGCGAGCGGCCGTAAGCGGGTTAATTCACCTTCACTTTGGTCGTCACCAGCAGGCCGGTAAACAGCATTAATATTCCTGACAACACCAGCGGCGACAGCAGCCCTAAGTGGTCGAGCGCAACGCCGCCGACCGCGGCGCCGCAGGTGTTGGCAAGCTGGATCACCGCCACCTGAATCGACCCGGCTTTTTCCGCCTGATCGGAGAGAGAACGGGTGATCCACGTTGACCACCCCACCGGGATTAGCGCAAACGCGAAGCCCCAGATAATCGCCACCGTCGAGGCGACGATTTTGCTTTCTCCCCACAGTACCAGCGCCGCCGCGCAGGCGGTCAGCACCAGCGGCGAAATCGCCAGCGCCGCTTTGACCGAGCGCTTCAGCACCACCGAGGAGAGCGAGGTGCCGATAAAGCTGGCGATACCAAAGCTCAGCAGCACCAGCGTCAGGCCGTCGACGTCAAAACCGGCGAGGGTCATGTAAACCGGGCGAATATAGGTAAAGAAGGCGAACTGTCCGGCAAAGGCCATGAAAATGGCGCACATCCCGGCCATCACCCCCGGACGCTTCAGCAGACCAAACATATTTTGCTGCTGAGCCGCCGATTCACCCGGCAGCGACGGCAGCGCTTTCAGCACCCAGAGCGTACACAGCACGCCCATCACCGCCGCGCCGTTAAAGACGTTGCGCCAGCCGATAAGCCCGCCAAGGAAACTGCCCAACGGGGCGGCGATCACCAGCGCGATTGATACCGCGCCGAAAATAATTGATAGCGCTTTCGGCACCACGCGCATCGGCACCAGACGCATGGTCAGCGACGCCGACATCGCCCAGAAACCGCCGAGCGCCAGACCCAAACAGGCGCGTCCCAGCAGCAGCAGGGTGAAGCTATCGGCAAACGAGACCAGCAGGCAAGAAAGGGTCAGCAGCAGCGAAAACAGGATAACCACGTAGCGGCGATCGGTTTTGCCGATAACCGTGGTGATAAACAGGCTGGAAAACATCGCGACGAATGCCGTCGTCGTCACCGATTGCCCGGCCATCCCTTCGGAGATGCCTAAATCCAGCGCCATCGGCGTCAGCAGACTAACCGGCAAAAACTCGACGGTAATCAGGCAGGCGACGCAGAAAGCAACCGCGAAGACCGCCGACCAGTTTGGCCGCGCGAGATCGCGTGCATGGGGTTTGGTTTCATTTGAATGACTCATGAGTAACCTGCGAAGAAAGTGGCGGAAAGCTGCGCAGTGTAACATTTTGTATGTGACGTACTTAACGTTTTCGCAACTCTTCTCGCTTTTCATAAGAGGATGCGTAGCTGCTCGCATGTTTAAAAAAACGATGCTTGCTATCGCTTTAACAAATCTCAGGAGAATTTAATATAGCACTATGTGCTATACTTTTAACGACAGGATGTCAGCAATGCGTATCTTTAAAACCAAATGGTTCGCCAGAGAGGCTAGCTCTCATGGCATTTCCGACGACGAGCTCTATCAGGCAATTCAATCTGCGCTTCAGGGCAAAGTGGTTGATTTAGGAGGAGGGGTTTATAAAAAGCGACTCAACAAGAATCGCGATCGCGCAATCATCCTTACCAAAAGCGCAGGGTATTGGTTTTATACCTTTCTATATGCCAAACAGGATATAGCCAATATCAACCATCGCGAATTAATGGGGTTTCGTGAGTTAGCAAAACACTATGCCAATCTCTCTGAAGAGAAAACGACGGCCTTAGTTAAAAGTAAAGAACTGGTGGAGATTTGCGATGACAGCAAAAAATAAATACAAAAGCCCGGCTTTCGAGGCGATCCATAGCGCTGCGTCGGGGCTATTCAGCGTTGGCGCAATCCCACAGGAAACAATGCGCCATTTTGATGAATCATGTCTCGGTAGCGTAGCCGCACTTCAACCCATTGAAATTAAAGCGCTACGTGAACAACTCAATGTTAGCCAACCCGTGTTCGCTCGTTATCTGAATACCAGTGTGTCTACCGTGCAAAAATGGGAGACTGGCGCTAAACGACCGAGCGGAATGTCATTAAAATTGCTTAGCGTCGTACAAAAACACGGCCTGAAAATCCTACTGTAGATATTCTGCCGGATGGCGCTTACGCTTATCCGGCCTACAAGGAACCCAAGGGAGATATAGGTTTGAACCGTAGGCCGGATAACAATGAGATCAGTGCAACCAGTGCACGCCGTCTTCCGGGAGAAACAGATCGTTATAGCGCTGCTGTAGGTTATGTAAATCGCTCACATCCGGGTCCAGTTCGCGCAGAAAACCTTGCGCCAGGCGGATCTGTGCGTCGGTAATCGGCGCCGCTAATCGCGCTTTTTGCATCAGGCGATACCAGTAGTGCAGGTTTTTTTCGCTGGCGTCGACAATCGCGACCTGCCAGATAAGCAGCACCTGCGCGGCGTTCTGCAGATGTGCTTCATTGGGCCGCTCCAGGTAACGCAAATACTCATTACCGGCGGTTTTTCCCAGCTGATCGATCATCGATTCCAACGGAACAGGCGTAATGCCAAGGCGTTCGCTCAGGCGGCGAATCGCGCGGCGTGAATCAGAGGTAAGCACCCGAAATCCCACAACAAATACCACTACCAGGGTGGCCAGTCCTATCCAGATCATGCATCCTCTCATCCAATCGCGGCCTCACTATCATAATGGGAATTTGCCTGCTGTCGACTGTCGGACGAACCATAATGTGACTTATCGCGTTACTTTATACTTTTAACGAATTAATCAATCACACTGGCATAAAGAAACAATATATTAAAAACTAATATTCATACTAAGGTAATTAGCTTAATCAATGAATTGCTATTTTTGCACAGTAATAATTAAGCATGTTATGCTTTAATGGATTCGCTACCCTTATCAAGCAATGGAATGTATATTATGCAATTCGACTATTTAGCAAAACATATAGATAACGAGGGTCTTGCCAGAATTAATGCTGAGACGAGAAGTAATACAGATAAACTCACGCACGCGGGTAAACTTGTTTATGTAAATGATGATTATTGCGAAATAACCCGTAACTACTCATCATCTTATGGCGCTAACATTTTATTAGTTGCGTTATTCTCTCCCATTATTCTTGTGATAGTTATCGGAGTCATTGTTTTTTTATATGAAATAATTTTTGATTTTGAATGGTATATTAACGCATATTGGGGAAATGAGCAGGAATTAAATAGCACACTCCTTTTTCATTTTGCAATTTTACTTTCAATAGCCTTATCCTTTATTTTCTCGGCCATCGTAAATTACGCTTTTTTCGCACCTCGCCATTATCCAATTCGCTTTAACCGTAAAACAGGAAAAATCTATGTTTACGAGTATATTCTGTCTGGTTTAATTAAGAGGCAACCCTATACATTTTTCCTTCACAGCCCTTTTTATAAAAAACCAAAACCAGAATGCAAGGAATTTGACTGGAGTGATATAAAAGGGAGCTATTCTCTAAATTATAACGCAATAATAAACTGTCACGTATATGAAAACCACAGCATCGTTGACTCCTTCATCCTCACCTCGAATGATACAGGAACTGAAACGATGTTGATGAATAACTATAAACTATGGCTGTGGATCAGTAGCTATATGGATTTCAAAGACGAGATGTTAGATATGACCGTCAATCCTAACGTGGGCATTTACGGGCGCAAAGTCGAATGGCCTGAGGTGATGCTTAAGAAATCTACAACATCATCATTAGATGAATATGAAAAAATCACCGAAACGGCATCATAGTCAATAAGCAAAGGAATGCATATGCTCCCGATCCAAAACCACTATTTAGCAAAGCAAATTACCGATACGGAACTTAAAAACCTTATCACTGAGACTCCAGGCGATACAGATAAGCTAACACATTCGGGAAAGTTATTCTATGTTAATGATGATTATTGTGAAATCACGCGTAATCATTCAACATTTTATTGGATGAACATTTTCTATATCATTATGTTATTACCCTTAACTATTTTATCATGTTTGGTAATCATTATATTTTTATACTATATGATTTTCGATTTTGAAAGTTACGCGGCGTTTTTTTGGCAAGAAAAAAGTGAATTACTGCTAACACTCACCATTCATTTCAGCATCATTGCAATATTTGCTATAGCTTATTTCTCGTCATTTGCAGTAAATTACTGCTTCTTTTCTCCACGACATTACCCAATTCGTTTTAATCGAAAAACAGGAAAGGTTTATATCTGCGAATATGTTTTTATGAAGATGCTTCAAAGACCAAACCGCAACTATAAAGCCAGAACCCGCTTTCCATTCTATAAACGGACCCGACCAGAATACAAAGAATTCTCCTGGAGTTCTATAAAAGGTTATTATGATTTTTATTATCAGAGATCGTTTATTTGCTTACATGCTTATGAAAATGAAAGTATTACTGATATATTTACACTTATTTCAGAAAAAACTATCATTGAGTCTAAATGTTTAAATAACTATAAACTCTGGACCTGGATTAACCGCTATATGGATTTCAAAGACGAGATGTTAGATATGACCGTTAATCCTAACGTGGGCATTTACGGGCGCAAAGTCGAATGGCCTGAGGAGATGCTTAAAAAATCTACCGCGTCATCATTAGAAGAATATGAAAAAATCACCGGCTAATTTAATGCGTTTGCCGCCCAGAAAACCCTATAAAAAAGCCCGGCGCAATGGCCGGGCAAGGTTACCAAATACCTGGTGAATCAGGCAGTCTGCAAAACTCGATTCTTTTTCTCGCGGCGAATTTTACGCTCTTCGAAGATAGCCACGATGGCCATCAGGCAGATACAGCCGATGGCGGCGGCGTCCAGCGCCGCAAAGGTGCCGGCCCAGCCGGTCAGGCCGAAGACCGGGGTGCCGTCGGCGATCATCCCGAGACCCAGTTTGGCGAAGCTATCACCGATCAGATAGGCGAAAGTGCCCTTGATTCCATCGGCGGCGCCGATCGCTTTTTTCGGTACGAAACCGACGGCGGCGACGCCGATCAACAGCTGCGGACCAAACACCAGGAAGCCCAGCGCAAACAACGAGGCCAGATAGACGTACTGGTTGCTGGCATGTTGGTAAACCCCGAGGGTGGCGATAATCAGCGCCAGCGCGACGCAGGCCACCAGCGCGCGGCGGCCGTTGGCCAAGTCCGACAACCAGCCCCACAGTAGCGTGCCAACCAGCGCGCCGACTTCAAACAGGGTAAAGCCCTGAATCGCCACCTCTTTAGACAGCTTCAGCTCCTGGAAAGCATACACGGTGGACCACTGATCGATACCGATACGCACCACGTAGAGGAAGATGTTGGAGAAGCACAGCAGCCAGATCACTTTGTTTTTCAGCACGTACTCAACAAAGATCTGCCACTTGGTCATCGCATTTTCTTCGGTTTCTTTGTCCTCTTCGCTAATCGCTTCGCCAAACAGCTCTTCCGCCGTGCCAAGGCCGTAGGATTCCGGAGAGTCGCTACCGTAACGCAGGCCAATAAAGCCGACGATCAGCGCAATAATCGACGGGAAGATAAACATGCCGATCACGTGACCGTCGAACAGATAGTTGGCGCCAAACAGCGCCACGCCCGCCGCGCCCGCGCCGCCGAGGTTGTGGGAGATATTCCAGAAGCCGAGGAAGGTGCCGCGTTTGCGTCTGGGCGTCCACTTGGTGATGGTGGAATAGCTGCACGAGCCGCCGGTACTCTGGAAGAAGCCGCTCAGCGCATAGAAGGCGATCATCAGGAACAGGCTGGTTGAACCCGCCCCCATGCTGGCGCTAAAGCCCAGCATACAGATGGCGGAGAGGATCAGCATAAACGGCAGGAACTGCTTGGTGTTTTTACCGTCGGCATAATAAGAGACCAGTGTCTTGCCCACGCCGTAGGTGATGGAGAAGCCCAGGCCAATCATCCCCAGCTGCGTCATGCTCAACCCGTAGGTGGAGATCATGTCGTTCTGCGCGATGTTAAAGTTCTTGCGGATCAGGTACATGGTCAGGTAGCCGATGAAGACCACCAGATAGGACTGCATGAAAGGTTTGAACCACATTTTGCGCCGCACGTCGAGCGGCAGATCCAGGGTCGGCTTGCGCACCTGATTCAGAAAGGCCAGCATGGGTATCTCCTGAGCTGATTTTTTATGCCTGCGTAATAACCAGGCATTGTAAAAACCCGCGCGCTGTCTGGCCTGAGACGGCTTCCAGGTAAAACCGGGAAAATTTCTTAGTTTTGCCCCGTTCGCGGCGAAAGGGTGAGCTACATCACGCTTCGCTGACGGTACGCGGCGCCTGCGCGTTTAAAAACGGCAGCAGCAGCAGCGCGGAAATGCCGGCGGCAATCGCAATCACCACGAAGAATCCGGTCCAGTGCCAGATATCCATCACCTGCGCCAGCGGCCAGCCGGAAAGCGAGGCGCCAAGATAAGCGAACAGGCCGACAAACCCGGTGGCCGCCCCGGCGGCTTCTTTATGCGAACATTCCGCCGCCGCCATACCGATCAGCATCTGCGGGCCGAAAACGAAGAACCCGGTGGTGAAGAAGCAGGCCGCCTGCATGACGTAGCTGGCGAACGGCATCAGCCACAGCCCGCCAACCGACAGCAAAATTCCGGCGGCGAAAATCAGGTTCATCGGCCCGCGATTGCCGTTAAACAGCTTATCCGAGCCCCACCCCGCCACCAGCGCGCCGATAAAACCGCCCAGCTCAAACATGGTCACCGCCGAGTTAGCGGTCACCAGATCGACGCCAAGCGTCTCCGACATATACAGATTGCCCCAGTCGTTAATCGCCGCCCGCACCACGTACACCAGCACATAGCACAGCGATAACAGCCAGATATAGGGATTGGCCAGCACGTAGCGGGTCAGTATCTCTTTACGCGTCAGCCCTGCGCCTTCCTGCTGCTGGGCGATTTCCAGCGCATCGTGACGCCAGTCGCCTACGGCGGGTAACCCCACCGCCTGCGGGCGATCGCGCAGCCGCCAGCACAGATACAGTCCGGCGAGGATCGCCAGACAGCCGGCAATCGTCATCCCCATTCGCCAGCCGTAATGCAGCGCCGCCGCCCCCACGACCATTGGGATCAGCGCGCCGCCGACGTTATGCGCGGTATTCCACAGCGCCCACCAGCCGCCGCGCTCGGTTCGCGAATACCAGGCCGTCAGCAGCCGGGCGCATACCGGCGAGCCCCAGCCCTGGAAGAAGGCATTCAGCGCCCACAGCAGCGCGAAAGCCCACAGCGAGGTAGAAAAACCGAACAGAATATTCACCACCCCGGTGGCGATGAGCCCCAGCCCCATAAAATAGCGGGCGTCGGAGCGGTCGCTGACGATACCGGAGAAAAATTTCGACAGCCCGTAAGTGATGTAAAACAGCGTGGCCAGTAGGCCAATATCGCTACGAGTCAGTACATTGCTGGCCAGAATTTCAGGCACCGCGGCATTAAAGCTTTTGCGGGTGAAATAAAACAGCGCGTAACCAAGCCAGATGGTAAGCAGGATATGGCGACGCCAGTAACGATAACGCTCGTCCAGCTCGCGTTTATCGCTAATCGGCGCGGCGTCCGGCGGCGCTTTTAAAAAGGCAAACATCGGCGATCCCCTCAGACGTAACGCAGCGGTAAATTGACGCACACGCGGGTACCGTGTGTGCAGGAGATAGTTAACGTACCGCCCAGCGCGGTCACGCGCTCACGCATGCCGGTCAGGCCGAAGCCCTGCAGATTCGACCCCGGCGGCAGACCGCAACCGTCATCTTCCAGCACCAGCATCAATCGCCCATCCTGCTGCCAGCCCTGGAGGGTGACGGCCCTGGCGCTGGCGTGCTTAACGATATTATTCAGTCCCTCCTGGCAAACGCGAAACAGCGTCACGCGCTGGTTTTCGCTCAGCCCCGCCTCGTTAATCCGCCATTCAAGGTGGCTGACGATGCCGCGGTCTTCCAGTTCCATTTCGCGCATCAACGAACGTACCGCCTGTTCAAGCGGCAGATCGTCAAGCTGACGCGGCCGCAGACGACCAAGCAGTCTTCGCACAGAGTCGTAAACCCCCAGCGACAGTTGTTCTATCAACTGGCCGCTCTGCCGTACGCTTGCGTTGTTTGGCGCCAGACGCTGCACGATCCCCGCCTGGGTGCGAATTGCCGTGATAGTCTGGCCAATATCATCGTGGAGCTCGCGCGCCACGTCACGCCGCACGCTCTCTTCCGTTTCCAGCAGGCGTTCCGCCAGCCGCCGATTACGCGCCAGCTCGTTCTGTAGCGACAGGTTAAGCTCGCGCAATCGCTGGATCCCCGCGCCCAGCAGCAGTCCGGTCAGGCTCTGCGCCAGCAGTGAAAGCAATAAATCAACCGGGTGATCGTGCCAGGTCTGGCTGGCAATCAGCGCAATGGCGTTCATCAGGGTGGCGATCAGCGCCCCCTGCCAGCCGTAGTGCCAGGCGAGAGCGATAATCGGCAGCGCCAGACAAAAAGGGGTAAAGCGGGAGAGTTCGGCGGGCAACCCGAGCTGTAGCCACAGGCTGACGGTAAACAGCAGCAGGTACCAGATCAGATGCCGGCCACGCCAGTTAACCGGCTGCGACACCAGCGACGGCCCCAACGGCCGCCAGACGGTACTGGTCAGATAATGCCAGATAACCAGGCAGGTCGGCGCCAGCGTCAGGCCGCCGGTCAGCGTCAACAACAGCGCGGTCAGTCCCTCACTGCCTTCTTGCGCCAGCCACGGCAGCGATTGCAGCAGCGAGGCGGCGATCAGTGCCCCGCCCTGGCGCAACAATGTCAACCAGTCTCGCTGCTGGCGATAGCGTGAAATCAATGCCACCGGCAGCAGGGTCAGCAGACTTCCGGTCATCAATATTATCGGATGCGCCAGCGCCACTTCCTGCGCCAGCCAGAAGATAAGCAGCCACTCGGCTCCCAGCAGCACCGGCCAGTAGCCACGCGGGCATTGCAGCATCAGCCCTAAACGCAGGCCAAAGGGAAACAGCAACACCGCTAAATCCGCGCGTTCCACCAGATGCAGACTGATACTCCACAGGCAGAACCAGGCGGCTGAGAAGATAAAGGCGCAGCCGATCACCGACAGCAATCGTGAAACGACGGTGTTCATTGCCAGCTATCGAACATGCGGCGCGCCAG
Organism: Klebsiella sp. 141161; assembly: GCF_050600815.1. NCBI lineage: Bacteria > Pseudomonadati > Pseudomonadota > Gammaproteobacteria > Enterobacterales > Enterobacteriaceae > Klebsiella > Klebsiella sp. 141161. The sequence goes on along the minus strand of NZ_JAQIRN010000004.1, from coordinate 81,752 downwards.
CTCGACGTCGTTGCTGACGCCCAGTTTTTCCAGCAGGTTGGCGCGATGAACGTGAACGGTTTTCGGCGACAGACCGAGCTCAGCGGCGATCTCTTTCACCGCCATACCCTGCGCCAGCTTTTCCGCCACCTGGCGCTCGCGTTTGGTGAGCGGATCCTGGCGCCCGGCGGCCAGCTTCATGGCGATATCCGGCGTGAGATAGCAACCGCCCGCTGCCACCGTGCGGACCGCGGCGATCAGTTCATCCGGACTGCAGCGTTTCGACAGGAAGCCGCGCGCGCCGGCGTTCAGCGCCTGCTCGATCAGCGCCGGGCTATCATGCACCGACAGCATGATGGTCGCCATCCCCTTAGGCAACTGGCTTAACAGCTCCAGCCCGGAAATATCCGGCATTGAGATATCGCAGATACAAACCTGTACACCGCGCCCCGGTAGCCCCGCCAGCGCCTCGCGTCCACAGCCGAATTCAGCGACAACCTGAAAATCAGCTTCCAGCCCCAGTAGCTGAGCAAAACCGGAGCGGACAATCAAATGATCGTCAATAAGGGCGATGGTAGTCATGGTGTTTCCTGGTGCCTGAAAGCGCCGGATGGCGGCGTAAACGCCTTATCCGGCCTACGGATTCACTCCCTGTAGGCCGGATAAGCGCAGCGCCATCCGGCAAAGGCGCTTACCTTAACCATAAGCACCTTACCGTTCAAGCCTTGAGCACTATTCGAAGAACACCGCAATTTTGTTAAACATGGTGGGATCGGACTGGTTACGCGCCACATTGGTGACATCTTCCAGCTTTTCAATCTGACTAATCATCTGCCCCAGTCGCTGGTCATCATTTACCAGCAGCCAGATGCGGCTATGCTCGCTGCCCTGGATCGGCAAGCAGAGAATGCCTTCAACGTTAAACGCGCGGCGGGCAAATAGCCCGCAGACGTGGGTCATGACGCCAGGGTGGTTGCGGACGGTGAGTTCCAGAATGACGTTATCGTGTTGCTTTTGCATGGCTTATTCCCCCACCATCTCAGTATTGGCCGCACCCGGCGGTACCATCGGATACACTTTCTGCTGCGCGTCGATACGCACGTGGATCAGCGCCGGGCCGGGACGGTCGATAATCGCCTGCAGCGCCGCTTGCGGATCGGCTTCGTTATTTAAATCACAGGTTTGCAGACCAAAACCGGCGGCGATCTGCATAAAGTTAATCATCCCCGGATAGGTTGCGGCGAAGACACCCTGCTGATAGAACAGGCTCTGCTGCTGGTGCACCAGCCCCAGCGCTTCGTTGTTCATCAGGATAATTTTTACATCCAGCTGATTTTCGGCGGCGGTGGCCATCTCCTGAATATTCATCATCAGGCTGCCGTCACCGGAGAAACAAATAACCTTACGTTGCGGATTGGCCAGCGCCGCGCCGATGGCCGCCGGCAGGCCGAAGCCCATGGTGCCGAGACCGCCGGAAGTCAGCCACTGGCGGGGACGGTTGAGTGGATAGGCCTGCGCCGTCCACATCTGATGCTGACCCACATCGGTGGTGATGATCGCCTCATCATCAACGCAGGCGGCCACGGCGTTAATCAGGCCGTAATGGGAGAGCGGATCGCTTTCCTGCGGAATGGCGCAGGGGAATTCTCTTTGCAAATCAGCCACCAGTTGGCGCCACTCATCACGCGGCTGCGCCTCAATCTGCGGAATAAGCTGGGCTAAGACCTCCGCCACGTCGCCCTGAATCGCTACGTGCGGTTGCTTAATTTTGCCAAGCTCCGAGCGATCGATATCGACGTGAATAATCTTCGCGTTCGGGCAGAACTGCTCGGTCTTGCCAATCGCCCGATCATCAAAACGAGCCCCTAAAACAATCAGTAAATCAGCTTCTTGCAGAATAAAGTTAGTGCTGCGCGCGCCGTGCATCCCCAGCATCCCCAGCGACAAAGGATGCGCCTTCGGCAGCATACCCAGCGCCATTAAGGTCATAGTGGTCGGCAGGTTGGCTTTTTCCGCCAGGTCCCGAATCGGCTGCGGCGCGTTAATTACGCCGCCCCCCAGATACAGTACCGGGCGTTTCGCCGCGTTGATCATTGCCGCCGCTTCACGCACGCTTTCAGGCGCGAATGCCGGTGCCGGGGCGCGCTCGCCGGGCTCTGGGAGCGTTTCCAGTTCAATGGTTGCCGACTGTACGTCCTTAGGAATATCTATCCACACCGGCCCGGGGCGCCCGGACTGGGCAATACGGAAGGCGTCGCTCATCACCTGCGGCAGCTCGGCGATGTCGCGCACCAGGTAGTTATGCTTGGTGATGGGGATAGAGATGCCGTAGGTATCGACTTCCTGGAAGGCATCGGTGCCGATCATTGAGGCCGGAACCTGTCCGGTGATGCAGACCAGTGGAATAGAATCGAGGCGGGCATCGGCGATGGCGGTAATCAGGTTGGTGGCGCCAGGGCCGCTACAGGCCATACAGACTGCGGGTTTACCTTCGGTACGCGCCATCCCCTGAGCGATAAAACCCGCCCCCTGCTCGTGGCGCGCCAGGATGTGGCGGATCTGCGTGCTTTGGCTCAAGGCATCATAGATAGGCAGAATGGAGCCGCCCGGAATGCCGCTGACCATAGTGATACCCTGGCGTTCCAGTAAATGAACAACCAGCTGCGCGCCGGTAAAGCGCATTGTGTTTGATGTGGTGCCCGAACTTGCCATGCTCCAGTCCTTTTATTCTGGGCCGACTTTACCGGGGGGCTCGCCAACAAAAAACCCCGCTCGGTTTGCGCCGGCGGGGTTTGGAATTCGTGTTGTTCCGGACCCTACGGCGCATTGCCGACGACGACCACCACAGACACGACGACCACCGCGGCAGGCGCGGTTTTTAGTAGGGTCGAAGTCATCATGGCAGCGTTCATTAGGGACCTGTTGTGTCGAAAAATAAGCTGAATTTATACAAACACAGGTTTTGCGTTTTCACAATGGATTTATTTTCATCCACGAGAATTTGCGCGAAAGATCACAATTTGCGACATCAGCGGCAGAAAACAAAAAACCCCGCCGGAGCGAGGTTTTTATCAGCATTTTTACGGGTGGTAGCCGTAAGCACACTGTATTACGTCAACGACAAAAGTATACGCGATCGCTGCAATTCGCGCAATTTAAGGTCGAAATTTCTCTGTCATAGAGTATGTACGACGGGTGCGAATTTGTCCAAAAAATACTGTTCATACATACAGTATTTATCTATACTGGATGTGTTCACTTTGTGCCATTCGGGGGCCGCAAGTTTGACCGGCGCAACGAAGTCCTGGCTGAAACGGGTGGTGCCGTCAGTGCCTTAACCCCGAGAGAGCACACTGTGTTACGTCAACAATGCGTCGTGTCCGGCCCGTACGGCCACCACTGCGCAACCCCTGTGAGAACAGGGATAAGCTGGCAACAGGCAGCGGAAAGGTACGTCAGCTTATTGTGCTCCTTAACCACAGGAGACGCGCGTATGGGCGGAATGGATATTATTATTTTAATCCTGAAACTCATGGTTGCTGTGTTGCAACTACTTGATGCAGTCCTGAAACAGTTCCGCTGATTCAGGTTCAAGTCGCACCTGAGGGGGGCGGGAAACCGCCCCCCTACAGGCGTCCTTCGGGCGTTCCGGGAAGACTTGATGGAGGAACCATGCCACCGCTATTAATTGCCGCAACGACGCCGGAGGATCCGGGGTTCGTCGCGCTGCGCACCGAAAGCCTTGAACAGCATTTCAATATGCTGCGCCGTCTGGCGGAAAACTGGCAAAGCGGCAAAAACCGCTTTAACGCCCCTGGTGAAAAGCTGCTGGGCGCGTTTGTCCGTGGCCAGTTGGTTGGGGTCTGCGGTCTGAACGTCGACCCCTTCAGCCAGCAGCCGCGGGCCGGGCGCATTCGCCATCTCTATATTCGCGATAGCCATCGCCGCCAGGGAATTGGCCAGCAGCTGCTGATCTCAGTCATCACGCATTCCGGCGCCTGGTTCGATTTCCTTAACACTCATGCCCCGGCGCAGGCCTGGCCCTTTTATGAACGCTTTGGTTTCCGCCCGGTATACGATGAGCCTCGGGTTACGCATCGCCTGTTCTGCTCGCTGTAAGCGCGGCTGGTTGGCGCAGCGGGCGCATGTTACAGTCCGCTGACCTTAACTGCTGAATCTGCCTGCGATGACCATCACCGTATTCTGCATTTTGCTTTTCGCTGCACTGCTGCACGCCAGCTGGAACGCTATCGTCAAAGCCAGCGGCGATAAAATGTACGCGGCGATAAGCGTCAGCGGGTCGGCCTCGCTGATTGCCCTGGTGATGCTCCCCTTCGCGCCGCAGCCGACGCTGGCCAGCGCCCCCTATCTGGTGGCGTCATGTGCGTTGCAGGTGGTGTATACGGTACTGGTGGCGAAGACCTATCAGGTGTCGGATATGAGCCAGACCTATCCGCTAATGCGCGGCACCGCACCGCTGCTGGTCGCGGCTATCAGCGTGATATTTCTCGGCGATCGCTTATCGCCGTTGGCCTGGTTGGGTATTGGCGTCATTTGCCTGGCGATTCTGGCGATGGCCTTTAACGGCCGCGTCAGTTCCCGTAAAGGCATCATGCTGGCGCTGATCAACGCCTGTTTTATCGCGGGCTATACGCTGGTAGACGGCACCGGGGTACGGCTGGCGGGATCGGCGCTCGGCTATACCCTGTGGACCTTTTTTATGAACGGTTGCTGCCTGCTGTGCTGGGCCATGGCGGCACGGCGGCGCGAAGCCAGCCGTTATTTACGCCAGCACTGGAAAAAGGGCATCCTCGGCGGCGTCGGCACCATGGGATCCTACGGCCTGGCGCTATGGGCGATGACTCAGGCGCCGCTGGCGGTGGTCGCCGCGCTGCGTGAAACCTCCATTCTGTTCGGCGCGCTGATCGCGTTTATCGTCCTTAAGGAACAAGTGGTAGCGCTGCGCATCGTTGCCGCCTGCGGTATTGCCGCCGGAGCAATCCTGCTGCGTCTCTCATAGATTAAAATGGCAACATTAGTTGCCGATCCTGTTTACAAAACCTGCCTGAATTTTCCCCAACAATCGGTCCTATGTAGTTGTTCTGTCATTTTATTGTGGTAGATTCCTCCATCGTTTAAGGGATGTGCCAGTCACATATTCTTCATTTCTCATTGCTCACGAAGTATTCATCGACATGAAACGGCATAAGAACTTCAATTTGTTGTTGATGCTGGTACTGCTGGTGGCCGTTGGCCAGATGGCGCAGACCATTTATATTCCGGCTATCGCCGACATGGCGGTATCGCTTAACGTCCGCGAAGGGGCGGTACAGAGCGTGATGGCGGCCTACCTCCTGACGTACGGCATTTCGCAGCTGTTCTACGGCCCGCTCTCCGACCGCGTGGGCCGCCGCCCGGTGATCCTTGTCGGGATGTCTATTTTTATGCTGGCAACGCTGGTTGCCATCACCACCCATAGCCTGCCGGTATTGATCGCCGCCAGCGCCATGCAGGGGATGGGCACCGGCGTCGGCGGCGTGATGGCGCGAACCCTGCCGCGCGATCTTTACGAAGGCGCGCAGCTGCGTCACGCCAACAGTTTGTTAAATATGGGAATACTGGTCAGCCCGCTGATTGCGCCGCTGCTCGGCGGTATCCTTGATACCCTGTGGAACTGGCGTGCCTGTTACGCCTTCCTGCTAGTGCTGTGCGCGGGCGTAACCTTCAGCATGGCGAAATGGATGCCGGAAACGCGCCCGCAAGGCGCGCCGCGGACGAAACTACTGGCCAGCTACAAAACGCTGTTCGGTACCGGCGCCTTTAACTGTTACCTGCTGATGCTGGTGGGCGGGTTGGCCGGGATTGCGGTGTTCGAAGCCTGTTCCGGCGTGCTGATGGGCGCGGTCCTCGGCCTGAGCAGTATGGCGGTCAGTATTCTGTTTATTCTGCCGATCCCGGCGGCGTTCTTCGGCGCGTGGTTCGCTGGCCGTCCGAATAAACGCTTCTCAACGCTGATGTGGCAGTCGGTTATCTGCTGCCTGCTGGCGGGAGTTATGATGTGGTTGCCGGGGCTATTCGGCGTTATGACCGTCTGGACACTGCTGGTGCCTGCGGCGCTGTTCTTCTTCGGCGCGGGTATGTTGTTCCCGCTGGCTACCAGCGGCGCGATGGAGCCATTTCCGTTCCTCGCCGGTACCGCTGGCGCGCTGGTTGGCGGCTTGCAGAATATCGGCTCCGGCGTGCTGGCCTGGCTGTCGGCGATGATGCCGCAAACGGGGCAAAGCAGCCTCGGCCTGCTAATGATGTTAATGGGGCTGTTGATTCTGCTGTGCTGGCTGCCGCTGGCCTCGCGCTTTACCAGCCACCAGCAGCCTGTCTAAGCGCCGCTGGCGCTCCCCCGGATAGCGGCTTACGCCTTATCCGGGCTACCGTTCTGATGAAGGCTCCGGCGGTGGGCTCCGTAGAACCGTAGCCCTGCTAAGCGTAGCGCAAGCAGGGAAATCCCCGGATAGCGGCTTACGCCTTATCCGGGCTACCGTTCTGATGAAGGCCCCCGGCAGTGGGTTGCGCAGAACCGTAGCCCTGCTAAGCGTAGCGCAAGCAGGGAAATCCCCGGATAGCGGCTTTTGCCTTATGTCAGGCTGTGCAGCCATTCAATAAAAGCGTCGATTTTCGGCCACTGACGGCCCGGCAGGGTCGTCACATAGTAATGCTGGTGACACTTTAGCGTCATCTCGCCGAACGGCGCGATAAGCTCCCCGCTTTCTAACCGCTTCTGCACCAGCCGTTTACGCCCCATCGCTACTCCGACGTGATTCATCGCCGCAATCACCGCTAAATCAGAACGATCGAAGCCGATACCCGATGATTGCGGCAATTCAATTGCAAATTGCTGCGCCCAACTGAACCACTCATCGGTACCGGAATCATTGCTCCATGCCTGACGGTCATGTAGTAACGTGCAGTAGCGCAGATTGCCTGGATTGCGGATTATCTGCTGCTGCTGTGCGTATTTCGGCGTACATACCGGCACGATCGCTTCATCCATCAGAAAATGATGGCTTAGCTGTGATGACGGCGCATCATCAAAATAGATCGCCAGATCGATACCCGCACGCTGTAGATTGACGTTATCGTTGCCGGTGAGCACAGTCAGCGAGATGGATGGGTAGCGGCGGGTGAAATCGCCCAGCGCCGGCACCAGCCAGCATTGGGCGATCGACGGGCGCGAGTACACCGTCAGCGTGCCGGAGAGCTCCTGATTTTTAATATCCAGAATCTCCTGATTAAGGCTATCCAGCGAGGATTTCAACGCCCAGAATACCCGCCGCCCCTCGCGCGTCAACTCCACCTTGCGGTGCGAACGTATAAATAGCTGAATACCCAGCTCTTCTTCCAGCTGGTTGATGCGATGGCTAACGGCGCTCGGGGTCAGCGACAGCTCTTCCGCCGCCAGTGCAAAGGACTCATGGCGAGCCGCAACTTCAAAGGTATACAGCTTTGACAACTGCCAGCCGTTCAGCAGGCGATTACCTATCTCTTTCATTACATCCATCACGATTCCCCGCCTTTTCTTTGCCGGTAAGTGTAAAAAAAACGCAGCCGGAGCGCGCCTGAAAGATGAATAAAAGTGACTCAACACACATTTAACGGGCTATTTAAGAACCAAATCACGCATTTTCATCAATTTGGCTCATCTGAAAAGCGATTTATATCGTTTGTCAGCCTATGTCGCTTTTCTGTTCAATAACCACGCGTTATTTACGGCGAGGTGGGATATGGAATCTCAAATCTGGGTGGTAGGCACGCTGTTTATCAGTATCGTGCTAATCGTTTTAACGATCGTCAAACTGAAGTTTCATCCGTTTCTGGCGCTCCTGCTGGCAAGCTTTTTCGTCGGCGCGATGATGGGCATGGGGCCGCTTGATATGGTCAACGCCATTGAGAGCGGTATTGGCGGTACGCTTGGCTTCCTGGCGGCGGTGATCGGTCTCGGTACCATCCTCGGGAAGATGATGGAAGTCTCCGGCGCGGCTGAACGCATCGGCCTGGCGCTGCAGCGCTGTCGCTGGTTGTCGGCAGACGTGATCATGGTGCTGGTTGGCCTGATCTGCGGCATTACGCTGTTTGTTGAGGTTGGCGTGGTGCTGCTGATCCCGCTGGCCTTTTCCATTGCAAAAAAAACCAATACCTCGCTGCTGAAGCTGGCCATCCCCCTGTGTACCGCGCTGATGGCGGTGCATTGCGTGGTGCCGCCGCATCCGGCCGCGCTGTTCGTGGCGAATAAACTCGGCGCGGATATCGGCACGGTCATCGTCTACGGCCTGCTGGTTGGCCTGATTGCCTCGCTGGTAGGCGGCCCATTGTTCCTCAAGCTGCTCGGCAACCGCCTGCCGTTTAAACCGGTGCCGACCGAGTTTTCTAACCTTGAAGTACGCGAAGAATCGACGCTGCCCTCGCTCGGCGCTACGCTATTTACCGTGCTGCTGCCGATTGGGCTGATGCTGGTGAAAACCGTCGCTGAATTGAATATGGCTAAAGGCGGCACGCTGTATATGCTGCTGGAGTTTATCGGCAACCCCATCACCGCGATGTTTATTGCCGTCTTTGTCGCTTATTACATTCTTGGTATTCGTCGGCAGATGGGGATGGGCGTCCTGCTGACCCATACTGAAAATGGTTTCGGATCGATTGCTAATATTCTGCTGATTATTGGCGCGGGCGGCGCGTTCAACGCGATTTTGAAATCCAGCGGCCTGGCCGATAGCCTGGCGGTGATCCTCTCGAATCTGCATATGCATCCGATTCTGCTGGCCTGGCTGGTGGCCCTGATCCTTCACGCCGCCGTCGGCTCCGCTACCGTGGCCATGATGGGCGCCACCGCTATCGTCGCGCCGATGCTACCGCTATATCCCGGCGTAAGTCCGGAGATCATCGCTATTGCCATCGGTTCCGGCGCGATTGGCTGCACGATCGTGACGGATTCCCTGTTCTGGCTGGTGAAACAATACTGTGGCGCAAGCCTCAGCGAAACGTTCAAGTATTATACGACGGCGACATTTATCGCTTCTTTACTTGCACTCGCCGCCACCTTCCTGCTTTCTTTCATCATCTAAGCGAACGAGACGTAATATGAAAAACGCTGAACTGACCCAATTAACCGCGACTTTCCCGCTTGTGCAGGAGCTGATCGCTCTGAAAGAAACCACCTGGTTTAACCCGGCGACCACGACGCTGGCGCAAGGGTTGCCCTATGTCGGCTTGACCGCCGAAGATGTAAAAGACGCTCACGAACGCCTTCAGCGCTTCGCGCCGTATCTGGCGGAAGCCTTCCCGGAAACGGCCGCCACCGGCGGGATTATCGAATCAGAAGTGGTTGCCATTCCGGCAATGAAACGCCTCCTCGAGCAACAATTCAACCAGCCGATTCACGGCGAACTGTTACTGAAAAAAGATAGCCACCTGCCGATTTCGGGCTCCATTAAGGCGCGCGGCGGCATTTATGAAGTGCTGACCCATGCGGAAAAGCTGGCGCTGGAAGCCGGGCTGCTCACCACCTCAGATGATTATCGCAAATTGCTGACACCAGAATTCAAGCAGTTCTTCAGCCAGTACAGCATCGCCGTTGGTTCTACCGGCAACCTCGGTATGTCGATCGGCATCATGAGCGCGCGCATTGGTTTTAAGGTCACGGTACATATGTCTGCCGATGCCCGCGCATGGAAAAAGGCCAAACTGCGCAGCCACGGCGTAACGGTTGTTGAGTATGAAGAAGATTACGGCGTGGCGGTCGAACAGGGGCGCAAGGCGGCGGAATCCGACCCGAACTGCTTTTTCATCGACGATGAAAACTCGCGCACGCTGTTCCTCGGCTATGCCGTGGCCGGCGAACGCCTGAAAGCGCAGTTTGCCCGGTCAGGACGCGTGGTCGATGCCGATCACCCGCTGTTTGTCTATCTGCCATGCGGCGTTGGCGGCGGCCCCGGCGGCGTCGCATTCGGCCTGAAACTGGCGTTTGGCGACCACGTTCACTGTCTGTTCGCCGAACCGACCCATTCCCCATGCATGCTGCTCGGCATTTACACCGGGCTCCATGACCAGATTGCGGTGCAGGATTTAGGGATTGATAACCTGACCGCCGCCGATGGTCTGGCGGTCGGCCGCGCTTCCGGCTTCGTTGGCCGGGCGATGGAACGCCTGCTCGACGGCCTGTATACCCTCGACGATCAAACGATGTACGACATGCTGGGCTGGCTGGCAACGGCGGAAAACATTCGCCTTGAGCCGTCCGCGCTGGCCGGGATGGCCGGACCGCAGCTCGTCTGCGCCAGTAAAGCGTACCATCAGCTACAAGGACTGAGCGACGAACAGCTACGTCAGGCCACCCACCTGGTATGGGCGACCGGCGGCGGTATGGTGCCGGAAGAAGAGATGGCGCAGTATCTGGCGAAGGGGCGTTAAATCGCCCGCAGCAGCGGCATCAGTTCGCCCGGTGACCGCTGCTGTTTACGCAGATCGCGCATAACCCGCATACAGGGCGCGCTGGCGACATAGAACTGGCGGTAGCCTTCACAGAGCGGATCGTCGTCGCCTGCGCATAATCGCCGCCACGCACAGACAAAACAGGCGCTATTGGCGGCCACCTGCCGTTGTTCGCGCAGCGGTTCGCCGCACCAGATACGCAGAGTTTCCTCAAACAACGTAATCGTTATGCGGCCAATATCTTCCCGCGCCCAGATATGGAAAATGGCGCAAAGGAAGTTTCCCCACGCATTGGCATCTTCCGCTCTGAGCTGCGGAATAAAACGAACGGCGCGCACGCCCTGTGCGCGTAGCTCCCGATATAGCTGCTGCGGTTGCTGGCAGTGGTGGCGATAAACTTTCACCTCCTGCACTGCCGGTTCGTTGTGAGCGAGGGAGTGGCATTCTGTCCGACATCCTGTCATGTCACATCCTTAAGAAATAAAATGATCTGCCGTAGATGCGTTACAGCAAACAATAATGACAGCGAAAGCACTGCGAGGGAGATCAAAAATTTGTCACGAACTGCTCCCGGCTGCAAAAAATCGCTCTCGCCGACATCCATCAAATGGCGGCTACAGGTGTAGCGCCAGAGAATGATCGCCACCACTGCCAGTACGCCAATCGATATCCAGAACGCCAGCCCGGCGCTATGCCAGTTATGTTTAATCGCCAGCGCCATCAGCGCCCCGTAGCCCAGCAGAGTACGAAACCACGCCAGCGAGGTGCGCTCCGGCTGCAGACCGGGATCGCTCTCCCGCCGCGCCCGGCGTTTATCCGCCATACAGCACCAGCAGCATCACCGCCGCCACGACCGCCAGCAGCAGGACGCTAATCACCAGTAGCGTACGGGTATAGGGGAGATCCTGCTTCAGGCGCATCGCCTTTTCGTTGCTCAGCCAGCGCAGATAGCCGTACACCGCCAGCCCACCGGCAAACAGGCATAGTAGCAACGCAAGCACTTCGCGAATAAGCGGAGTGGCAAAATCCGGCGCCAGCTGATCGAGCCCGACGCCCGCGGCGAGAAAACCGAGCGCCGTACGGATCCACGCCAGAAAGGTGCGTTCATTGGCCAGCGAAAAGCGGTAATCCGGCGCTTCGCCAATGCGGGAAATTTTCATCAGCAGTCCTTGTTCGTCACGCAAACAGGCCACAGCATAGCCTAAATCACGAACAGGAGAGAAGAACCGGCACCCGATGGATGCCGGTATTCGGAATTCGCTAACTCAGCCCCCAGAACAGCACGGCCAGTAGCTGAGGAGTGATTATCCGCAGGAACATCACCAGCGGATAAACCGTGGCGTAGGAGAGCGCCGCCGCGCCGCTGGTGGCGTGAAGATTGTTGGCGAAGGCCAGCGCCGGCGGGTCGGTCATTGAGCCCGCCAGCATCCCGCAGAGGGTCAGATAGTTCATCTTCGCCAGCATCCGCGCCAGTATGCCCACCGTCAGCAGCGGGATAGCGGTGATGAAAATACCGTAGGCTATCCAGCTGAGCCCCTCGCCGTGGAGCAGCGTATCGACAAAATCGCCGCCGGACTTCAGCCCCACCACCGCCAGAAACAGCACGATACCGAGTTCGCGCAGCGCCAGGTTGGCGCTCGGCGGCATAAACCAGTACAGCTTGCCGATGCTGCCGATACGCCCGAGGATCAGCGCCATAATCAGCGGCCCGCCGGCTAGCCCCAGTTTCAACGCCGCCGGGAAACCGGGAATAAACAGCGGAATAGACCCCAGCAGCACCCCGAGACCAATGCCGATAAACACCGGTAGCATTTGTACCTGCTGCAGCTTTTGCTGCGCGTTGCCGAGTTCATTGGCCACCGCGTCAATGGCCTGTGGACGTCCAACCAGGTTAAGAATGTCGCCAAACTGCAGGCTGGCATGGCTGCTGGCTACCAGCTCCACCCCGGCGCGATTAAGCCGCGAAATCACTACGTCATAGCGTTGTTTAAAGTGCAGATCGCGGATTTTCTTCCCTAATACCTTCTCGTTAGTGACCACCACGCGTTCCACTTTGAGATCGGTACCGCGCGTTGAGAGCGAAGTCGCCACTTCTTTACCAATCACCAGCTGCGCATTGTGTAAATCCTCCGGCCGCCCGACCAGGTGCAGCAGATCGCCATGCTGGATAAGCGTACCCGGCGCCGGCACCATCAATAGCTCATCGCGCTTCAACCGCGAGCAGATAATTTTGTCGCTGTTGAGCATTGGCACATCCTGAATCGCCATATTATTCAGGTTCGGGTTCTCCACCCGCACGTTAATGGTATGCAGATGAGCGTGCCCGTTGCCGCTGCTCTCATCAAACTGCTGCGCCTCTTTTTCCACATTAATGCGAAAGAACAGCCGCACCAGCCACATGGTCAGCAAAATGCCGCAGATACCAAACGGGTAGGCCATCGCGTAACTCATCCCCATCTGATCGACGACATCAAACGGCAGGCCAAGATCGCGCAGGATTTGCTGCCCGGCGCCAAGCGCGGGGGTGTTAGTGACCGCCCCAGAGAAGATGCCGAGAACGACCGGAAGCGGAATATTGAACAGTTTATGCAGGATCGCCGTCACCAGCCCGCCAAGTACGACGATAAGAATGGCGAACAGATTGAGCTTAAGTCCGGAGACGCGTAACGAGGCAAAAAAGCCCGGACCGACCTGAATACCGATGGTATAGACGAAGAGAATGAGGCCGAATTCCTGGATAAAATGCAGCATCGGGCTGCTCAGCGTAATCCCTGCCTGATCCACAAAGTGGCCCACGATAATGCCGCCAAACAGCACGCCGCCGATACCAAATCCAACGCCGCGGATTTTGACATTACCGATCCACAATCCCACCACCGCAACCAGCGCCAACACGCTGACGGTCAATGCTATATCACTCATACTATTTTCCCTGTGAATAACATTATTATTAACAGGGATTATGACTGAAGGCGGGAATACTGTATGTAGTCCCGCGCACAAAAAAGCCCCGAGTTATCAGGGCTTGAAAGCGATGTGGCTGAATTAACTATTCAGCGCCGGGCGCTCGCTAATGGCGATACGCTGCGGGGCCGCGACTTCCGGCTCGTGGCGGGTTAAGTCGATATGCAATAAGCCATTGGTAAAGGTGGCGCCGGAGACTTCCATATTGTCCGCGAGGGTGAAACTCAGGCTGAAGGCCTGATTCACCAGCCCCTGGTGCAACCATTTGGTCTCTTTTTCAGCGGCCTGCGGCGTGCCTTTAACGGTCAGACGCGTACCTTCCAGCTGAATATCCAAATCTTCCTGACGGAACCCGGCTACCGCGAGGGTAATGCGGTAATGGTTATCGTCGCTTTTTTCGATGTTATAGGGCGGGAAGGTTTGGCTTTCACCGGCGGTTTGCAGGGCATTAGCCAGTTTGTCAAAACCGATCCATTGACGCAGCAGTGGGGATAAATCGTAGTTACGCATAGTGTTTTCTCCTTCTGAGAAGCGAGTAAGTACCTGCGAATTCAGCGAATTCGCATTTGCTCCCTGACGGCAAGCAAGTTGTTTATTCAGGCCGCCGCGCGGCCTGAAGCGGAAAATTAGTTAATTTCGATACGGCGCGGTTTGTTCGCTTCCGGAATCACGCGTTCCAGATCGATATACAGCAGGCCGTTGACCAGGTTAGCGCCGCGAATATGAATGTTATCGGCGAGCTGGAATTTACGCTCGAAGTTGCGCTCCGCGATACCCTGGTACAGGTAGGTGCGCTCTTTCTGCTCGGCGGCATGGGAGCCTTTCACCACCAGAAGATTGTCTTGCGCGGTTATCTCTAATTCGCTTTCCGCAAAACCGGCGACGGCAATCGCGATGCGGTAATTGTTTTCATCTACTAATTCAACGTTATACGGAGGGTAGCCGCCGTTGCCCTGGCTTTGATTATTTTCTAACAGGTTGAACAGACGGTCGAAACCAATAGCAGAACGATAAAGCGGGGAGAGATCGAAATTACGCATAGTAAATAGCTCCTGAAATCAGCGAGAATTCAATGGCTTTCCATCATGGACAAGCCGTTATGACCCGGAATACCCCTCAGGCGTATCCTCATTGGGTGACACTACTAAAATGGGTGTGCCCCGACGCTTTTCAAGGCCTTTTCGGCCAAATTTTTTTGCAGTTTGCTGGCGAATGCTTAGACTGGTTGCAAAGCACAAAAGGCAAAGTGCGATACTCGCCACAGTGCAGTGCAATAACGCTAGGCATTCACGGGACGGCTCGTTATAACCGAAGTAACCCCGATAAAATGACGGAAGAGTGATGAAAAGCGGATTGTTAAAGCTGGTCCTGTTCAGCGGGATGATTAGTTTGGGCGGTTGCTCCAGCGTGATGTCGCATACCGGCGGCAAGGAAGGAACCTACCCAGGCACGCGCTCCAGCGCCCATACGCTGGGCGATGACGACACTAACTGGGGCGTGAAATCGCTGGTGGCCCTCGATATGCCGTTCACCGCGGTCATGGACACGCTACTGCTGCCGTGGGATTTATTCCGCACCGATAGCTCGGTCAAATCGCGCGTCGAAAAAAGCGAGCAGGAGACGCTGGCGACCAACTCCGTCATCCCGCCAGCGCCAATGCCTTCGCGCTAAGCTAGCGCTGCGTTTCGGTTATCCACAACTGGCGATAACCGTCGACGTCTTCCATCCACGCCAGGTATTTGCCATCCGGTGAAAATACGACGGCATCCGCGGACGGCGGATTTTCGCGATCGGTCGTCAAATAACTTACCGCGCCGCTGCGGGCATCGCAGAGCGCGATTTTGTTTTCCACCACACATCCCAGCCACGCGCCCGACGGATGCCAGTTAAATGCTGACTGGATGCCCGTTACCGTATGTGTCAGCTGGCGCGGCTCGCCGCCCGCAGGCGGGATAAGCCACAGCTGTACAACGCCTGCGTCATCACGCATCAGAAAGGCGATCTCGGTGGCCTGCGGATTGGCTCGTACCCAATGGCGCGGTACATTCACCAGCCCCGGATAGCGGTGCTGGTGGGTACAGGTCAAACGACGCTGGCTGACGCCTGCCGGCGGCGCGGGCATCGTCGTTGCACTTCCGGCCAGCGGCGCATCGCCCTGCCGCTTCCACCCTGCCTCATCCCGCGGCAGCGTCACAATAAACAGTTCAGGCACTTTGTCGCCGTTTTCCGCCAGCGTATCGCCGATAAAGGCTAGTGCATGATTGCCGACCCACCCCTCTTCATAAGCGCGATTGATCTCATCGCTGCCCGGCAATGGGTTCGCCGTGGTACGGCTCACCAGCACGCACCAGTGGCTGCCGGCATATTCGCGGGGATGGGCGCCCTGCGGGCTCACCGGGCCATAGGGCGCGGCTACGCCAACGTTGCGCAGATCCAGCGCCGGATCGTATTCGTGAAGTACGTGGTCGTTATACGTGAAGCTAACGAACTGGCCGTCTGGGCTGAAGACATGAACGTGGCTGCCGCCGCGCAGCGCGCCGGGGGTATAAGGCGCGGTAATATCCAGCGCATCAAGATTGCGGGTTTCACCCTGCCAGTTCACCACCCCGCGACGGTGATGAAAATCGTAATGCCAGTTGGCGTCCGGGTGTTCCGGGCCGTGAATAAAAACGTATTTATCTTGCGTCGGGTGTACGGTGACCACACCAACACAGGCACCGTCAGCGGCGCGATAGAGCGTCTCAACGGCGCCGCTATGGATATTCACCCGCTCAATGGTCTCTCCGGTGAAAGAGGCCCCCGACGGACGGACGTCGAAAACCAGCCACTGGCTGTCCGGGGTCCAGGTATTGATATTGGTAAGCTGATGGTGACGGGGAGCAAAAGTGACTTGTTTCATGACGATACCCTGATGCGAGACTTACGCATCAGGGTAGCGTATCGCCAAAATTTAGCCTACACGTTTCACATCGCCGACCAGCAGGATATAAGACAGCGCGCCTATCAGCGCCACTACGGAGATATAAACCAGCGCCGGGCCAAAGCCGTAATCCTGCGCCAGATAACCAATCACCAGCGGGACGGTGATGCCGCCCAGTCCGCCAACGAAGTTAAAGACCCCGCCGGTCAGGCCGATCAGGCGCATCGGCGCCAGAGAGGAGACCAGCGACCAGGTGATAGACGCAAAACCGTTGCCGAAGAATGCCAGCGCCATCAGCGCCATGATCCAGACGGGGTCGTTGGTATAGTTCGCCCCCATGATGCAGGTGGAGATCAGCAGCCCGCAGATAATCGGCGTTTTGCGCGCCACGCCCAGCGAGTAGCCTTTTTTCACCAGCTTATCCGCCAACCAGCCGGAGAGCAGGACGCCAAAAAACGCGGCGAGGAAGGGCACCGTGGTCATAAAGCCGGCCTTCAGCGCGGTGATGCCTTTTTCCTGGGTTAAGTAATTCGGGAACCAGGTCAGGAAGAACCACAGCGTCGAGGTAACCGCGAACTGCCCAAGGTAAACGCCAACCAGCTTACGGTGAAAGACCAGCTTCCAGTCCGCTCTGGATAATGGTTGACGCGCCTCTTTCTTCAGCGGCGCATCGCCATCCACCAGGCCGCCGCCGTCGCGGATATAGTCGAGTTCGGCTTTACTGATGCTTTTAGTCAGGCGCGGCGGTTGATAAACCTTAAACCAGATTAACGACCAGATAATGCCGATACCGCCGGTAACGATAAATACCCAGTGCCAGCTTAATAGCTCCTGGATCCAGATCAGTAGCGGCGTGAGGAAGGCCAGACCCACAAATTGCCCCGAGGTATAAAACCCAACGGCAGAGGCGCGTTCGTGTTCCGGGAACCAGCTGGTCACCATGCGGTTGTTGGTCGGGAAAGCTGGCGCTTCGAAGATGCCGGTAATGGCGCGTAAACCAATCAGCGACATTAAGCCGGTAGCGAAGCCTTGTAGCAACGTCGCGACGGACCAGCCAAATATAGCGATAAAGTAGGTAAGCCTGGATCCTACGCGGTCAAGGAACCAACCGCCAGGGATCTGACAGAGGGTATACAGCCAGGCAAAGGCGGAAAATACGTAGCCCATTTCCGCTTTGCTAATACCAAACTCCTCCTGAATATGCGCCGAGGCGACGGCGAGGTTGGCGCGGTCAACATAACAAATAACCACGGTAATAAAGATCATGATGAGCGTCAGATAACGGCGACGCCCGGGTTTTACAGCGGTAACTGAAATATCCATCGCAATCTGTCTCCAGATTTTGGGCATAGCGAAGCCGCTCACCATGCCCGGTAATTTACAGAGGGTGTTTTTGTTTTTTATTAATAACTATGTTGCGATGCGCTAAATAATTCGTGCTGGGGAAAGGCGGCAAATTTTCGCATCCCTGGGAGCATACAATAGTATGTGACCAGGGTAAGAAAATGCAGCCAACGCATCACCAGTGCGAAGTATGACGCGCATTTACCATTCGGCGACAGAGCCATCCTCATACCGCCACAACGGATTTCGCCAGTCCGGCGCATTTTTACTTAACTCAATCACGCGGGCCTCATCAATTTCCACGCCCAGCCCCGGCTTCATCAGAGGTTTAAAGAAGCCGCCTTCCATATTGAAATCTTCTTTATTTTTCACAAAATCAAGCAGTTCGGCGCCTTTGTTGTAGTGGATCCCCATGCTCTGTTCCTGGAAAACCGCGTTATGTGAAACGAAATCGACGTGCAGACAAGCGGCCAGCGCGATCGGCCCCAGCGGGCAGTGCGGCGCCAGCCCGACGTCATAGGCTTCCGCCATTCCGGCAATTTTATAGCATTCGGTAATACCGCCTGCGTGCGACAAATCGGGCTGTAAAATAGCCACCCCGCCCGCTTCCAGTACCCGTTTAAATTCAAAGCGCGAGAACATACGTTCGCCGGCGGCAATTGGAATATGCGTTTGCGCCGCCAGCCGCGGATAATATTCCGCCTGCTCGGCTAATACCGGCTCCTCAATAAATAATGGGCGATATGGCTCCAGCTCTTTAATTAATACCTTAGCCATCGGCGCGCTAACGCGGCCATGAAAATCGAGACCAAACTCAATTTCATTGCCAAACGCTTCGCGGATTTGCGCTACGGTATTCACCGCCGCATCAACCGCACGGGAATTATCGATGAGCCCCATCTCTTCGCAGCCGTTTAATTTAAAGGTGTCGAAACCAATACCGCGCAGCTTCTTAATCCCGTCAATTACTTCGGCGGGGCGGTCGCCGCCCACCCAGCTGTAGGCTTTAATTTTGTCGCGCACCAGCCCGCCAATCAGTTGCCAGACCGGGGAATTCAGGACCTTACCTTTAATATCCCATAGCGCCTGGTCAATACCGGCGATGGCGCTCATCATAATCGGGCCGCCGCGATAAAAGCCGCCGCGGTACATCACCTGCCACAGGTCGTTAATCCGCGCCGGATCCTGGCCAATCAGGTAGTCGCCAAATTCATGAACGGCCGCCTCCACCGTGCGGGCGCGCCCTTCAATCACCGGTTCGCCCCAGCCGACAATGCCTTCATCGGTTTCAATCTTCAGGAACATCCAACGCGGAGGTAAACGGTACGTGGTGATATTGGTTATTTTCATTTCACTGCCTCTCGATACGCTTTTACGAATGCGGCTGCCTGTTGCGCGGTACGTTCAACCGGCTGGCCGGCGCGATAGAGATCGCTACCCAGCCCAGCCCCCACACAACCGGCATTAATCCACTGCGCCAGGTTTTCCGGCGTCACGCCGCCAACGGCAAAGACCGGAACCTCCGGCGGCAGCACGGCTTTCAACGCTTTGATGTAATCCGGTCCAAAAGCCGATGACGGGAAGATTTTCAGCGCCTGCGCGCCGGCATCCAGCGCGTTGAAGGCTTCGCTGGCGGTGGCGCAGCCTGGACACACGGTCATGCAGTAACCCACCGCCCGCCGGATCACTTCCGGCTGAATGTTTGGCGTCACGATCAGCCGACAGCCCATGGCCGCCAGCCTGTCGACCTGCTCCGGTTGCAGCACGGTGCCCGCGCCGATAAGCGCCTGCTCGCCGTAAGCATCGACGACCTGCGGAATACTCTTCTCCCACTGCGGCGAGTTCAGCGGGATTTCGACCGCGTCGAAACCGGCGTCGATAACGGCGCCAACGTGAGCCAGCGCCTCGTCTGGCGTAATACCGCGCAGGATAGCGATAAGCGGAAGGTTAGTTTGCCACTGCATAAGCGATGCTCCTTATTCCTGTCTGAAATGCCGTATCGCCCGCAACCGCGGTGACTTCGCGGCCAATGGCGGCGAATGCCTGCTGATAGCGGGACGTTAACGATGATCCGGCGACGAGGCTAATAGCCTGCTTCCCGGCGAACGTGTCGCTGAGGGTGGCAACTTCAGCGCCAATCAGCAGGCCGGAAAGAAATTCGCTAACCTGCTCGCGAGGCAGCGCGCCCAGCACGTGCGAAGCGCGCACTTCAAACAGCTGCGGCAGGACAGCGGGGTTGTTGATACCGCGCTGCAGACCGGCCGCGAATGCGTCGGCGGACGTTTCCTGCGGCGGTAAGCCGGCGCCCACCAGCGAGTGCTGAAGCAACAGATGATGCAACTCACCGGTCAAAACGGTACGAAAATCGTGAATTTGCAGGCGATCGGCCAGTACCCACTTGCAGTGGGTTCCCGGCATCACGTAGACAGACGAAGGGGCTAAGGCGCGAGCGCCCAGCAGCTGCGTTTCTTCCCCACGCATGACGTTATGGTTATCGTCACGGGAAACGCAAAGACCGGGAATTATCCAGATATTGTCGCCAACGGCAGTTAACTGCTGGCCAATGTCCGAGAAAGCGGCAGGAAGCGGCAAATAGGGGGCGATTTTCCAGCCCACGTTGCTGCCAACCATCCCTGCCATCACCACCGGTGTGGCGCCATCGCGCCAGTTTTGAGTTATTTCCGCTAACACCGCAGCGGGAGAGCGACCGTTCAGGCGCGTTACGCCCGCTTCAGATTGCCTGCTTTCCAGGCATTCTTCGCCCTGATAAAGCCAGGCGCGTAAATTCGTCGATCCCCAATCTATTGCGATGTAGCGAGCCGTCATGTGATTTCCTTGAGCCTTCGTGTCGAGCTGGCGATCATCGTCAACGCCGCCTGCTCCGCCGCGTCGCTATCCTGATGCCGAATGGCGTCAAATAGCGCTTTATGTTCCTGCAGGGTTTTCGGCATGTTGCCTTCATCACCCATCCAAGTCCGTTCAAATACCGCCCGCTGCAGCGAACTGATCGCCACGCTAAGCTGCTGCAAAACCGGGTTATGTACTGACTGCAGCACCGCTTCGTGGTAACGAATATCGGCCTCGTTAAAGGCATCCCGGTTTTGGTTGTTGGCGATCATGTCATTGAGCGCCGACTCGATTTCCGCCAGATCGCTCGAGGTGGCGCGTTCCGCCGCCCAGCGGGCAATAGCGGGCTCGACCAGGTTGCGCACTTCACTCATCGCGCTGATAAGACGCGGGTCATAATCATTTTCCAGTACCCACTGCAGTACCTCGGTATCGAGGTAGTTCCACTGGTTTCTCGGAGCGACAAACGCGCCTCGGTAACGCTTCATTTCGATCAGCCGCTTCGCCATTAGCGAGCGAAATACTTCGCGGATGATGTTGCGCGAAGTTTCAAACTCTTCACACAGTTCCGCTTCGGCCGGTAGCGCTGAACCCGGTACGTACTTACCGCTGACAATCTGTTTGCCCAGCGTGATCACGATGCGATCGGTCTTATTGAGAGTCATGGAGAGTCCTTATGCTCTATGTGTACTGCTCTACTTTACCGTCGCTGCTGAATTTCGCCTCACTTTTGTACTACTAGCGTGATGTCAGGCATCGTCGCCATGAGCTCAATGTAGTACAACATTATTATGTTGTACTACAATTTAGATCACAAAAAGAACAATCCATAAAAATAAAAATGCCTGTTCCCACGACAAATTGAGCCGTCAAAGCAGGAAAGGAGGGTAAATAAGAGTTAGAACGCTTCGCCGACCTGGAAGTAAAAGCCGCTGCTGCCCTTACCGATACCGTAGTCGAGGCGAATATTAACGCGAGGTTTGAATTCAAAGCGGTAGCCGACGCCCGCCGAAGGTAGCCAGCGTCCATCATTCAGTGAATCAATGGATGGCCCCATGGTGCCCGCGCCGACCCAGGCAACAACGCCGTGTCGCCACGTCAACTGACGACGGTATTCCAGCTGAGAGCTGACCACGTTTTTATCGCGGTAGCGCCCCTGGTAATAGCCGCGCATACGTTCATCGCTGCCGAGCAGCGGCATCATGCTCCACGGCACATCGCCCTGGGTGAAGGTGCCATCCGCTTCCCAGGCCAGCACGCTTTTATCGCTCAGGGCCTGATAGCGGCTGTAGTGCAGACGAAACTCATCAAAACGCGTATCGCTGCCGAGTCCCGGCGCATAATGGGTATAGCGAAAATCGGCGTACTGGCCCTTGCGTGGGTTGGGAACAAAATCGCGATCGTCCCAGTTGATATCAATACTGGCGCCGGAGCTGAATACCGACGGCCCCTGCGGGGTGTTTTCTATTTTCGGCAGATCGTCATGGTCCATCTCATCGGCATTTTGCGCCGCCAGCGACCACCCCGCCCCCAGGTAGACATTATCGACGAGCTGCCGGTAGACCATCGGGCGCAGAGTCAGCACCTGGGCGGTATATTTTTCTTTCTCATTGTCTTTGTCGCCGGCGTGAAAACCCTGTCCCCAGTAGTAAGTCGGTGTGTTGGCCATCGAGCCTTCAACAAATACCCGCCACAAATCGTTGTCGAAAAAAGCATAGTTTTTAACGCTGAGGCCAAACGCGCCGGTGGAGCTAACGTAGCCGCTAAGCGTCAGCGTGGAGTTCTGGCTGATGGTGTCATTTGGGTCCGGGCGATACATGCCCACAACGGCCGTACCCAATCCAAGCCCCAGCTCCGGCGTATAAAATGGCCCTGGCATGACGCCCCAGTCGATGCCTTTGCTGGCGTCGAACTTGTCGCTGGCGCCAAGGTTTTGCAACCAGCCGTCGATTTTTTCGCGGCTGAGCGCCTGTGCCTGCGCCTGCCCAATAACAAGGCATGTTAGCAGCAGGATGGCGCTAAACAGTCGTCTCAAAAGCGATACTCGCCGGCGATAAAGAAACTGTTACGTTCGGCAAAACCAAACTCCGTAGTGATATTAAAGTTCCGGGTCATCTCATACTGCGCGCCCACCAGCACGTTCCACGGCGACTGTAGATGCTGTTTCACATCAAAGCGACCGTTACCGTTCTTGTTAGCCAGATTGACCATGTTTTGCAGCATCGTCGACGGCATCGACAGATCGTTCAGGCTGCCCTTAAATTCCTGCTGCACATCCTGATACATGCTGCCAACCCAGATATTCAGCTTCCCGTTGGGCAGATGCAGCGCATCTACCGACGGCGTATTGAAACGATAGCCCAAACGCGGCGAAAAGGTAAAAGCATCAATGCTGCCGTCGAGAATATCAAAACGCGTCTGCGTATAGTTGGCGTCTAATACCGTGAACCAGTTGCCGATGCCGCCCACCAGCGTGGTGCCAACGCCGTAAGTCGTGCCTTTAAAATCAAGGCGAAAATCAAGATTCTGCATACCTGGCATGGGCACGACTTTACCATTCGGCCCTTTCAGACCGACGGCGATTTGCGAGATAGAATGGCCTTTAGTATGTCCAACCAGGCCATAGACGTTCATAAACGGCAGCAGCCAGGCATCCAGCTTAAGGGTCTCGGTTTTACTGCTTTCCCGCGTATTACCGACGCCAATCTGGAAGGCGTTATCCAGTGAAAAATTACCTAACGATAAGCCGGTAAAATTAATGCTATCGACATTAATATTTTGCCGCATATCCATATAGTTAACGCCGACGCCAAACGGCAGCGGCAGGACGTAGCCGTGCTTTCTGGCTTCATCGCCTAAAAAAGGCAATACCGACGTCGATTCCGGCGCCGCGGCCTGGCTATTGTCAGGCGCGGGCAGATCCGCCGGTTCGCTACCGTGCCAGGCGTATACGGGTTCAAGTTGAGTCGTTGGTTCTGCGGCCGCGCAGGCCTGAAAAGAGAGAAAAGGCAGCGCAACCAACATCAAAAAGTGATTTTTATTCATAGGAAATATGATGTTAGTTCTTAAGAACAGAATTCATAAAATGGGGCGGGTAGCTTATAGAATCCCCTGCGCTGATTAAGGGATTTAAATGCGGATTAACATCTATTCATGAAAAAAGAGAAGACAGGCCCGGAGAATTCCGGGCCTGAGATTGATGACAAACCTTATGCAACCGTTGCACTTACAGATTGCACCAGACAAAAAACATGGAAAATCAATTTATTGATTTTCGGCTGATAACCACAAAGAAGGAAAAACCACGCTTTTTCCTTCTTTGTCAGCAGTCTGAGGCCCGGAGAATTCCGGGCCCGAAATGCGCTTAGGCTAAGACGTATTTTTCAATGGCGAAGGCGACGCCATCTTCAAGGTTCGATTTAGTGACGAAATTCGCCGCTTCTTTCACCGTCGGGATGGCGTTATCCATCGCCACGCCGACGCCGGCGAATTCAATCATCGCGATATCATTTTCCTGATCGCCAATCGCCATAACTTCTTCCGGCTTGATGCCCAGCGTATCGGCCAGAGACTTCACGCCGGTGCCTTTATTGACGCGTTTATCGAGGATTTCGAGGAAGTACGGCGCACTTTTCAGCACGGTATACTTCTCTTTCACTTCCGCCGGAATACGGGCGATGGCCCGATCGAGAACAGCAGGCTCATCGATCATCATCACCTTTAGCAGCTGAATATTACGGTCCATCTTTTCTGCTTCGCAGAATACTAGCGGAATGGTCGCCACGTAGGATTCATGCACCGTGTAGTAGCTGATATCGCGGTTCGCGGTATAAAGCGTATTACGATCGAGCGCGTGGAAGTGCGAGCCAACGTCGCGAGAGAGTTGCTCAAGGAAGCGATAATCATCGTAGCTTAACGCCGTTTGCGCCACGGTGCTGCCGTCGCTGGCTTTCTGAACCAGCGCGCCGTTATAGGTGATGCAGTAGTCGCCCGGCTGTTCCATGTGCAGCTCTTTCAGATAGCTATGGACACCAGCGTAGGGGCGGCCGGTCGTCAGCACCACGTTAACGCCGCGGGCGCGCGCTGCCGCGATGGCGGTTTTCACCGCCGGAGAAATGGTATGGTCAGGCAGCAACAGCGTGCCGTCCATATCAATTGCAATCAGTTTAATAGCCATGGGATCCCCGGGTAAGATGAGTCTTCACTCATGCTAACGCGATTCCGCTCAAAAAACAGCTCTCGCAGCGGGAGAAAACGAGGATGGATTGCGCATGCGGATTCCCCTTTTGCCGCAAAAGAAAAACCCGGCAGCGCAACGCGTACCGGGTTTAGCAAAACCGTAGCCCCGATAGACATCATGTCACCGGGGAAATACAGGCTTAGATATCGATGTTCGCCGCTTTCAGGGCGTTCTCTTCGATAAAGGCGCGACGCGGTTCAACGGCATCGCCCATCAAGGTGGTGAACAGCTGGTCGGCGGCAATCGCATCCTTCACGGTGACGCGCAGCATGCGGCGGCTGTCCGGATCCATGGTGGTTTCCCACAGCTGATCCGGGTTCATCTCGCCCAGTCCTTTATAACGCTGGATAGAGAGGCCGCGACGCGACTCTTTAACCAGCCAGTCGAGCGCCTGTTCGAAGCTGGCTACCGGCTGGCGGCGCTCGCCACGTTCGATAAACGCGTCGTCTTCGATAAGCCCGCGCAGCTTCTCGCCGAGGGTGCAGATACGGCGGTATTCCGCGCCGGTGATGAACTCGTTATCCAGCGGGTAGTCGGTATCGACGCCGTGGGTACGCACGCGCACGATCGGCTCGAACTGCTGCAGCTCGCTGTTTTCACGAACATCAAACTTCCACTGGCTGCCGTGCTGCTCTTTTTCGTTCAGCTCGCTGATCAGCTGGTTAATCCAGCGGGTGACGGTCTGCTCGTTGCTCAGATCGGCTTCGGCCAGCGTCGGCTGATAGATAAGCTCTTTGAGCATCGCTTTCGGGAAACGGCGCTCCATGCGGCCAATCATTTTCTGCGTCGCGTTGTACTCGGCCACCAGTTTTTCCAGTGACTCGCCGGCTAAGGCCGGTGCGCTGGCGTTGGTGTGCAGGGTCGCGCCGTCGAGCGCGATGGAGATCTGGTACTGATCCATCGCTTCGTCGTCTTTAATGTACTGTTCCTGCTTGCCTTTCTTCACTTTGTACAGCGGCGGCTGAGCAATGTAAACGTGGCCGCGTTCCACGATTTCCGGCATCTGACGATAGAAGAAGGTCAACAGCAGGGTACGAATGTGCGAGCCGTCGACGTCCGCATCGGTCATGATGATGATGCTGTGATAACGCAGTTTATCCGGGTTGTACTCATCGCGGCCGATGCCGCAGCCCAGCGCGGTGATAAGCGTGGCCACTTCCTGAGAAGAGAGCATTTTATCGAAGCGGGCTTTCTCGACGTTAAGGATTTTACCCTTCAGCGGCAGGATAGCCTGGTTCTTACGGTTACGGCCCTGTTTAGCAGAGCCGCCCGCGGAGTCCCCTTCCACGAGGTACAGTTCAGACAGCGCCGGGTCGCGTTCCTGGCAATCCGCCAGTTTGCCCGGCAGGCCTGCCAGGTCAAGCGCGCCTTTACGACGGGTCATTTCACGGGCGCGACGCGCGGCTTCACGCGCACGCGCGGCGTCGATAATTTTGCCGACCACGATCTTCGCATCGGACGGGTTTTCCAGCAGGTATTCGCTCAGCAGTTCGTTCATCTGCTGCTCAACCGCCGATTTCACCTCAGAGGAGACCAGCTTGTCTTTGGTCTGAGAGGAGAACTTCGGATCCGGCACCTTCACGGAAACCACGGCAATCAGGCCTTCACGCGCATCGTCGCCGGTGGCGCTGACTTTCGCTTTTTTGCTGTAGCCTTCTTTATCCATGTAGGCGTTCAGGGTACGGGTCATCGCCGCGCGGAAGCCCGCCAGGTGAGTACCGCCGTCACGCTGCGGAATGTTGTTGGTAAAGCAGTAGATGTTTTCCTGGAAACCGTCGTTCCACTGCAGCGCCACTTCAACGCCGATACCGTCTTTTTCAGTGGAGAAATAGAAGATATTCGGGTGGATCGGCGTTTTGTTCTTGTTGAGATACTCAACAAACGCCTTGATGCCGCCTTCGTAGTGGAAATGGTCTTCTTTGCCGTCGCGCTTATCGCGCAGGCGGATAGAGACCCCGGAGTTCAGGAACGACAGCTCGCGCAGACGTTTCGCCAGGATTTCGTATTCGAATTCAGTGACGTTGGTGAAGGTTTCCAGGCTTGGCCAGAAACGCACCATGGTACCGGTGCTTTCTGTTTCGCCGGTTACCGCCAGCGGCGCCTGCGGCACGCCGTGCTCATAAATTTGTTTGTGGACTTTGTTATCGCGTTGGATAACCAGCTCCAGCTTCTGCGACAGGGCGTTAACCACCGAGACGCCTACGCCGTGTAGACCGCCGGACACTTTATAGGAGTTATCATCGAATTTACCGCCGGCGTGCAGGACGGTCATGATAACTTCCGCCGCGGAGACGCCCTCTTCCGGGTGAATGCCGGTTGGGATGCCGCGACCGTCATCCTGTACGGAGACGGAGTTATCGCTGTGGATAGTAACAACGATGTCTTTACAGTAACCTGCGAGCGCTTCGTCGATAGCGTTATCCACAACCTCGAATACCATGTGGTGCAGACCGGTGCCGTCATCCGTGTCGCCGATATACATACCCGGGCGCTTACGCACCGCATCCAGCCCTTTCAGGACTTTGATACTGGAGGAGTCATAAGAATTCGACATCAACGTTTCTCGCTCATTTAATCTTGGGTTAATCCGTTATTTTACCCTTTTCCACGGTGAACATCTTCGAATTTTTGTCCGACATGTCCATTACGTGTTCAGCGCTGATGGCGCTGACGAAAACCTGCGATTGCGTGGCTTTTAAGCGGCTGGCAAGCAGCCCGCGCCGGGCATCGTCAAGCTCCGAGGCAAAATCATCTATCAGGTACAGGCAGCGCCGCCCGCTTTCGCGGGTCAGGAACTCGCCCTGCGCCAGTCGTAGGGCGCACATCAGCAGCTTAAGCTGCCCGCGCGACAAGGTGTCTTCCACCGGCGCCCCATCGGCGCGAATGCGAAAATCCGCTTTATGCGGGCCGTGGGCGGTGTAGGTTAACATTCTGTCGCGTTCGAAATTCCGCTCCAGCACCTCGGCGTAGTCCGTTTCTTTTTCCCAGCCGCGCTGGAAAGAGAAGGTGAGGGTGAATTCCGGTAAAAATTGCTGACAGGTATCCGCCATGTCTTCGACAATAGCGGCGCTGTATTCGGCACGCCAGCGGCTGATTTGTTCCGCCAGCGGAATTAATTCCAGATCCCACGGCCGCAGTTGCGCATAGCGGCTCACCTGGCGCAGCGCGGCGTTGCGCTGTTTCAGCAGGCGCTTCAGGTTGCTCCAGGCGGTGAAGAATCCGGCTTCGTTATGAAAGCATCCCCAATCAATGAACGCTCTTCTGTATTTGGGGCCGCCGTTGAGTAAAGTAAACCCCTCCGGCGTGATTAGCTGCATCGGCATCAGGTGCGCCAGTTCCGCCACCTTGTGGCCGTCGGTGCCGTCGATACGCACCTTGCTGTCGCCCTGTTTGTCTTTGGTCAGGCCAATGGCGGTTTCGCGCTCTTCGCCCTGTAAACGCCCGTGCAGGACAAACGAATCCTGCTCGTGACGAATCACCCGGCCAATTTGCAAACTGCGAAACGCACGGCCGTGGCCGAGCGTATAGATAGCTTCCAGCACGCTGGTTTTGCCGCTGCCGTTTGCGCCAACCAGGAAGTTAAAGCTGGGGGATAAAGCGAGATCCGCATTTTCAATATTGCGGAAATCTTTGATTAAGAGTCGGGATAGCGACATATCAGCTCGTCATCATTCAAGGGGCGTGGGTGTCGCAGCCAGTTCGTCTATCGCCAGCGCGCAGAAAGCGGAGCGTACACGAAGTACGTGAGCATTTCGAGCACTGCCGGAAGGCGAAATGGCAAGTAAACCAGCCCCTTTGCAGATTCTACAATCTCATAGGCATGACAACGTAGGCGGCGGATTGTGAAGCCGCATCCTCAATCTGCACGCTCGATACGGAATCCGTCAGCAGTATGCGCACATTCTCGCATTTCAGCGCATTGAGCACATCCAGCACATAGCTAACGTTGAAGCCAATCTCCATCTCCGTTCCGGCGTAGGTCACGTCAAGGATCTCTTCCGCCTCTTCCTGTTCCGGGTTGTTAGCGGTGATTTTCAGCTGGTTCTCGCTGACGTACAGCCGCACGCCGCGGAATTTCTCATTCGAGAGGATTGCCGCGCGGGCGAAAGCCTGCTTGAGAATGTCGCAGCCGGCATCAAGGTGTTTATCCGGGTTTTTCGGCAATACGCGGCGATAGTCCGGGAAACGGCCATCAACCAGCTTCGAGGTGAAGATAAAATCGCCGACGTGAGCGCGGATATTGTTGCTGCCGATCTGCACGCGCAGCGGCGTATCGCCGCCGTCGAGCATACGCATCAGCTCAATCACCCCTTTACGCGGCACGATCACCGAATGGTTCGGCAGCGACTCTTCCAGCGGCATTGAACAAACCGCCAGGCGGTGGCCGTCGGTGGCGACGGTGCGCAGTTCGCTACCTTCGGTTTCAAACAGCATGCCGTTTAAGTAGTAACGAACGTCCTGGTGCGCCATCGAAAACTGGGTGGCTTCAATCAGGCGCTTCATCGTCGCCTGCGGCAGGGTAAATTCCACTTCGCTCTGCCAGTCGTCGAGATTCGGGAAATCGGCGGCAGGCAGGGTCGACAGCGAGAAGCGGCTGCGGCCGGAGCGCACCAGCATACGGTCGCCTTCAAGCTGCACGGCGATCTCCGCGCCTTCAGGCAGGCCGCGGCAGATATCAAAGAATTTACGCGCCGGAACGGTGGTGGCGCCCGCTTCGTGCGGCTGAATCAGCGACACGCGCGCGACCATTTCCATTTCCAGATCGGTACCGGTTAGCGACAGCGTGCCGTCCGCGACCTGAAGCAGCAGGTTACCGAGAATCGGCAGCGTCGGACGACCACCTAACGGACCGCTCACCTGTTGCAGCGGTTTTAATAAATGTTCACGTTCTACGGTAAATTT
Source organism: Klebsiella sp. 141161 (assembly GCF_050600815.1). Lineage (NCBI taxonomy): Bacteria > Pseudomonadati > Pseudomonadota > Gammaproteobacteria > Enterobacterales > Enterobacteriaceae > Klebsiella > Klebsiella sp. 141161. The sequence goes on along the minus strand of NZ_JAQIRN010000004.1, from coordinate 52,074 downwards.
CATAGCGTCACGAGGATAATGTTCTGATTAAATTGGAAAAATCTTCTTTAATATCGTGGCTTTCTTCACGCAACTGCTCAATCTTACGGCAGGCGTGCAGCACGGTGGTATGGTCGCGGCCGCCAAACGCATCGCCGATTTCCGGCAGGCTGTGGTTGGTCAGCTCTTTGGCCAGCGCCATCGCCATCTGGCGTGGGCGCGCCACCGAACGGGAGCGGCGTTTGGACAGCAGGTCCGCTACCTTAATCTTGTAATACTCCGCCACCGTCTTTTGAATATTGTCGATGGTGACTAATTTTTCCTGCAGCGCCAGTAAATCGCGCAGCGCTTCGCGCACGAAATCAATAGTGATAGCCCGGCCGGTAAAGTTGGCGTTAGCAATGACGCGGTTCAGCGCCCCTTCCAGCTCACGCACATTCGAACGCAGACGCTTGGCGATAAAGAACGCGACTTCGCCCGGCAGGCGGATATCGTTCTCATCGGCTTTCTTCATCAGGATCGCGACGCGGGTTTCCAGTTCAGGCGGCTCGATCGCCACCGTCAGGCCCCAGCCAAAGCGCGATTTCAGACGATCCTCTACGCCGTTGATCTCTTTTGGATAACGATCCGAAGTGAGGATGATCTGCTGATTACCTTCCAGCAAGGCGTTGAAGGTGTGGAAGAACTCTTCCTGTGAACGCTCTTTATTGGCGAAGAACTGAATATCATCGATCAGCAGGGCGTCAACGGAGCGGTAATAGCGTTTAAATTCTTCGATGGCGTTGTTCTGCAGGGCTTTAACCATGTCCTGCACGAAACGCTCGGAGTGCATATAAACCACTTTAGCATTTGGCTTACGCGCCACAATGCCGTTGCCGACGGCGTGTAACAGGTGGGTTTTCCCCAGACCGGTGCCGCCATAAAGGAACAGCGGGTTATACGCGCCGCCAGGGTTATCGGCCACCTGACGCGCCGCCGCGCGTGCCAGCTGGTTAGATTTACCTTCGACGAAGTTATCAAACGTATGCTTGACGTTGACGTTGGAACGGTAGGTTGGCTCTGCCGGCGCCGGAACGTTATCCCAGCCCTGACGGGCGACAGCAGGCGCGACGCGCGCGGTTTGCACCTGAGCGGCCGGGATCGCCGTGGCGACGTTGGCCGTCCCCTGATGGGACGGCGCCGCAGGCTTCGCGCCCACTTCAAAGCGCAGTTGTGGGGCGTCCGCGCCACAAAAGTCATTGAGGAGCCCATTGATATTATTAAGGTATTTGTCCCTTACCCAATCGAGCACAAAACGGTTTGGCGCATACAGTGCCAGCGTGTTATCGCTCAGTTCCGCCTGCAATGGGCGGATCCACATGCTGAATTCTGTGGCTGGTAACTCATCCTGCAATCGGGCAAGACACTGCTGCCAAAGCGAAAGTGACACGGCGGACTCCACTCGAACATAAAATCGATATAAAAGAAAAACTGAAACAATCGTGATTGTTGGCACACGTCGCAAGACCCTGCATAAGCCGAAAAAGCCCCTGCGCAAAAGGGGTGACGTGCGAACCGCTATTTGCGGTTTTACCCGGGACGGATCCGTGGATCGCGATCGGGACCGGGGATCATAGCCTAAACTGAGAAAGAGATCTTGTGTTTCTCAACAGATTCTTCCCGATTTATCCACAGGAGGATCGAAACCGGGTAAGTGTAATCGATCCTGGCGAGAGTGCGGCACGATTTCGCCCGCATATTGGAAAAATTAATGAGCTATGCCGGTTTTGGATAGAATTGATCTAACAAAGATCCTTTACGATCCTTGCGCTTTACCCGCCAGGCCGTATAATCCCCCACCCGGCGCGTAACGCCCGTTTTCGCAACTCGTCTCAGCTTATTTTTTGTGCGGCAAGGTGCGAGAAATAAGGAAAGAGAATTGACTCCGGAGTGTACAATTATTACAATCCGGCCTCTTTAATCACCCACGCTGAGGCGTAAGTCGTTCGAAGTTCGTTCGGGTCTACGCAAAAGTCAGTGAATTTATTCAAGTTTAGGTAGAAATCGCCATGAAACGCACTTTTCAACCGTCTGTACTGAAGCGCAACCGTTCTCACGGCTTCCGTGCTCGTATGGCTAATAAAAATGGTCGTCAGGTTCTGGCACGTCGTCGTGCTAAAGGCCGCGCTCGTCTGACCGTTTCCAAGTAATAAAGCTAACCCTGCGTGGTTAAGCTAGCATTTCCCAGGGAGTTACGTTTGTTAACTCCCAGTCATTTCACTTTCGTCTTCCAGCAGCCACAACGGGCTGGCACGCCGCAAATCACCATCCTCGGCCGCCTGAATTCGCTGGGGCATCCCCGCATCGGTCTTACCGTCGCCAAGAAAAACGTTAAGCGCGCGCATGAACGCAATCGGATTAAACGTCTGACGCGTGAAAGCTTCCGTTTACGTCAACATGAACTCCCGCCAATGGATTTCGTGGTGGTGGCAAAGAAAGGGGTTGCCGACCTCGATAACCGTGCTCTCTCGGAAGCGTTGGAAAAATTATGGCGCCGCCATTGTCGCCTGGCTCGCGGGTCCTGATAGGCCTTATCAGGGTCTATCAGCGCCTGATTAGTCCGCTACTCGGGCCGCACTGTCGTTTCACGCCAACCTGTTCTCAATACGGAATTGAGGCATTGCGCAGGTTTGGAGTGATAAAAGGCAGTTGGTTGACGGTGAAACGCGTATTAAAATGCCACCCTTTACACCCTGGTGGTGACGACCCCGTCCCGCCTGGACCATTTGATACCAGAGAACACTAACGATGGATTCGCAACGCAATCTTCTTATCATCGCTTTGTTGTTCGTGTCTTTCATGATCTGGCAAGCCTGGGAGCAGGACAAAAATCCGCAAACCCAGCAGCAGACCACGCAGACTACGACCACAGCAGCGGGTAGCGCCGCAGACCAGGGCGTACCGGCCAGTGGCCAGGGGAAACTGATTACGGTTAAAACTGATGTGCTTGATCTGACCATCAACACCAGCGGTGGTGATGTTGAGCAAGCGCTGCTTCCGGCTTACCCGAAAGCGCTGAAATCTACTGAACCGTTCCAGTTACTGGAAACCACGCCACAGTTTATCTATCAGGCACAGAGCGGCTTAACCGGTCGTGACGGCCCGGATAACCCGGCTAACGGCCCGCGTCCGCTGTATAACGCTGATAAAGATGCGTATGTACTGGCAGACGGCCAGAACGAAATCGTTATTCCGCTGACCTACACCGACAAAGCGGGCAACGTCTTCACCAAAACCTTCACCCTGAAACGCGGTGATTATGCGGTGAACGTTGGCTACAACGTGAAAAACGTCGGCGAAAAACCGCTGGAGATCTCCTCCTTCGGTCAGCTCAAGCAAACAGCAGCGCTGCCATCGAGCCGCGATACGCAAACCGGCGGTCTGTCTACCATGCACACCTTCCGTGGCGCGGCGTACTCCACTGCTGATTCGAAATACGAAAAATATAAATTCGATACTATCGTCGACAACGAAAACCTGAACGTCAGCACCAAAGACGGTTGGGTGGCGATGTTGCAGCAGTACTTCACCACCGCGTGGGTTCCGCATAACAACGGCACCAACAACTTCTATACCGCTAACCTCGGTAATGGCGTTGTCGCTATCGGCTACAAATCGCAGCCGGTACTGGTGCAGCCAGGTCAAACCGACAAGCTGGAAAGCGTGCTGTGGGTCGGCCCGGCTCTGCAGGATAAAATGGCTGCCGTCGCGCCGCACCTGGATCTGACCGTCGACTACGGCTGGTTGTGGTTCATCTCCCAACCGCTGTTTAAGCTGCTGAAATTCATCCACGGCTTCCTCGGCAACTGGGGCTTCTCAATTATCGTCATCACCTTTATCGTTCGTGGCATCATGTACCCGCTGACTAAAGCGCAGTACACCTCCATGGCGAAGATGCGTATGCTGCAGCCGAAGATTCAGGCAATGCGCGAGCGTCTGGGCGACGATAAACAACGTCAAAGCCAGGAAATGATGGCGCTGTATAAAGCAGAAAAAGTTAACCCGCTGGGTGGCTGCTTCCCGCTGATTATTCAGATGCCAATCTTCCTTGCGCTGTACTACATGCTGAGCGCCTCGGTTGAACTGCGTCATGCGCCGTTTATCCTGTGGATCCATGACCTGTCCGCGCAAGACCCGTACTACATCCTGCCGATCATCATGGGCGCGACCATGTTCTTCATCCAGAAGATGTCGCCGACCACCGTGACCGACCCGATGCAGCAGAAGATCATGACCTTTATGCCGGTCATCTTCACGGTGTTCTTCCTGTGGTTCCCGTCTGGTCTGGTGGTGTACTACATCGTCAGCAACCTGGTAACCATTATTCAGCAGCAGCTGATTTACCGTGGTCTGGAGAAGCGTGGCCTACATAGCCGCGAGAAGAAAAAATCCTGATACTCTTCATTCTTCAAGCCGCAGATGCGTTGGCTTCATTAGTTCGCCCCAGTCACTTACTACAGTAAGCTCCTGGGGCCTCACTAACTTGCCGCCTTTCTGCAACTTGAATTATTTCGAGTATCTACGGTAACGTTAATGCCAGAGAAGGCGGTCAATGGACCGCCTTTTTTACATCTACATAGAGAGTCACCATGAGCCATAACGACACTATCGTCGCCCAGGCAACCCCTCCGGGACGCGGGGGTGTGGGCATCCTGCGTATCTCCGGCCTTAAGGCGCGCGACGTCGCGCAGGCGGTACTCGGCAAGCTGCCGAAGCCGCGCTATGCCGACTATCTGCCGTTTAAAGACGCCGACGGTACGCCGCTGGATCAGGGGATTGCGCTGTGGTTCCCGGGACCCAACTCCTTTACTGGCGAAGATGTCCTCGAACTGCAGGGCCACGGCGGCCCGGTCATTCTGGATCTGCTGCTCAAACGTATTCTGACGTTACCCGGCGTTCGCATCGCCAATCCGGGCGAGTTTTCCGAGCGCGCGTTCCTCAACGACAAGCTCGACCTGGCGCAGGCAGAGGCCATCGCCGATCTTATCGACGCCAGCTCAGAGCAGGCGGCCCGTTCGGCGTTGAACTCCTTGCAAGGGGCCTTCTCCGCGCGTGTGAACCATCTAGTGGAAGCACTCACTCACCTGCGCATCTACGTGGAAGCGGCGATTGATTTCCCGGATGAAGAAATTGATTTCCTCTCCGATGGTAAAATTGAAGCCCAACTGAACGACGTGATCGCCGATCTCGATGCCGTCCGCGCCGAAGCCCGTCAGGGCAGCCTGCTGCGTGAAGGGATGAAAGTGGTGATCGCCGGACGGCCAAACGCCGGTAAATCAAGCCTGCTCAACGCGCTGGCCGGACGCGAAGCGGCGATCGTCACCGATATCGCCGGCACCACCCGCGACGTACTGCGCGAACATATTCACATCGACGGTATGCCGCTGCATATCATCGATACCGCAGGCCTTCGTGACGCCAGTGATGAAGTGGAGCGCATCGGCATCGAACGCGCCTGGCAGGAAATTGAACAGGCGGATCGGGTGCTGTTTATGGTCGACGGCACCACCACCAGCGCCGTTGACCCGGCGGAGATCTGGCCGGACTTTATCGAGCGCCTGCCGGCTAAGCTGCCGATTACCGTGGTGCGTAATAAAGCCGACGTCACCGGCGAAGCGCTGGGGCTCTGCGAAGTAAATGGCCACTCACTGATCCGCCTGTCGGCGCGTACCGGTGAAGGGGTCGAGGTGCTACGCAACCACCTTAAGCAGAGCATGGGCTTCGATACCAACATGGAAGGCGGTTTCCTCGCCCGTCGTCGCCACCTGCAGGCGCTGGAAGCGGCGGCGAACCATCTGCAGCAGGGCAAGGCCCAGCTGCTGGGCGCGTGGGCCGGGGAGCTGCTGGCGGAGGAGCTGCGTCTGTCGCAACAGGCATTAAGCGAAATCACCGGCGAATTTACCTCTGACGACCTGCTGGGCCGCATCTTCTCCAGTTTCTGTATCGGTAAGTAAGCGTTACTGGTAAGCATCTACTAACCCGCCATAACGTTCTGTTATGGCGGTTTTTTTTATTTGATTGCCTTAATCACATCAACTCTGTGAGGCAATAACCCGTTTTTCCTTTCAGGAAAAGAGTGTTGTCCAAATGGCAACTCGTACTCCCTGGCGCTAGCCACTATGCTGTACGCCATTCTTATTGCGAGGGTCCTATGGCACGCTTTCTTATCTGCAGTTTCGCATTGGTACTGCTCTATCCATCCGGCATTGATATGTATCTGGTCGGCCTACCGCGTATCGCCCAGGATCTTGGCGCCAGCGAGGCGCAGCTGCATATCGCCTTCTCGGTCTATTTAGCCGGCATGGCTACCGCGATGCTTTTTGCCGGGCGCGCGGCGGATAAATCCGGGCGTAAACCGGTCGCGATTTTCGGCGCCATCACCTTCATACTGGCCTCGCTACTGTGCTCGCAGGCGCATAACAGCACGCATTTCCTGATCGGCCGCTTTATCCAGGGGATCGGCGCGGGAAGCTGCTACGTCGTCGCTTTTGCCGTTCTGCGCGATACGCTGGACGAGCGCCGCCGCGCCAAGGTACTGTCGCTGCTTAATGGCATTACCTGCATTATTCCCGTCCTCGCGCCGGTACTTGGCCATCTGATCATGTTGAAATATCCGTGGCAGAGCCTGTTCTACACCATGACAGGCATGGGGGTGATGGTAGGGTTATTGTCGGTGTTTATCCTGCGTGAGACGCGCCCGGCAACGCATTTTCATGCAGGCGCACAGCACAATGGCGCCGCAGAGTCGCTGCTAAACCGTTTTTTCCTCAGCCGTATAGTCATTACGACTCTCAGCGTCACCGCAATTCTGACCTACGTAAACGTCTCACCGGTACTGATGATGGAAGAAATGGGTTTCGACCGCGGAACTTATTCAATGGCGATGGCGCTGATGGCAATGGTCAGCATGGCCGTGTCGTTCTCCACGCCGTTTGCCCTGACGCTGTTTAAACCGCGCACCCTGATGCTGACCTCGCAGACGTTGTTCCTTGTCGCTGGCGTGGTATTGAGCCTCGCCGCCAGCCAGCCCATCACCATGCTGGGATTAGGCATGATCTGCGCGGGTTTCTCGGTTGGCTTTGGCGTCGCGATGAGCCAGGCGTTGGGGCCTTTCACGTTGCGGGCGGGCGTCGCCAGCTCCGCTCTCGGCATCGCTCAGGTCTGTGGTTCTTCGCTGTGGATTTGGCTGGCGGCTATCATCGGGCTGAGCGCCATGAATATGCTGATCGGGATACTCATTGCCTGTAGCATAGTCAGTATTGTTCTGATACTGGTCGTCTCGCCGGCGCGCGCGACGCAAGATAATGAAGAAATCCCTGTCGAGTCTCGATCTTAACTTACTGCTATGTCTGCAGCTTCTGACCCAGGAGCGCAGCGTCACCCGCACGGCGAAACGGATGAACGTTTCGCCGTCGGCGGTGAGTAAATCACTGGCCAAGCTACGCGCCTGGTTTGACGATCCGCTATTTGTTAAAACCCCACTAGGGCTGGCGCCAACGCCGTTAATGAGCAGCATGGAGCAGGATCTTGCCGACTGGATGCAGATGGGCAATCAGATCCTCGATAAACCGCACCATACCATGCCAAGCGGCCTGAAGTTCGAGCTGGCGGCGGAATCGCCGCTGCTGATGATCCTGTTCAACACCCTCTCCCAGCAAATTTATCAACGTTATCCACAGGCGCTGATCCGTTTACGCAACTGGGATTACGACTCGCTGGATGCCATTATTCGCGGCGAGGTTGATATCGGTTTTTGCGGCCGGGAAACCCATCCGCGTTCGCGCGAACAGTTGAGCCTGCTGCCGTGGTATATCGATTTTGATGTCCTGTTTAGCGACCTGCCGCAGGTGTGGCTGCGCGCCGATCATCCGGCGCTCAATGAAGAGTGGAACCTGGCGGCTTTCCTGCGCTATCCGCACATCAATATCTGCTGGGAACAAAGCGACACCTGGGCGCTGGATGATGTGCTGCATGACCTGGGCTACAAACGGACCGTCGCGCTGACTCTGCCCGGCTTTGAACAGTCGCTGTTCATGGCGGCGCAGCCGAATCACACCATGATAGCCACCGCGCCGCGCTATTGTCAGCACTATAATCAGCAGCATCATCTGCCGCTGGTATCACGCCCGCTGCCGCTGGAGCCGCAGCTGCTGGAAAAAATGCGCGTGCCGTTCACCCTGCTGTGGCATAAGCGTAATAGCTATAATCCAAAGATCGTATGGCTCAGAGAGACCCTTAAACAGCTCTATTCCAATACACTGTAGGGAAATTGCCCATCATCCTCACGTTGTTGCGCAAGAAATTGTAAAAGTCAGACATTATCCCTTCTCAAGGAAGAATTTCCGCATTAAAACCTGCTCATTGTGAGCGATAATATCATTCACAATTTTTATCTCTGACCATTAATCACGGAGCGACGAATGGCAACGCATTTTGCAAGAGGGATACTCAACACCAGGGAGCCGCTATCGACGCGTTTGTCGGCGGCATGTCATCAATCCGCACGTAACCTACCCGAATACCGACAGAGCCGCTATCGCGCCTCGCGTTCGCTGCTCGCTGAACTGCTTTTCATGCTTTATGGTATCGGCGAGCTGCCGGAAATCATCAGCGAACCCAGTGGACGGCCCGTATTTCGCGATCCCCACCTTCCCCGCTTTTCCATCTCTTATGCCGGGAATATCGTCGGCGTAGCGCTGACGACCGAAGGTGACTGCGGTCTCGATATGGAACTGCAGCACGCCTCGCGTGGCGTCCATCCTCTGCATGCCGCCGATCGCTATGTCTTCAATAGCAATGAGAATTTATGGATTAACATCCAGCACGATCCGGATGAAGCCCGCGCTCAACTGGTGGCGCTGCGCCGAAGCGTGCTGAAGCTCACCGGTGAAGCCCCCGTGCGAGTACAACTGCTGCCGGGGTCTGGTCGCCTGCGTACCGCTGGCACCCAATCGATTGAAGCCATCTGCGATGCTGAGACGCTGCTGGTGTGGTCAATCGCCGTCACCCCGAATATCGGGCCGCTGAAGGTCTGGGAATTTGATAGTAAAGAGGGCTGGCGCTGCCTGCCTGATGCGCAAACGCGCGCCAAAGAGACTGACGCGCGCCTGATGCGCTTTACCAGCTTACCGGTAGAAAAAGTATTCTCCCTCAACTGACCGGTTTAGCCGGCCATCATGATGCAAAGGAGCACTCATGTCTGATACGTTGAAAGTTGTTACGTTACTCGGAAGTCTGCGCAAAGGTTCTTTTAATGCCATGGTTGCGCGCACGCTGCCAGGCATTGCGCCTGCGGGCATGGAAATCTCCGCGCTGCCGTCGATCGGCGATATTCCGCTGTACGATGCCGATATCCAACAGGAAGAGGGGTTCCCGCAGAGCGTGCAGGAGATCGCGAAACAAATCCGCGAAGCGGACGGCGTGGTGATCGTTACCCCGGAATATAACTACTCGGTACCCGGCGGCCTGAAGAACGCCATCGACTGGCTCTCACGTCTGCCGGAACAGCCGCTGGCCGGTAAGCCGGTGCTGATCCAGACCAGCTCAATGGGCGCTATCGGCGGGGCGCGTTGTCAGTATCATCTGCGCCAGATTCTGGTCTTCCTCGATGCGATGGTGATGAACAAGCCGGAGTTTATGGGCGGCGTGATTCAGAACAAAGTCGATCCGCAGGCAGGGGAAGTGGTCGATCAGAGCACGCTGGACCATCTGCGCGGCCAATTGACCGCCTTTGGCGATTATATTCAGCGGGTTAAAGCATAAAAAAAGCCCGGCAGCGATGCCGGGCTTTCTCATCATGTGTGCGGATCAATGCGCATCGATAAAGACAATTTTCAGCACGAACAGCAGCGAAACGATAATCACGCACGGGCTGAGTTCACGCAGACGGCCGGTACCAATCTTCATCACGCAGTAGGAAATAAAGCCCAGGGCGATACCTTCGGTAATCGAGAAGCTGAACGGCATCATCACCGCGGTGATAAACGCCGGTACCGCTTCCGTCAGGTCATCCCACTTCACGCGCGCCAGGCTTGAGGTCATCAGCACGCCAACGTAAATCAGCGCCCCGGCGGCGGCGTAGGCCGGAACCATCCCCGCCAGCGGCGACAGGAAGATGACCAGCAGGAACAGGATACCCACGACAACGGCGGTCAGGCCGGTACGCCCGCCAACGGAAACGCCGGAGGAGGATTCGATATAGGCCGTAACCGAAGAGGTGCCAATAAAGGAGCCGGCGACGGACGACACGCTATCGACAAACAGCGCCTGCTTCATGCGCGGGAATTTACCCTGCGCATCCGCCAGCCCGGCTTTATCGGTGACGCCAATCAGGGTGCCGGAGGAGTCGAACAGGTTAACCAGCATGAACGAGAAGATCACGCCCGCCAGGCCAAGGTTCAGCGAACCGGCCAGATCGACCTGACCCACAACCGAGGTTACGCTCGGCGGCGCGGAGACGATGCCGGTGTAGTGCACATCGCCGAGCATCCAGCCCAACAGGGTGGTAACGACGATAGAGACCAGAACGGCGGCATGAATATTACGCGATGCCAGGATAGCGATAATAAAGAACCCGAGAACGCCCAGCAGCACGCTATGGGAAGTCAGGTTGCCAATGCTGACCAACGTGTCCTGGTTCGCCACGATAACGCCAGCGTTCTTCAGGCCCATCATGCCGATAAACAGCCCGATACCGCTGGTGATACCGACGCGCAGGCTCACCGGGATATTGGCAATCATCCAGTAGCGAACGCGGAAGAGGGTCAGCAGCAGCAGGCCGACGGCGCCCCAGAAAATCGCGCCCATTCCCACCTGCCACGGCAGGCCCATCGCCTGAACCACCACGAAGGCAAAGAAGGCATTCAGCCCCATCGCTGGCGCCAGCGCTACCGGCAGATTCGCGAACAGCCCCATCAGGATGCTGCCGAAGGCCGCGATCAGACAGGTGGTCACAAAGACAGCGCTGGTATCCATACCCGCCACGCCAAGAATTTGTGGGTTCACGAAGACGATGTAGACCATCGTCAGGAACGTGGTGAAACCGGCGATCGCTTCAGTGCGCACCGTGGTGCCGTGCTCGCGCAGTTTAAATACGCGCTCCAGCAGACCCTGGCCAGAAGACTGGCTGGTTGGTTGTTGACTCATTATCGGTTTCCGAACGTAAAGGAGGGAAAATTCGAGGCTATCCTATACCAAATTACGGCACCAGGCGCGGTTGTATGGTAATTTTTTTCATTTATTTTGCTTATACGGCAACGATTGCGTCGCGGCATTGAGCATTACGAAAACGTTAAACTTGTTAAACTGGAAAGAGTATGACCCAACCACAAGCAGTATTTTTCGATTGTGACGGCACGCTGGTCGATAGCGAGGTGATTTGCTCACGCGCCTATGTTCACATGTTTCAGGAATTCGGTATTACGCTGGATTTAGCCGAAATTTTTAAGCGCTTCAAGGGCGTTAAGCTGTACGAGATTATCGACACCATCAACGCTGAATATGGCGTTAACCTGAAAAAAGAAACCCTGGAGCCGGTGTACCGCGCCGAAGTCGCCCGTCTGTTCGATAGCGAGCTGGAGATCATCCCCGGCGCCGCTGCGCTGCTGGACGCGGTGAAGATCCCCATGTGCGTGGTGTCGAATGGCCCGGTCAGTAAAATGCAGCATTCGCTCGGTAGAACGCAGATGCTGCACCACTTCCCAGACCGGCTGTACAGCGGTTACGACATTCAGCGCTGGAAACCCGACCCGGCGCTGATGTTCCATGCGGCAGAGGCCATGCAGGTACAAGTCGAAAACTGTATTCTGGTCGATGATTCCAGCGCGGGAGCCCAATCAGGGATCGCCGCGGGTATGGAAGTCTTTTACTTCTGCGCCGACCCGCACAACCAACCGATCGATCATCCGAAAGTAACGACCTTTACCGATTTAGCTGAGCTGCCGGCATTGTGGAGAGCGCGTGGCTGGGATATTACTCGTTAAGACCCGACGTCACTACGCTCGGTCGGGCTACGGTTGGTCACAACGGTAGCCCCGCTGGCCAGCGGCTTTTTAGTGCTGCAATTCCGCCGCAGCCGCTTTATCCGCAATAATCACCAACGAAGGGTGCAACTTGAGCACAGAGGCCGGTACCTGTTCGCTGACCGGGCCTTCCACCACCTGCTTTAGCGCTTGCGCTTTCGCCGCGCCGCTGACAATCAACAGCAGGTTTTTTGCCGCCATCACGCTTTTCGGCCCCATGGTGACATAGCTATCCGGCACCACGTTGAAATCGCCCCCCATCTCACCGTTCGCGACAATGCCAATCAGATCCCCCTGAATCGGCACTTCGACCGTCTCATCATGAAAACGTGTAGTGTTCGGCAGGTTGCCGCAAAAATGGCCGTCGGCGCCCAGCCCCAGCACGACCAGGTCAAGACCGCCGGCCTCTTCGAGGCGGCGATCGTGTTGAGCCGCGTTCTCCAGCGTCAATTTATGGATGTTGTCTTCTTTGATTTGCGCTGGAGTAAAAAACAGCTGGCGCAGGTTGGAAATCGTCACCCCTTCACGCTGCTGGCCGCGAAAAGGAATCTCATCAAAGTTGTAATAGTGAACCCGATCATAGAATGATTTCCCTTTGATGGCGGCGGTCAAATGCTCATACATACGCTTCGGCGTACTCCCCGCCGTCACCGCCAGATTCATCCGTCGCGGCACCGTGATATAGCCTAAAAGATGATGGCAGGCGACCAGGCTCATCTCTTCATAATCTTCCGTCACAATCAATTTCATCTCATCTTCCTTTACTGGTTGAGACAGGGGGCGCCATGCCCCCTGACGGTTATTTAAAGAGCTTTTGCACAAACTCGGCATAGGCCGGACGCCAGACGTCCATTTCATGATTCAGGCCGGGATAAGAGTGGTAATCAAATTTGATCTTCTGCTTTTCCAGTTCGCTTTTCAGGCCGGCAATATCTTTGCCAGTGACGGCGTCTTTTTCGCCAACCACCAGCGTAAAGTTACGCAGTTGTTTATTGATGGCGTCAGGATTATTCAACTGCGCCTCCACGCCAGCATCGGGAACCGTGGTTGTCGTAACCCCGCTAAAGGTGGCAAGCCACCCGAAGCTCTCAAGATGGTTCATCCCGGACACCAGCGCCTGGTAACCGCCCTGCGACAGCCCCGCCAGCGCCCGGCCGTCGGCATCTTTACGCACGTTAAATCGGGAATCGATCAGCGGAATGATGTCGTGCATCAGTTCGTTGTCTGCGGCTTTCGCATTGAGTGGATAGAAGTTTTTACGCCGCTCCTGCGGCGGGAAGTTTTCCGCGATCGCTTGAGGAATATCGGTTTCGGTATCCGGCACCACCACCAGCATCGGCTTGATTTTGCCCTCCGCCAGCAGGTTATCCATCATTTGCGGGATGCGCCCCTGGTCGATGGCCGACAGGCCGCTATCGCCAAAACCGTGGTAGAAATAGAGCACCGGCAACGGTTCGCCGCTGCCGTTATAGCCCGGCGGCGTCCAGACATAGACGCGGCGTTCTGACTTAAGCGCCGTCGAATGGTAGGTGACGGTACGCAGATCGCCGTGCGGGACTGCCCGATCGTCAAGAATGCTGCCGGGCACCAGGATCAGGCTGGTATTCACCTGGCGCTGCGGTTTCTGGTAGCGGCTACCGGTATCGACGGAACGAAAACCGTCCACATCGAAGTAGTACTCATAAAGATTGGCGGCCAGGCGATCGCTTTTCCACGTCCATACGCCCTGGGTATCTTTGGTCATGTCATGAGAGACAAACGTATCCGGCGTCGATCCCGTGACGACGGATACGCGCCTGGCATCGGGGGCAAATAACCGGAAAGTCACGCTGTTATCCGTATTCACCTGAGTAATATACTGGCTGACAGGAATGGCGGCATCAGGCATCGTCGGCAGCGGAGCGGCGTGCGCCGTAATTGTGGCGCCAGCCAGCGCCAGGGCGAAGTAGATTGCATGTCGTTTCATTTTGATTCCTTTTTACGTTTTTATGAGCAGGAGCTTGCGGCCTTACCACCAAATTTCGGCCTGCGCGCCGAGGGCGAATTGGTCGTTCTTGCCATCTTCAAAAACCGCGGTGGTATTGTTAGCAGCCTTATCCAGGTCGATATCTTCGGCTTTAATATAAGTCGCATAAAAGCGGATTTCCGGGCGCGAGGTCAGCATACTGGTATTAACTTTGAAGGTATGGAATAAGGTGGTCTTATAACCGGATTCGTTATATTTCTTCCCCATCACATCTTTGTTCTGCTGTTTGAAGTATCCCAGCTCAACACCGGTCTGATTATATTTATTCCAGATATATGCCGGACGAACCACGGCGCGAATAGATTCAAAATCTGAATGGGCGCCGGTTTCATAGCTATAAACGTCATTACCAAATGAATAAACGATCGCATTAGCCATAATGACATCATCGCGCAGATAGGTTTCCCCCTGTGAGGTTAAGCGTACGGCGGTGCCGTTGGTATGATCGCCATAATAACGCCCATTATTGGTGGTATACGGGCTCGATCCGGCATAGCGCGAGAAGCTGCTGGCGATGGAGTTGTTCGCCAGTAATAATGAGAATTCGTTAAAGCCGCCGTTATCAAATTTCTGCGTTAACGAAGTTCCCACCATCCAGGTATCTTTCCATTGATAGTAACCTTCATTCCCCTCTTTATATTTCTCTGATGAACTCTGATTCGCAGCGACATAGCGCCCGCTCACCATCAGCGAGGCTTTATCCCACAGCGGAATATCTTTGTAACGTACATCCAGGGTATTGGTATTAATTTGCTGCTTATTGGTCAAAGAGCGGTCGTAGTCATCGATGTCTTCGCGCACCAGCGCGATATCAAATTTACCGGCGCCCACCTTCCAGTTTTCAAGCCCTACGCCAGCTGCCGCATCGGTTCTTTGCGTTTTCCAGTCCAGCATCTGGATCTCGATTTTCGGCGCGCCGTGCTTACCGACCCAGAAATCCGCTTCCGGGGCAAACGGCAGAAAGCCTTTGGTGTTGACGTACATATCCGAGAACTGAAGGTAGTTTTCGCCGCCGGCATTGTCACCAAACCAGCCGGTAGAATATTGCTGACCCACGTTGCCATCGAGCATCACGATGGCGTCCACACGTTTATCGCCTTCCTGAAAAACGCGCTGTTTAAGCTGTAAATCAAACCAGCCGGAATACTCGTTACCCAAACGGCCAAGCGAGCCGATGGCCCACGATTTTGGCGAGCCGTGCGAGGCAGTTCCCCAGCCAGAACGGTAATAGCCGTTATAGCTAAAGCCAATTTCATCTTTCACGAATTTGCTAAAATCTTTCAGCGTCATGGCGCTATAGGCAGGCTCACCGCCCTGCTCGGATTGTTCATTTTTGACCAGCACCGCATCCGGCTTAGCGGCCGCTTTGGTCGCCGTGGGCGCTTCCGCGCTCCGGCTCTTCTGGCTATTTACCGGTTGCGACCAGGCGGCCCAGACCTGGTTCCTTTTTTTCTCCTGATCCTGATATTTCTTGAGTTCTTTTTGTGTGTCCTGAAGCGCTTTTTCCAGAAGCTCCAGCCGTTGTTCAACCGTAAGTTGCCCGGCAATAAGATTTGTTGAATAAGAAAGCGGCGCCAGCAAAACCATCGCCGAAGCGATCATATTTCTTCTAATCATAATAATCCCTTATATAAGCATTGGCGTAAATGAAACACGTAATTAATAAATGGCGTTATGTTTTTAATAAACTGCACTAATACCATTCCACGTAACTGCAGCTTTTATTTTCATGCCGAATAAGTAGCAAAAAAAAACCTGAAGGAGACCATCTGCATTAACAGATAATCCTCTTCAGGTTTTGCCCGCTCATTGCGGTAACAACCCTTATCAGCAAACCATTCAGCGTCTAAAACAAAAAAACCTGACATCGCCGCCTGGGGCAATATCAGGTTTTGCCTGCTGTCGCAGTAACAATCCATTTTAACCATCTGAGCTTCAGCGCTCAGTCAGTGAGAGGGATTGTTACGCGAGAAAATTTAAAACTCAAATAGTCAGAGTATTAATTGTGACGATAATCGCAGCAATATGTCTGCTATGCGCAAAATCATAGTTGATTCTGATAATCTCCTTTACCAGAATCAACCATCGTGATCTTTACTCTTTCGGATCTTTACCCGCGAGCAGCTTATCCAGTTCGTCGCCGCCTACGTGACGGAAATCCTGGCCTTTAACGAAGTAGAAAATATATTCGCAGATATTCTGGCAGCGATCGCCGATACGTTCGATGGAGCGCGCGCAGAACAGCGCGGTCAGGACGCTCGGAATGGTACGTGAATCTTCCATCATATAGGTCATCAGTTGACGCACGATGCCTTCATACTCCTGGTCGACTTTCTTGTCTTCGCGATAGATACGTACCGCTTCATCGAGATCCATACGCGCAAAGGCATCCAGTACATCATGCAGCATCTGCACGGTATGGCGGCCCAGCGACTCCAGGCTCACCAGCAGCGGCTGGTGCTGCTGGGAAAACTTCTCCAGCGCGGTGCGGCAGATTTTATCCGCCACGTCGCCAATACGTTCCAGCTCGGCGATAGTCTTGATGATCGCCATTACCAGCCGCAGGTCGCTGGCGGTCGGCTGACGTTTAGCGATGATGCGCACGCAGGCCTCGTCGATCGCCACTTCCATCATATTGACCTGCTTGTCGCCGTCGATTACGCGCTTCGCCAGATCGCTGTCCTGATTGTGCATCGCGGTGATCGCATCAGAAAGCTGCTGCTCCACCAGCCCACCCATGGTCATCACCTGGGTGCGTATGTACTCCAGTTCTGCGTTGAACTGGCCGGAAATATGTTTATTAAGATTTAAGTTATCCATGATGTCTCCTGATTGCCCATCGGGTTAGCACCTGAAAGCAGAAGGGCAATCAACCGTAGCGGCCAGTAATATAATCTTCAGTTTGTTTCTTCGCGGGCTTGGTAAACAGATCGTCCGTGTTGCTGAATTCAATCAGCTCGCCAAGATACATAAATGCCGTATGGTCGGAACAACGCGCAGCCTGCTGCATGTTGTGGGTAACGATAACGACGGTGTAATCCTGCTTCAGCTCGGTGATAAGCTCCTCGATGCGCCCGGTGGAGATGGGGTCCAGCGCTGAGCAAGGTTCATCGAGCAACAGCACTTCCGGGCGAATCGCGATACCGCGGGCAATACACAGACGCTGCTGCTGACCACCGGAGAGAGAATACCCGCTCTGGTGCAGTTTATCTTTGGTTTCATTCCATAATGCGGCTTTGGTCAACGCCCACTGCACGCGCTCGTCCATATCGGCGCGCGACAGCTTCTCAAACAGGCGCACGCCGAAGGCGATGTTGTCATAGATGGACATCGGGAACGGCGTCGGCTTCTGGAATACCATCCCTACTTTCGCGCGCAGCAGCGCGATATCCTGGGTATTGGTGAGAATATTGTCGCCATCCAGCAGAATTTCGCCTTCCGCACGCTGCTCCGGGTACAGCTCAAACATCTTGTTGAACGTACGCAGCAGAGTGGATTTACCGCAGCCTGACGGGCCGATAAACGCCGTCACCTGGTTCTTAGCGATATCCAGGTTGATGTTCTTCAGGGCATGGAATTTGCCGTAGTAGAAGTTCAGGTCACGAACTGAAATTTTACCCGGATTCGCGTTCACCATACTCATCTCAATCTCTTCCTCATTCGGCGCCGCTTAGGCCGCGCCGCAAAAATTAACCGTGTTTCTTCTTCGCGAAGACAACGCGCGCCAGAATATTCAGCAGCAAGACGCACAGGGTGATAATCAATACCCCGGCCCATGCCAGTTGCTGCCATTCCGCGAACGGACTCATGGCAAATTTAAAAATGGTCACCGGCAGGTTGGCGATCGGCTGCATCATATCGGTGCTCCAGAACTGGTTGGAGAGCGCGGTGAACAGCAGCGGCGCCGTCTCCCCGGCGATACGGGCAATGGCCAGCAGGATACCGGTCATAATGCCGGATACCGACGCCTTAAGGGTGATCGCGGAAATCATCTTCCACTTCGGCGTCCCCAGCGCATAGGCTGCTTCACGCAGGCTATCCGGCACCAGCTTCAGCATGTTTTCAGTGGTACGAATCACGATTGGCACCTGCAGCAGCGCCAGCGCGATAACGCCCGCCCAGCCGGAGAAGTGCTGCATCTGCGCCACCACGATGGTGTAGACGAACAGCCCCACGACGATAGATGGCGCGGAAAGCAGAATATCGTTGATAAAGCGGATGATTTCCGCCAGTACCGACTTTCTGCCGTACTCCGCCAGATAGATACCGGCCATGATGCCAAGCGGCGTACCAAAAACGGTCGCCCACAGGATCAGCAGGCCGCTGCCCGCCAGGGCATTCGCCAGACCGCCGCCCGCGGTATTCGGCGGCGGCGTCATTTCGGTAAACAGCGCCAGACTCATGCCGTCGATGCCACGCGTGATGGTCGACATCAGGATCCAGATAAGCCAGAAGAGACCAAACGCCATAGTCGCCATCGACAGGGTCAGGGCGATGCGGTTCTTCAGGCGGCGCTTAGCCTGCATCTTGCGACGGGATTCCGCCAGCGCGGCGGTGGTTTGCAATTCGATCGTTGCCATTAGCGTGCCCCCTCGTTCTTAGCGAGACGCATAATCATGAACTTCGACGCGGCCAGAACGATAAAGGTGATAACGAACAGGATCAGACCCAGTTCCATCAGCGCCGCTACGTGCAGGCCGCTTTCCGCTTCCGCGAATTCATTGGCCAGCGCCGAGGTAATACTGTTGCCCGGCATATACAACGAAGCGCTGTCTAGCTGATAGGTGTTACCGATGATAAAGGTGACAGCCATGGTTTCACCCAGCGCGCGCCCCAGGCCGAGCATGACGCCGCCGATCACCCCGTTTTTGGTGAACGGCAGCACGATGCGCCAAATCACCTCCCACGTGGTGCAGCCGATCCCATATGCGGACTCTTTCATCATCACCGGAGTCTGCTCGAAGACATCGCGCATTACGGCGGCGATATAAGGAATGATCATGATGGCCAGAATGACGCCGGCCGCCAGGATGCCAATACCGAACGCCGGGCCGGCAAACAGCGCACCGACAAAGGGGATCGTCGAAAGGACGTTGCCGACTGGTTCCTGGAAGTAAGTCGCAAACAGCGGGGCGAAAATAAACAGGCCCCACATGCCGTATACGATACTCGGGATCGCCGCCAGCAGCTCAATAGCAATACCCAGCGGGCGTTTTAGCCAGGCTGGGGAGAGTTCAGTCAGGAACAGCGCGATGCCGAAGCTCACCGGAACGGCGATCAACAACGCGATAATTGAGGTAACCAGAGTCCCGTAAATCGGTACCAGCGCACCGAAGATTTCATTCGGCGCATCCCACTCTTTGGTCCACAAAAAGGAAAAGCCAAATTTCTGAATACTTGGCCATGAAGAGATGATGAGGGAAACGATGATGCCACCCAGCATCAATAGCACAATCAGCGCAGCCAGTTTCACCAGCGCGCTGAAGATCATGTCACCCTTTTTCCCCGGAGGGTTGAATGCCGGCTTGGTTGCAGCCATAGGTTACTCTTTAAGTTCGGGCCCAAAAAGCCAGCATTTTACTGAGCTTATGGGCAAAGGTAATGCTATACCCGAAATAATTCGAGCTGCAGGAAGCTCGCCGGCAGCTCGACATTCCGCGGGTATTAGTACAGCGCTTTACCGCTGCTGTCTTTCACGTTGGTTTTCCATGCGGCGCGAACCTGCTCAACCACGCTGTCCGGCAGGCTGGCGTAATCCAGCGCATTCGCTTCTTTGCCGCCGTTTTTATATGCCCAGTCGAAGAACTTCAGCACTTCCGCGGTATTCTCCGGCTTATTGGAGGCCTTGTGGACGAGGATGAAAGTGGTTGAGGTGATCGGCCATGCATTTTCACCTTTCTGGTTAGTCAGGTCCTGAGCGAAGGACTTGCTCCAGTCGATACCTTTCGCCGCATTAGCGAAGTTGTCTTCCGTCGGGCTGACCGGCTTGCCGTCAGCAGACAGCAGTTTGGTGTAGGCCAGGTTATTCTGCTTAGCGTAAGCATACTCGACATAGCCGATAGCGCCCGGCAGACGCTGAACGAAGGCCGCGATACCGTCGTTGCCTTTACCGCCCAGGCCGGTTGGCCAGTTTACGGTAGAACCTGCGCCAATTTTAGATTTCCACTCTTCGTTCACTTTCGCCAGATAGCTGGTGAAGACGAAAGAAGTACCGGAACCATCCGCGCGGCGAACCACGGCGATGTTCTGAGCCGGCAGCTTCAGGCCAGGGTTGAGTTTAGCGATCGCTTCGTCATCCCATTTTTTGATTTTACCCAGATAGATGTCGCCAAGGGTTTTACCATCGAGCACCAGCTCGCCGGATTTAACGCCCGGCAGGTTAACCGCCAGCACCACGCCGCCGATAACGGTCGGGAACTGGAACAGGCCTTCCTGCGCCAGTTTGTCATCAGCCAGAGGAGCATCAGAAGCACCAAAATCCACGGTGTTGGCAATAATCTGTTTAACGCCGCCAGAGGAACCGATCCCCTGGTAGTTAACTTTATTGCCCGTTTCTTTCTGATAGGTATCAGCCCATTTGGCATACACCGGAGCAGGGAAAGTTGCACCTGCGCCAGTCAGGCTTGCTGCTGCGAAAGCAGAGAAAGCGCTCATCGATAAGGTCGCGGCGACAACTGTTGCGACGGTGGTACGCATAACGTTCATAATGTCTCCTGCTGGGATTCGTAAACCGTTGTTTCGAAGCTATGGTGAGCAAAATAGGACAAACAGGTGACAGTAAAATGTACGAATTATGACAGTTTTATGACATACCGGGGTAAAGTAAGATAAGCCAAAATAAAACCAATAATATCAATGCATTGAAATTTTATCTATTGGTCATATGACAGGAAGATTTGGCTTTTATTACATGATTATGGATAGCGTAAAATCATCTGGCAACGTTGAGATGTTGGGCAACCATAGCAAGCCTGATCGTACGGCGATAAAGCGTAAACAGTGTAAAAGCCGTTCCATTCATCAATCTACGGCCTAACCAGAGTATGGCTATCTCACACATAAAAAGAATGACCTTATTGGCAGCAATAGCTTCATCTGCGATGACGGCAAGCGCCAGGACTAGACAAAAAACAAACAAATTGGCGAGATATAGGTACATAAAAATACGTAATCCAACAGCATGACCTCGACCTACTAACCCTGCAGCTAAGCTGGTTATAACAATAACCCCTAATAGCAGCGGAAAGTAGAAAGCCAGAAAACGGGGCGGAGTAAGTTGGAGACTCTGCAATATAAAAGCCGCATTAACTGAAAAAATAACAATTAATATCAAATAAATACAAGCAGGAACTAGCGGAGAAGGTGATAAGCGTTGCCCATGAGACAAACTCATCATATCTGTTGTTGTATGCTGCGCGATCTCATCTCTATCTCTTCGCTTGATAAGTTGATCGATTTCCACACCATGCTTGAGAAGCGCTAAGAAATTATTACCACATAAGTTTTTCATTTTAGAATCGCCACTGAGTAAATTTCATTGGTTTCTATAAGCAATGGCGGTAACTCTATCCGCAAACACACAATCAACCGTTGATAGCAGATAAAAAATCCGGTATCCCTTTGCAGAAATACCGGATTATAGCGTCACTCACAAGAGTGTCGGTCCGTACAGCCTGATTACTCTACGGTCACCGATTTCGCCAGGTTACGCGGCTGGTCAACGTCGGTGCCTTTGATCAGCGCAACGTGATAAGCCAGTAGCTGCAGCGGCACGGTAAAGAAGATCGGCGCAATCACCTCTTCGACATGGGGCATCTCGATGATGTGCATGTTGTCGCTGCCGCTGAAACCGGCGTCTCCATCGGCGAAGACGTACAGTTCACCGCCGCGGGCGCGAACTTCTTCAATATTGGATTTCAGTTTTTCCAACAATTCGTTGTTCGGCGCCACAACGATGACCGGCATTTCGGCATCAATCAGCGCCAGCGGGCCGTGTTTCAGCTCGCCCGCCGCATAAGCTTCAGCATGAATGTAGGAGATCTCTTTCAGCTTCAGCGCCCCTTCCAGCGCGATCGGGTACTGATCGCCGCGGCCAAGGAACAGCGCGTGATGCTTATCGGAGAAACGTTCCGCCAGCTGTTCGATGCGCTTATCCTGCGACAGCATCTGCTCGATACGGTTCGGCAGCGCCTGCAGGCCATGCACGATATCCTGCTCGATAGCCGCGTCCTGGCCTTTGAGACGCGCCAGTTTCGCCACCAGCATCAACAGCACGGTCAGCTGAGTGGTAAAGGCTTTGGTCGATGCCACGCCGATTTCGGTACCGGCTTTGGTCATCAACGCCAGATCGGACTCGCGCACCAGCGAAGAGCCCGGAACGTTGCAGATGGCCAACGAACCCAGATAGCCGAGCTCTTTAGAGAGGCGCAGCGCCGCCAGGGTATCCGCCGTCTCACCTGACTGGGAGAGGGTGATCATCAGGCTGTTGCGGCGCACCGCGGATTTGCGGTAGCGGAATTCCGAAGCAATCTCGACATCGCACGGCACGCCGGCTAACGCTTCGAACCAGTAACGGGAGACCATCCCGGAGTTATACGAGGTTCCGCAGGCAACAATCTGGATATGCTCAACCTGCGACAGCAGCGCGTTGGCATTCGGCCCCAGTTCGCTGAGATCGACCTCGCCATGGCTGATGCGCCCGGTCAGGGTGTTCTTAATCGCGTTCGGCTGCTCGTAAATCTCTTTCTGCATATAGTGGCGATAAATCCCCTTATCACCGGCGTCATACTGCAGATTAGATTCGATCTCCTGGCGATTCACTTCCGCGCCGGATTTATCGAAAATCACCACCGTACGACGGGTAACTTCGGCAATATCGCCCTCTTCGAGGAAGATAAAGCGGCGGGTCACCGGCAGCAGCGCCAGCTGGTCAGAAGCGATAAAGTTTTCGCCCATGCCCAGGCCAATGACCAGCGGGCTGCCTGAGCGTGCCGCCAGCAGCGTCCCCGGATCGCGGGTATCCATGATCACCGTACCATAGGCGCCGCGCAGCTGCGGGATTGCGCGCAGCACGGCTTCACGCAAAGTGCCGCCCTGTTCCAGCTCCCAGTGCACCAGATGCGCGATAACTTCGGTATCGGTCTCAGAGACGAAGACATAGCCGCGGGACTGCAGCAGGGCGCGCAGCGGCTCATGGTTCTCGATGATCCCGTTATGGACCACCGCAATATGTTCAGAAACATGCGGATGCGCATTGCTCTCAGACGGCTCGCCGTGCGTCGCCCAGCGGGTATGGGCAATCCCGGTACCGCCGTGTAACGGTTGCTCTTCTACCGCCTGAGCCAGCATCTGAACTTTACCGAGACGACGAACGCGGGTCATATGACCTTCGTTATCGACCACAGCCAGACCGGCAGAGTCATAGCCACGGTATTCCAGACGACGTAAACCTTCGAGAAGGATTTCAGCAATATCACGCTGCGCGACTGCGCCAACAATTCCACACATAGTTAAATTTCCTGATAATGGCGATATGCCATGCGTTGTCGCTGACCTGTATTTGCCCTTTACGGGCGCCCCGAGCCTTGTAGAGAGTGGGGTTATTTTTATGGTACTGCTTGCGGAAGGGGACCTATATTGATCCTCTCATCCTGGTTCGCCGGGCGATCTCTCACCCGGCGACAATCTAATCACTACTTTTTCTTCACCGGACGCTGCCAGCCCTGTTTGTGGACCTGCGGCACGCGACTTAGCACCAGTTCGTTGTCAGCAATATTACGCGTGACGGTGGTGCCCGCGGCAATCGTCACGCCATTACCGACGCTGACCGGCGCGACCAGTTGCGTATCAGAACCGACAAACACATCATCGCCGATGATCGTTTTATGCTTATTTGCGCCATCATAGTTACAGGTGATAGTACCCGCGCCGATATTAACGTTGTCGCCAATTTCAGCATCGCCGAGGTAGGAGAGATGACCTGCCTTCGAACCTTTGCCCAGACGCGCTTTCTTCATTTCGACAAAGTTGCCGACGTGAGCGCCTTCCAGCAGCTCAGCCCCCGGACGCAGACGCGCAAACGGGCCGATGGTGCAGTCGGCCTGCAACTGCGCATCTTCAACCACGCTATACGGGCTGATTTCGCAGTCATCACCGATGACGCTGTCTTTGATGACGCAGCCGGCGCCGATCTTCACGCGATCGCCCAGCACGACATGACCTTGCAGAATAACGTTAGTATCAATTTCGACATCGCGCCCGTGTTTCAGCACGCCGCGCAGATCGAAACGCGCCGGGTCGCGCAGCATCACGCCCGCCAGCAGCAGCTTTTCCGCCTGCTCTGACTGATATACTCGCTCCAGACGCGCGAGTTGCAGGCGGTTGTTCACCCCTTCAACTTCGCTCAGACGCTGAGGATGCACCGCAACGATCTCATGACCTTCCTGATGGGCCATCGCGATAATATCGGTGATGTAGTATTCGCCCTGGGCGTTATTGTTAGTGAGCTTCGCCAACCAGCGTTTCAGGTCCGCGCCGTTAGCGACCAGAATCCCGGTATTGATCTCCTGAATCTGGCGCTGCGCTTCGCTGGCGTCTTTATGCTCAACGATACCTGTCACCTGGCCATTTTCTCGCGTGATGCGCCCATAACCGGTTGGATCATCCAGCTTCACCGTTAACAGGCCAATACCGCCCTGCGGTTTTGCGGCGCGCAGGCGCTGTAGCGTTTCAACCGAAATCAGCGGCACATCGCCATAGAGCATCAAGATATCTTCATCATCATTGAAGAACGGCGCCGCCTGCTGCATCGCATGGCCGGTACCGAGCTGCTCTGCTTGCAGCACCCAGTTGAGGTTATCTTCATGCAGCGTTTGACGCAGCAGATCGCCGCCGTGGCCGTACACCAGGTGTACCGCGGCAGCGCCTAAATCTTTAGCCGCATCAATGACGTGCTGAACCATTGGCTTCCCGGCCAAAGTATGCAGCACCTTAGGAAGATCGGAATACATGCGGGTCCCTTTGCCTGCGGCAAGGATAACCACGCTCATCGCACTGTTTGACATACGCATCCTGACAGCTGTTAGAACGAAAAGTAAAAGCCTTTCACGTTGAAATTGCTACATATTTTTCATCATGAAACGAGACGCGGAGAAAACGTCCAGGCTCAATGCTATACACCATTTTAGGGCGCTATTTTTCACCATCGCAAATCAGTTTAACGCTGAAAAACGATGATAGTGAGGGAGATAGTCTTCTATCTCACTGCTTTTGCTGTTTTTTTGTCACCTGAATAAAGCAGTGTTTTACCGTTGTCGCTGATAAATCGTAAGTTTCTAACCTGACAGAATTTTAGCCTGTCCCAGGCGGGAAAGGTCAATGAGTTTGGGCTGGAAAGTAATTAATGAGATGAATAAAAAGCAAAAAGGCCACCTTCAGGTGACCTTTTTTCAGCGGTTTCACATCGCATATGTTGTCGTTTTGATGAGCGATAGTACGTGAAAGCTGGGCGATAGCGCAGCGATTAGAAGCTCAGGGCGCTAAATTTGGCGATGATTTTATGAAACAGTTTCATGATGATTTCCAGATTGCAGGTACTATTTGATAACGTATTTTTTGTGACTAACATCACA
This sequence comes from Klebsiella sp. 141161, assembly GCF_050600815.1. Classification (NCBI taxonomy): domain Bacteria; kingdom Pseudomonadati; phylum Pseudomonadota; class Gammaproteobacteria; order Enterobacterales; family Enterobacteriaceae; genus Klebsiella; species Klebsiella sp. 141161. Next base: position 26,380 of record NZ_JAQIRN010000004.1, on the reverse strand, counting down.
AAAAAGAGTCTACGCCTCATCATTTAACTAATCAATAACAATTACGAGTCGCCAGTGTGAAATTTGCACAATATTACCGCTGACGTAAACCATAAAAAAAGCCAGTCTGTTGCCAGACTGGCTTTTAGCTTTCAAGCCGGTGTTACATCGCTTTTTTGGTCAATTCGATAACGCGCAGTTTAGCGATCGCTTTGGCCAGTTCCGCGGACGCCTGAGCGTAATCCACGTCGCCGTGAGAGCTCTTGATGTGCTCTTCCGCTTTACGTTTCGCTTCCAGGGCTCGCGCTTCGTCGAGGTCCTGACCGCGAATTGCCGTATCGGCCAGAACGATCACGTTGCCCGGTTGCACTTCAAGAATGCCGCCGGACAGATAGATAAACTCTTCGTGACCGAACTGTTTAACGATGCGAATCATACCAGGCTTAATGGCGGTGAGCAGCGGGGCGTGACCCGGGAAAATACCCAGTTCACCTTCGCTACCCGTTACCTGGATTTTCTCGACCAGGCCAGAGAACATTTGTTTCTCTGCGCTGACGACATCCAGGTGGTAAGTCATTGCCATATCACCCTCCGATTAAGGCGTTAAAGTTTTTTGGCTTTTTCCACGGCTTCTTCGATGGAACCGACCATGTAGAACGCCTGCTCCGGCAGGTGATCGTATTCGCCTTCCATGATGCCTTTAAAGCCACGGATGGTGTCTTTCAGCGAAACGTATTTGCCCGGGGAACCGGTAAATACTTCTGCTACGAAGAACGGCTGGGACAGGAAGCGCTGGATCTTACGAGCGCGAGCTACCACCAGTTTATCTTCTTCAGACAGTTCATCCATACCCAGGATGGCGATGATGTCTTTCAGTTCCTGATAACGCTGCAGCAGGGACTGTACGCCACGCGCGGTGTCGTAGTGTTCCTGACCAACAACCAGCGGATCCAGCTGACGGCTGGTGGAATCCAGCGGGTCAACGGCCGGGTAGATACCCAGAGACGCGATCTGACGGCTCAGTACCACGGTTGCGTCAAGGTGCGCAAAGGTGGTTGCTGGGGACGGGTCAGTCAAGTCATCCGCAGGAACGTATACCGCCTGAACGGAGGTGATAGAACCGGTTTTGGTGGAGGTGATACGTTCCTGCAGAACGCCCATCTCTTCCGCCAGAGTCGGCTGATAACCTACCGCTGAAGGCATACGGCCCAGCAGTGCAGATACTTCGGTACCGGCCAGGGTGTAACGATAGATGTTATCGACGAACAGCAGAACGTCACGACCTTCGTCACGGAATTTCTCAGCCATGGTCAGACCGGTCAGCGCAACGCGCAGACGGTTTCCCGGCGGCTCGTTCATCTGGCCGTAAACCAGGGATACTTTATCCAGAACGTTGGAGTCGGTCATTTCGTGGTAGAAGTCGTTACCCTCACGAGTACGCTCACCTACGCCCGCAAACACGGAGTAACCGGAGTGCTCGATCGCGATGTTACGGATCAGCTCCATCATGTTTACGGTTTTACCTACACCCGCACCACCGAACAGACCAACTTTACCGCCCTTAGCGAACGGACACATCAGGTCGATAACTTTGATACCGGTTTCCAGCAGTTCCTGAGAGCTGGACAGCTCTTCATAGGAAGGCGCCGCGCGGTGGATAGCCCAACGTTCTTCTTCGCCGATATCGCCTTTCATGTCGATCGGCTGACCCAGGACGTTCATGATACGGCCCAGAGTCGCTTTACCTACCGGGACTTCGATCGGGTGCTCGAGGTCTTTAACTTCCAGACCACGACGCAGACCGTCGGAAGAACCCATGGCGATAGCACGAACTACGCCACCGCCGAGCTGCTGCTGAACTTCCAGCACCAGGCTCTCATTACCATTCTGTACCTCAAGGGCATCGTACACGCGTGGTACGGCATCCTGAGGGAACTCGACGTCGACCACGGCGCCGATTACCTGGACAATCTTTCCAGTAGCCATCTTAAATCCTCTACGAAATAACCTGGTTAAACCGCGGCGGCCCCCGAGACGATCTCGGTGAGTTCCTGAGTAATGCTGGCCTGACGAGCTTTGTTGTATACCAACTGCAGCTCTTTAATCAGGCTGCCGCCATTATCGGTCGCGGCTTTCATCGCCACCATACGGGCGGCCTGCTCGCTGGCCAGGTTTTCTACCACGCCCTGATAAACCTGAGATTCCACATAACGACGCAGGAGGGTATCCAGCAGCGCTTTCGGATCTGGCTCATACAGGTAATCCCAGGACTTACGTTTCAGATCATCATCTTCTGAAGCCGGTAACGGCAGCAGTTGAGTGATGGTCGGAGCCTGAGACATGGTGTTAATAAATTTGTTGCTGACAACGTAAAGCTTGTCCAGACGGCCTTCATCGTAGGCCTGCAACATCACTTTTACCGGGCCGATCAGTTCGGACAGGGACGGGTTATCACCCATACCGGTCACCTGGGCCACAATATTGCCGCCCACGGAGTTAAAGAAAGACACGCCTTTAGAGCCGATCATTGCGAGGTCGCACTGAACGCCTTTATCGGACCATGCTTTCATATCCGCCAGCAGTTTTTTGAACAGGTTAATGTTCAAGCCACCGCACAGACCACGGTCGGTCGACACCACCAGGTAGCCCACGCGTTTAACGTCGCGTTCTTCCAGGTACGGGTGCTTATATTCCAGATTACCGTTCGCAAGGTGACCAATCACTTTGCGCATAGTATCTGCATATGGACGGCTGGCCGCCATGCGATCCTGCGTTTTACGCATTTTGGAGGCGGCGACCATCTCCATCGCTTTGGTGATCTTTTGCGTGTTCTGGACGCTTGCGATCTTACTACGTATCTCTTTTGCGCCGGCCATGAGCTTCTCCTCAATGCCTTGCGGCCTGCCCTAAGGCAAGCCGCCAGACTTTACCAGGACTGGGTTGCTTTGAAGGAGTCGAGGATGCCTTTCAGCTTGCCTTCGATCTCGTCGTTATAGCCACCGGTCTGGTTAATCTCTTGCATCAGCGGAGCGTGGTCACGGTCAACGTAAGCCAGCAGAGCGGCTTCGAAACTACCGATTTTCGCCAGTTCCACATCTTCGAGGTAACCGCGTTCAGCAGCGAACAGTACCAGGCCCTGCTGTGCTACAGACATAGGTGCATACTGTTTCTGTTTCAGCAGTTCGGTCACTTTCTGACCGTGGCTCAGCTGCTTACGAGTCGCTTCGTCCAGATCGGATGCGAACTGAGAGAACGCAGCCAGTTCACGATACTGCGCCAGCGCGGTACGGATACCACCGGACAGTTTCTTGATGATCTTGGTCTGAGCAGCACCACCAACACGGGATACGGAGATACCCGGGTTAACCGCCGGACGAATACCGGAGTTGAACAGGTTGGTTTCCAGGAAGATCTGACCATCGGTAATGGAAATTACGTTGGTCGGAACGAATGCGGAAACGTCACCAGCTTGCGTCTCGATAATCGGCAGCGCAGTCAGGGAGCCGGTTTTACCTTTAACTTCACCATTGGTGAACTTCTCAACGTATTCCGCGTTAACGCGGGATGCGCGCTCCAGCAGACGGGAGTGGAGGTAGAACACGTCGCCCGGGAATGCTTCACGTCCTGGCGGACGACGGAGCAGCAGGGAAACCTGACGGTAAGCAACAGCCTGTTTAGACAGGTCATCGTAAACGATCAGCGCATCTTCACCGCGGTCGCGGAAGTATTCGCCCATTGCGCAACCGGCATACGGCGCCAGGTATTGCAGTGCAGCAGATTCAGAAGCGGTAGCCACAACAACGATAGTGTTGGACAGCGCGCCGTGCTCTTCCAGTTTACGCACCACGTTAGAGATGGTGGACGCTTTCTGGCCGATAGCTACGTATACGCATTTGATGCCGGAATCACGCTGGTTGATGATCGCATCGATTGCCATCGCGGTTTTACCGGTCTGACGGTCACCGATGATCAGCTCACGCTGGCCACGGCCGATTGGAATCATGGCATCAACAGATTTGTAACCGGTCTGTACCGGCTGGTCTACGGATTGACGATCGATAACGCCCGGAGCGATAACTTCGATTGGCGAGAAACCATCGTGCTCAACAGGACCTTTACCGTCAATTGGCGCACCCAGGGTGTTCACCACGCGGCCTAACAGACCACGACCGACCGGAACTTCCAGAATACGGCCAGTACACTTAACCTTCATGCCTTCGGCGAGGTCAGCATACGGACCCATCACAACCGCACCAACGGAGTCGCGCTCCAGGTTCAGTGCGATAGCGTAACGGTTACCCGGCAGGGAGATCATTTCACCCTGCATACAATCGGCCAGGCCGTGGATGCGGATAACACCGTCACTTACAGAAACAATAGTACCTTCGTTGTGAGCTTCACTCACAACATTGAACTGAGCAATGCGCTGCTTGATCAGTTCGCTGATTTCGGTGGAATTCAGTTGCATGCTCCAGTCCCCTTAAGACTGCAAGACGTCTGCCAGGCGATCAAGACGGCCGCGTACGCTACCATCAATGACCATATCACCCGAACGGATGATAACTCCTGCCATAACAGACTTATCGATTTTGCAATTCAGCTTAACTTTGCGTGACAGACGCTTTTCCATCGCGCCGGAGATCTTCGCAAGCTGTTCTTCACTCAGTTGGTTGGCAGAAATAACATCTACCTCTGCGATGGCCTCGCTGGCCGCACGCAGGTGAATGAACTGCTCAAGAACATCCGGGAGCACCTTCAAACGACCATTTTCAGCCATCACCCGAATCAGGTTCTGACCATTTTCGTCGAGTTGCTCGCCGCAGATAGCGATAAACGCATCTGAGAGCGTTTCCGGCGCCAGGGCACCGGAGAGAAGCTCTGCCATTTGTTCGTTTTTAGTCACTTCAGCGGCAAACGCCAGCATATCCTGCCAGCGCTCAACACTTTTGTGTTCGACGGCAAAGTCAAAAGCTGCTTTGGCGTAGGGGCGAGCTACCGTTACAAATTCAGACATCAGCCCCTCCCTCCTTACAGTTCAGCGACAAGTTTATCCACGATGTCGCTGTTAGCAGCTTCATCCACGGAACGTTCGATGATCTTCTCGGCGCCAGCAACAGCCAGGATAGCAACCTGCTTACGCAGTTCTTCGCGAGCACGTTTACGTTCGGCATCGATTTCAGCCTGCGCCTGTGCGACGATTTTGGTGCGTTCCTGTTCTGCTTCAGCTTTAGCTTCGTCCAGAATCTGAGAGCGACGCTTGTTCGCTTGCTCGATGATTACCTGGGCTTCCGCTTTCGCTTTTTTCAGCTGGTCGGTCGCGTTGGCCTGTGCAAGGTCCAAATCTTTCTTAGCGCGTTCTGCAGAAGCTAAACCGTCAGAAATTTCTTTCTGGCGCTTTTCGATGGCAGCCATTAACGGCGGCCATACGTACTTCATGCAGAACCATACGAAGATAACAAACGCGATGGCCTGGCCGAGGATTGTTGCGTTCATGTTCACAGCACAATACCTCTTAAATTAACTCTGTGGCTTAGGTTTCTTTCGAACAACTTACTACGCGACAGCAAACATCACGTACAGACCCAGACCTACAGCGATCATCGGGATAGCATCCACCAGACCCATAACGATAAAGAACTGAGTACGCAGCAGAGGAATCAGATCCGGTTGACGCGCTGCGCCTTCCAGGAATTTACCCCCGAGGATGCCGATACCGATCGCAGCACCGATTGCCGCCAGACCCATCATCACAGCGGCAGCCATGTACAGCAGATCCATATTCAGGTTTTCCATGACAGTCTCCAGTTTGTTTCAGTTAAAACGTAGTAGTGTTGGTAAAAATCAATGCTCTTCGGATGCCATCGACAGATAGACAATCGTCAGAACCATGAAGATGAAGGCTTGCAGCGTAATAATCAGGATGTGGAAAATGGCCCAAGGCACATTCAGAATCCACTGTGACCACCACGGCAACAGACCAGCAATCAGAATGAAAATCAGCTCACCGGCATACATGTTGCCGAACAGTCGCAGACCGAGAGAAACCGGTTTGGACAGCAGGCTTACCCCTTCAAGGATTAAGTTGACAGGAATGAACGCCCAGTGATTGAACGGCTGCATGGTCAGTTCTTTAACGAACCCACCAACGCCTTTCATTTTGATGCTGTAGAAAATAATCAGGATGAACACGCCAAGCGCCATCGACAGGGTGATGTTCACGTCAGCAGACGGAACCACGCGCAGTGCAGGCAGGCCGAAAATGTGTTCGCCGATATAAGGAATCAGGTCGATTGGCAGCAGGTCCATCAGGTTCATCAGGAATACCCAGACGAACACGGTAAGCGCCAGCGGCGCGATGACCTTGCTCTTGCCATGGTACATGTCTTTGACGCTGCCATGGACGAAGCCGATGATCATTTCGATGAAGGTTTGGAATTTCCCTGGTACGCCGCTGGTCGCTCTCTTAGCAACGCTACGGAACATGGCAAGGAACAGCAGACCGAGAACCACCGAGAAAAACATGGAGTCAATATTGAGCGTCCAGAAGGTGGCTGGGGGGTTGTGCGGATCCACCAGCGAGAATGTACGTAGGTCCAACTGAAGGTTGTTCAGATGGTGTCCTATGTAATCCTGCGGCGTCATATTTTCTGAAGCCATGATGCCTTTTACCCTTTGTTGTTAATTACAGCTGGAGCCAGAATTTGTACCACCAGCACCAAAACCCACGTCACTATCAGCGGCAAAAATACCACTTCAAAAACCGCCAGCGCCATCGCCAGTAGGGCGAAGGTCAGCAACACCTTGAATGCTTCACCGAAGGCGAAGGTCCAGGCCACTCGGCCTTGTGCTGGTGTATGCGCCTGATGGCGCCAGGCAAAAATCATAAACAACGCGTTTGGCAAAACGACTGCCAAACCTCCGCATATGGCGGAGATGCCCCAGAAGGGGTCTTTGAGGCTGAACAGCAGTCCACTTGCTATTACTGCCAGTAACTGAATAAACAGAAGCTTTCGAGCAACGTTTCGACTCACGAGCGACATAGACATCACGTTTTTACTCCTGCTCCCTTCGAGGTATGCCGCGTGTCGTATAAAACGTTCTTTAAGACCAAGAGTCAAGCGTCAAAAAGCGGACAAATTATACGGTGACAACACGTGATTTCAAACATTAAGTAGCAAAATAGTGAATAAATGTTTAATTATTTTCTGAGCGGCAATTTTTCATGCATTTCGTCAATCAGTGAGGGATCAACCAGAAGTGCAAATAATGAGAAAAGGCGGCCATTAAAGCGTGCATTAGATCACATAATAAACATTTTCGGTGCAATCGAATTAAATCTGTACAGAATCAGTAAGTTTTCATCTTTTTGATATTCAAGATAAAAAGTGAGGTCTTTTTGTAAAACAACCCCACATACAATAAAAACCTTTTATTGACATTTATAATAAAAATTTAACATCAATATGAACTGACAGTTCATCGATTTTTAGCACCCTGATATTTTCAAAGTTGACTATTCTGCCAGTAAACCACCACGCTAAAGTTAAACGCTAGAAAAGCCATAGTAAAAACAAGGTTAAAAGTGGCCAGATAATACCCGCAGGTAACTTTGATTTTTGTAACATGCGCAGGCCACATTTTTTCCACATTTTTTGATAAAAATTATAAGGCGTTTGGCTTAATGACCACCAAATGTCTCTCCCCTTCCAGCTGGGGTACATGGAGTTTAATCACGTCGCAAACCTGATAACCTTCTGGCAGGTCTGCCATTTCACTTTCCTGCGCCTGCCCTTTCAACGCGTAGAAATGCCCATCAGCCGCCGGCAGGTGGTGGCACCAGCTCACCATGTCGTTCAGCGAGGCAAAAGCGCGGCTAATGACGCCATCAAACGGCGGCTCTGCGGGAAACGCTTCCACACGGCTCTGCACAGGCGCGATGTTATCCAGTTTTAGCTCATGCTGGACCTGGCGCAGGAAGCGCACACGCTTGCCGAGACTATCCAGTAATGTGAAATGAGATTCCGGGCGCACGATAGCCAACGGAATCCCCGGCAGGCCAGGACCTGTTCCCACATCGATAAAACGTGAGCCCTGTAGATACGGCGCAACGATAATGCTATCGAGGATATGGCGAACCAGCATCTCGTTAGGATCGCGAACAGAGGTCAGGTTATAGGCTTTGTTCCACTTATCCAGCAGCCCGACATAAGCCACCAGCTGATTTTTCTGGTGATCGGTGAGCGAAATACCCGCTTCGTCCAGCAGACGAGAAAGTTTGTTGAGCACGGTGAGTACCTTCTAAAAATAATGAGCCCGGAGGCGCTAACGCTACCGGGCTGTGAATTATAAAGGCGATCGCTGATTTTGCATCCGCCAAATTTGCGCGCTCTGACGGCTATCAGGCGCTGCGGCGCAGCATCCCCTGCTTTTTCAGCCACACCAGCAAAATAGAGATTGCCGCCGGAGTAATTCCGGAAATACGCGATGCCTGGCCGATCGATGACGGTTTATGGTCGTTCAGCTTGGCAATAACCTCGTTGGACAGGCCGGATACCTGACGGTAATCGAGCGTTGCCGGCAGCAAAGTATTCTCGTTGCGCTGCTGTTTTTCGATCTCGTCCTGCTGACGAGCGATATAGCCTTCGTACTTAACCTGAATCTCAACCTGCTCGGCCGCCTGCTGATCCTGCAGGCCCGGTGCGAACGGAGAAAGCTGTACCAGCTGTTCGTAGGTCATTTCTGGACGACGCAGCAGATCTTCGCCGCTGGCTTCACGCGATAGCGGCGCGGTCAGGTGAGCGTTCACTTCGGCTGCGCTTTCCGCCAGCGGGTTAACCCAGCTGGTTTTCAGGCGTTGGCGTTCACGCTCAATGCTTTCCAGTTTCTCGTTGAAACGCGCCCAGCGCTCATCGTCCACCAGCCCCAGCTCACGCCCCTGTTCAGTCAGGCGCAGATCGGCGTTGTCTTCACGCAGCATCAGGCGATATTCCGCACGGGAGGTAAACATGCGGTACGGTTCTTTAGTACCAAGTGTGCACAGATCGTCCACCAGCACGCCAAGGTAGGCCTGATCGCGACGCGGCGCCCAGCTTTCTTTTTCCGCTGAGAAGCGGGCGGCATTAAGACCGGCAAGCAGACCCTGCGCGGCGGCTTCTTCATACCCGGTAGTACCGTTGATCTGGCCGGCGAAGAACAGACCCTGAATGTATTTGCTCTCCAGCGTCGGCTTCAGGTCGCGCGGGTCAAAGAAATCGTACTCAATGGCGTAGCCAGGACGAACGATCTTCGCGTTTTCCATCCCCTGCATTGAGCGGACGATTTGCATCTGCACATCAAACGGCAGGCTGGTGGAGATACCGTTTGGATAAATTTCGTTTGAAGTCAGCCCTTCCGGTTCAAGGAAGATCTGATGCTGATTGCGATCGGCAAAGCGCATGACTTTGTCTTCGATCGACGGGCAGTAACGCGGGCCGATGCCTTCAATCACCCCGGCGTACATGGGGCTGCGATCGAGATTGCTGCGGATCACATCATGGGTTTTCTCGTTGGTGTGCGTGATATAGCACGGTACCTGGCGCGGATGTTGATCCGCGGATCCCATAAACGAGAAGACCGGCATCGGGTTATCGCCGTGCTGTTGCGCCAGCACGCTAAAATCGATGGTGCGCGCGTCGATACGCGGGGGAGTACCGGTTTTCAGGCGGCTTACGCGCAGCGGCAGTTCACGCAGACGGCGAGACAACGGGATCGACGGCGGATCGCCGGCACGACCGCCGCTGTAGTTGTCCAGGCCGATGTGAATTTTACCGTCCAGGAAGGTGCCGACGGTCAATACCACCGACTTAGCACGGAACTTGAGACCCATTTGGGTTACCGCACCAACGACGCGATCGTTTTCGACAATCAGATCTTCCACCGCCTGTTGGAAGATCATCAGGTTCGGCTGGTTCTCCAGCGCGGTGCGTACCGCCTGGCGATACAACACCCGGTCGGCCTGGGCGCGGGTCGCACGGACTGCTGGGCCTTTGCTGCCGTTTAGTATCCTAAACTGAATGCCTGCCTGATCGATCGCTTTCGCCATCAGACCACCGAGCGCATCCACTTCTTTTACCAGGTGTCCCTTCCCAATGCCGCCAATCGCCGGGTTGCAGCTCATCTGCCCCAGCGTGTCGATATTGTGTGTCAAAAGCAGGGTTTGTTGGCCCATTCGCGCTGCTGCCATCGCGGCCTCAGTGCCTGCATGACCCCCGCCAATGATGATGACGTCAAAAGGATCCTGATAAAACATGGTGATCTGCCTCGCATAACGCGGTTTGAAAATGGATTGAAGCCCGGGCCGTGGATTCTACTCAACTTTGCTCTTTCGAGAAAGACTCCGGGATCCTGAGTATTAAAAAGAAGATCTTTTATTTAGAGATCTGTTCTATTGTGATCTCTTATTAGGATCGACTCTCTTTGTGGATAAGTCGGATCCGCAATTTAAGATCAAACGCTTAAGAAGGATCACAATCTGTGAATGATCGGTGATCCTGTTCCGTATAAGCTGGGATCAGAATGAAGGGTTATGCACAGCTCAAAAAGCATACTTCGGTTATTCTTTGGATAACTACCGGTTGATCCAAGCTTTTGAGCAGGTTTATCCACAGAAGAAAGTGTGGATCTTTACAAAACTCAGAGTAAATCTTTCCAGGATCCCACCCAAACCTCGGCCGGATCTTCAGGAATCTCGTGTTCGAGGACATTAATTTTCAGCGTTTCGCCGATCTGTTTTGCCCCGCTGGCTTTCAATGCCGCTTCTAATTTGTCGATTGCGCCGCAAAAAGTGTCATATTCGCGGCTACCGATGCCCACCGCGCCAAAGCGAACGGCGGAAAGATCGGCCTGCTTCTCCAGCAATGCTTCATAGAAGGGGACCAGGTTGTCCGGAATATCGCCGGCGCCGTGGGTAGAAGAGATAACTAACCAGATCCCTTCAGCCTGCAGATCGTCAATCAGCGGACCGTGCTGGATATCAGTGCTGTAGCCCGCTTCTTCCAGCTTTTCCGCCAGATGTTCTGCTACATATTCCGCACTGCCCAGGGTGCTGCCGCTGATAAGTGTAATGTCTGCCATGATCGCCGATCGCTCGCTCAACTATTCTGAGTGGCGTATTGTACGCTGTGAGCGAGCTGGGATCTACCTGTGGAAAAATGTGGGATTAAAAAAAGCGATCAGGGCTTGATGGTACGCATGATCGGGTTCTGCAGCACGATCAGGGTTTCAGTGGACTGAATTTCATCGATTGTTTGGATCTTGTTGATAAGTACCTGTTGTAGGGCATCGATGGATTTGCACATTACCTTAATAAAGATGCTGTAGTGGCCGGTGGTGTAGTAAGCCTCTGTCACCTCTTCCAGGCTCTCCAGCCGGGCGAGAGCGGAAGGATAGTCTTTGGCGCTCTTAAGAATAATGCCGATGAAACAGCCGACGTCATAACCGAGCTGTTTCGGGCTGACGTCGATTCTTGCCCCCGTAATAATGCCCGCCTGTTTCATTTTCTCTACGCGTACGTGAATCGTACCTGGGCTAACGCCGAACTGTTTGGCCAGTTCGGCGTAGGCAGTGCGCGCATTCGCCATTAAGGCATCAAGAATGCCGCGGTCCAGATTGTCGATCTGATAATTTTCCATTGTTTTTTCTTATGATGTTTGATGATTCTTACTATTTTAGCCTATTAATTTAAAGAATCAAAACTCAAGACGTCTTTTTATTGATTGATTATTGAATTCAGTGCCATTTCTGTTGCTTAATCAATATCAACAGGACGCAGGAGTGATAAAAAATGAAAACCGCATACATCGCAAAACAACGCCAGATTAGTTTCGTTAAATCCCATTTTTCCCGTCAGCTGGAAGAGAAGCTTGGCCTGATTGAAGTGCAGGCGCCGATCTTAAGCCGCGTCGGTGATGGGACGCAGGACAACTTATCCGGCTGCGAGAAAGCGGTTCAGGTAAAAGTGAAAACACTGCCAGACGCCCAATTCGAAGTGGTTCATTCACTGGCGAAGTGGAAGCGTCAAACCCTGGGACAACACGACTTCAGCGCGGGCGAAGGGCTGTACACGCACATGAAGGCCCTTCGCCCCGATGAAGACCGCCTCACCCCAATTCACTCCGTTTATGTTGACCAGTGGGACTGGGAACGCGTCATGGGCGACGGCGAACGTCATACCGGCACGCTGAAAGCGACGGTTGAGGCGATCTATGCCGGGATCAAAGCCACCGAGCTGGCGGTAAGTCAGGAATTTGGTCTGACGCCATTCCTGCCGGAACAGATCCACTTTATTCACAGTCAGGAACTGTTGAGCCGTTATCCGGATCTGGACGCCAAAGGTCGCGAGCGAGCGATCGCTAAAGAGCTTGGCGCCGTCTTCTTAATCGGTATCGGCGGTAAACTGTCTGACGGCAAGCGCCACGATGTTCGCGCGCCGGATTATGATGACTGGAGCTCGCCATCAGCGGAAGGTTTTGCCGGCCTGAACGGCGATATCCTGGTGTGGAACCCGGTGCTGGAAGATGCTTTTGAGCTTTCCTCTATGGGGATCCGTGTTGACGCCGAGGCGCTGAAGCGCCAGTTGGCGGTGACCGGCGATGAAGACCGTCTGCAACTTGAATGGCACCAGGCGCTGCTGCGCGGCGAAATGCCGCAGACTATTGGCGGCGGTATTGGCCAGTCGCGTTTAACCATGCTGTTGCTACAGCTTGACCATATCGGCCAGGTACAGTGCGGCGTATGGCCCGCGCAGGTGCGTGAAAGCGTCGCCGCTCTGCTGTAAAGATTAACGCCGCCAGCGACGCAGCAGGCGGCTACGCAATCCGGTATCAAAGCGCCAGATATGATCGAAGATGCGCATGATGCCGGGTTTGCCGTGTACCGACATCGCCACCGCGTGAAAACGGTGCTGATGTTTGTGCTGCAGCTCCCCCACCTTATTGACCACCTCATCCGGCAACCGCTGGGCGATAAAATCGGAAATCACCACCGCATCGGCATCGACCCATTGCGGGCTTTGCAAACGCTCAACGATCGCGCGAAAACAGCTGGCCAGATCGGTGCCGCCGCGAAAACGCTGGCTTAAGAAACGGATCGCCTGCTCCAGCCCCTGCGGGCCGGTTAGCTCGTAGTGCACCACTTCGCTGGAGAACAGCATGATGTAGCAGCGGCGGTTATCCGCTAGCGCGACGCGCATCAGCGCCAGACAAAAGGCTTTAGCGCATTGCTCGTTAAAGCCGCCCATCGAACCTGAGGTATCTACGCAGACAATAAATGGCCCGCGCGGCTGCTCATCAAAATCCTGCCGGGTTACCGGGCGTTCGGTTATTTTCTCCCGCCATGCGTCGCCGTGCAGGCGATAGGTTAGCAACTGTTTTTCCACCAGCTTACGGTAGAACTCGAACTCCAGTTCGGTGATGCCGAGCGTTGCCAGCTCTGGTGGCAACAGGCGCAGAATATCGTCGCTTTGCTGCAGGCCATCGACCTGCTCTGGAACCGTTGCCGGTTCACGAACCATTGCGCGGAAGGCCTCCATCGGCGCATCCTTCTTCGGCACCAGTTTGGCTTCCCGGGATCTGCCCAACTGCTCAGCCAGTTGCATCAGTTCCGGCTGTTGGCTGAGAAAATCACCATAGCGCACGATCAGCTGATAATCGCCACGTTTAAGCTCGCCGGCGCTCATATCCCACAGGCGGCCGGCGGCGTTGTCGTTTTCCACCAGCACCGGCTCTAGCTGCCCGCTGAGCGTCATTCGTTCCTGCACCTCGCTGAGCAGCTGATCGCGCTCATCGTCTAATAGGTGCTGGTTGAGGGTGGTGGTCTGTACCACGAGGCTTAAGCGCCAGCGTTGTAAGAACAGAGTATGTAGGGCTGGGGTGAAGGTCGCGTTATCGTCCACCAGCTGCTGCGCCTGAGCGGCAAAGGGCGACTGTAGCTTATGCAGCTTGCCGAGGATCTGCGGCAGTTGCACAATAAATTGCGACGTTGAAAGCAGCTGAGCCTGCTGATAGATCTGCACTTCGGCGTCCAGTTCGGGAGGAATTTGCGTCTCTTTGAGCCGGGCGCGAACCGCTTCTCGCCAACGCGGAATATCGGCGGCGATGATATTTTTCAGCCGCGGAAATTTTTCAAAGAACACCGCCAGTTGAGGAGAGGCCAGCAGCGCCAGCAGCATCTCCTCGATCATCCCTTCTTCGCTGACCGCCAGCATGACATTCAGCATGTCGAGCGTCATGGCTGGCGCGCCTGTTTAATTTGCGCGCCGACGTCCTGCAAGCTGGCTTCGATACGCCCCAGCCAGTCGCCAGGAATAAACAGGCATTTTTGCTGTTCGCTAAAGCGGTTATGTTGTTGGTGCCATTCGTCATCCAGCGCTTCCAGTTGCTGGCGGATCTCGGCAGGCATATTTTCCTGAGATTCGCTGCCGGGCAGCGACAGGCGCGAGCCTTGCAGGCTGACGTCACGCACCACCAGGTGCTGGCTGGCATCGACATCCATCGTCAATGGCTGGGCAAAACCGATACCGTTGAGCTTGCCGCGGATCTCGCCGCCTTTCTCCAGCCAGTTGACCAGCGCATCGCGTTCGAAGGCGATATGAATGACTTCGAGATCGTGCAATTTCAGCGGTTGCTGGAGAAGCAGCGTCAACGTCTCGCCTTCAATTCCGTCCGGCAGTTCGTAATGCGGCTTACGGCTGAACATGCCGCCAACGCGCGTGACTTTAAGCGCGGTTTTATCGCTGTGCTGTTGCTGGATTTGAATGCGGCGTTGGATGATGGCGCCCAGTTTAGTCAGCATCGCCTGCTGGCCCCAGGCATGGCTGGTCATCAGGGATTCCAACTGCTGTGACATCAGATTCATACTTTCGATGTTATGCCACAGGCAATCTTTCAGCAGGATCAAGTCGATAGGCGCGATGGCGTCTCGGCCGCTAAAGAAGGCGCTGGCCTGCAGCAGACGGATGGCTTTTTTCCAGCGGCGATCGGAAACGTAAGGCGCATTAGGCAAGGCATCTAATTGTTGGCGCAGCTGGAAAACCAGCTCGAAGACATTGTCCGGCAACTTCACGGTACCAATGTCATGCTGCCACTGGGTGAACTCTTCGGTGCTGATTTGCAGGTTTTCGGGAACCGGATTGCTGTTTTCATCCTGTTGGCTCACCAGCATCGAGCGGAAGTTAGTTTTATCCTGCACTTTATCCAGCCACAGGCGGATCAGCATGCGGTCATATAAGGCTTCGAGGCTGTTATCCGCTTCGGGAAGTTCGTTCGACGCCGCAACCAGCAGGCGCATCGGGATTTTCTCTTCATGGGCGCCGTTGCGGAAGTGGCGTTCGTTGATGGCCGTCAGCAGGGTATTAAGGATAGCCGGGCCGGCTTTCCAGATTTCATCCAGGAAGACAATTTCCGCTTCTGGCAGATAGCCTGCCGTTAAACGCTCATAGCGGCCTTCATCTTTGAGGGCCTGAATCGACAGCGGGCCGAAGACTTCTTCCGGGGTGGAGAAGCGGGTCATCAGATATTCAAAAGCGCGCGCCTGCTTGAAAGCGAACTTAAGGCGACGGGCGATCAGGCTTTTAGCGATGCCGGGCGGCCCCAGCAGGAATACGCTCTCGCCGCTGAGCGCAGCCAGCAGGCACAGACGTATTGCGTGGCTGCGTTCAAAGAGTCCTTTTTCCAGAGCGGCGCTAAGTCGGGAAATTCTTTCTGCCAGTAAATGTGATTGAGCCATAATAGAGTTGCGTGCTTTGTCGTGTGTCGTTATTGCGTCGAGTATAGATGTTTGATTAGGGGTGGTAATAGCCTGAAGAATCGATTTATTTTCTTTGAGCTAAGTTAATATGGTGTCAGTTAGGGGTACGATTCAGCAAATAATCGTGCATACTGTGCGCTTTTTGTGGGCCAAGGGACTAGGCACACATTTGTTTTATAAACGAAAAGACTAGTCTATGAGCACTGATAATAAACAATCGTTGCCGGCAATAACGCTGGCGGCAATCGGCGTGGTTTACGGCGATATCGGTACCAGTCCACTGTATACTCTTCGCGAATGTCTGTCAGGCCAGTTTGGCTTTGGCGTTGAACGCGATGCGGTGTTTGGCTTTCTGTCGCTGATTTTCTGGCTGTTGATCTTCACCGTATCAATTAAATACATCACCTTCGTGATGCGGGCGGATAACGCCGGCGAGGGCGGGATCTTAACGCTGATGTCGCTGGCGGGGCGCAACACCTCGGCAAAGATGACCTCCGTATTGGTGATACTCGGCCTGATTGGCGGTAGCTTCTTCTATGGTGAAGTAGTGATAACCCCGGCAATATCGGTGATGTCGGCGATAGAGGGGTTGGAAATTATCGCCCCACAGCTGGATACCTGGATTGTCCCCATTTCCATTATTGTACTAACCCTGCTATTTGCTATTCAAAAACACGGTACCGGGATGGTCGGCAAGCTGTTCGCGCCAATTATGCTGATCTGGTTCCTGTTGCTGGCGGTGCTTGGCGCGCGCAGTATCCTCGATAACCCGGAAGTTCTGCAGGCGCTTAACCCTTACTGGGCGGTACATTTCTTCCTGCAGTACAAAACGGTATCCTTTATTGCGCTTGGCGCGGTGGTGCTGTCGATTACCGGTGTGGAAGCGCTGTATGCCGATATGGGCCACTTCGGCAAACTACCGATTCGCGTGGCGTGGTTCTCGGTGGTGCTGCCATCACTGGTGCTTAACTATTTTGGCCAGGGCGCGCTGCTGCTGAAGCACCCGGAAGCCATTAAAAACCCGTTCTTCCTGCTGGCGCCGGAATGGGCGCTGATCCCGATGCTGATTATCGCGACCCTGGCGACGGTTATCGCCTCGCAGGCGGTGATTTCCGGGGTCTTCTCGCTGACTCGCCAGGCCGTGCGTCTGGGCTATCTGTCGCCAATGCGCATTATCCATACTTCGGAAATGGAGTCCGGGCAGATTTACATCCCGTTCATTAACTGGCTGCTGTACGTTTCTGTGGTCATCGTCATTGTCAGCTTCGAGCACTCTTCTAATCTTGCGGCGGCATACGGTATTGCGGTAACGGGCACCATGGTGTTGACCTCCATTCTGTCGGCGACCGTGGCGCGCAAAAACTGGCACTGGAATAAGCTGTTTGTCGGCCTGATGCTGGTGGCCTTCCTGTGTATCGATATTCCGCTGTTCTCGGCGAACCTCGATAAAATCGTCTCCGGCGGTTGGTTGCCGTTATCACTGGGCCTGGTGATGTTTACGGTGATGACCACCTGGAAGAGCGAGCGTTTCCGCCTGCTGCGCCGGATGCATGAGCATGGCAACTCGCTGGAAGCGATGATCTCCTCGCTGGAAAAATCGCCGCCGGTGCGCGTGCCGGGTACCGCGGTCTATATGTCTCGCGCCCTGAACGTGATCCCTTTTGCTCTACTGCATAACCTGAAACACAACAAGGTGTTGCATGAACGCGTGATCCTGCTGACTCTGCGCACCGAAGATGCCCCGTATGTGCATAACGTTCGCCGCGTGCAGATTGAGCAACTGTCGCCGTCGTTCTGGCGCGTCGTGGCAAGCTATGGCTGGCGTGAAACGCCGAACGTCGAAGAGGTGTTCCATCGCTGCGGCCTGGAAGGGTTGAGTTGTCGAATGATGGAAACGTCGTTCTTTATGTCCCACGAGTCGCTGATTATCGGCAAACGGCCATGGTATCTGCGCCTGCGCGGCAAACTGTATCTGTTGCTGCAGCGTAACGCTCTGCGCGCGCCGGATCAGTTTGAAATCCCGCCGAACCGGGTTATCGAACTCGGTACGCAGGTGGAAATCTGATGTTAAAAAGCCCTTCAATAACGAAGGGCTTTTTTGTCTCTCACATCTTGATGTAACTTCTTGTCCACGTCTTGCGAAACGTTTCGATGGCGATCACATTTCTCTCTTCTGCCGGTGGTTTTCTGTTCGCTGATTGACAATACTTAGCCCAGCGAAACGTTTCGCTAGTGGAGCAAAAGAGAAAAAATGAAAAAAGGCACCGTACTTAACGCTGATATTTCTTCCGTTATCTCCCGCCTCGGTCATACCGATACGCTGGTTGTTTGCGATGCCGGGTTGCCGGTTCCCCGCAGCAGCGCGCGCATTGATATGGCGCTTACTCAGGGCGTACCTTCTTTTATGCAGGTACTGGAAGTCGTAACGACGGAAATGCAGGTTGAGGCGGCGGTCATCGCGGAAGAGATTAAAACCCATAATCCGCAACTCCACGCGACGTTGCTCAATCATCTTGAGCAGCTGCAGCAGCACCAGGGAAATACGATTGAAATTCGTTACACCAGTCATGAGCAGTTCAAAAAACAAACCGCAGATAGTCAGGCGGTAATTCGCAGCGGGGAGTGTTCCCCGTTTGCGAATATTATTCTCTGTGCTGGCGTCACTTTCTGAGGTCGCCGTCATGGAAGCTTTATTACAGCTGAAAGGGATCGATAAAGCGTTCCCTGGCGTCAAAGCGCTCTCGGGCGCGGCGCTGAATGTCTATGCCGGCCGGGTAATGGCGCTGGTAGGGGAAAATGGCGCCGGTAAATCTACGATGATGAAGGTACTGACCGGCATCTATACCCGTGATGCCGGTTCTTTGCTGTGGTTAGGTAAAGAAACGACCTTTAACGGCCCAAAATCCTCACAGGAAGCCGGTATCGGCATCATTCACCAGGAACTCAACCTGATCCCGCAATTAACGATTGCAGAAAACATCTTCCTTGGCCGCGAGTTCGTTAACCGCTTTGGCAAAATCGACTGGAAAAAGATGTATGCCGAAGCGGACAAGCTGCTGGCGAAGCTGAATTTACGCTTTAACAGCCAGAAGCTGGTGGGCGATCTGTCGATTGGCGATCAGCAAATGGTGGAAATCGCCAAAGTGCTGAGCTTCGAATCGAAGGTCATCATTATGGATGAGCCCACCGATGCCCTGACCGATACCGAGACCGAATCGCTGTTCCGCGTCATTCGCGAATTGAAATCGCAGGGGCGTGGCATTGTCTATATCTCTCACCGCATGAAAGAGATCTTCGAAATCTGCGATGACGTCACCGTATTCCGCGACGGGCAATTTATTGCCGAGCGCGAAGTGGCTTCGCTGGATGAGGATCGACTGATCGAGATGATGGTTGGCCGTAAGCTGGAAGATCAATATCCGCATCTCGATAAGGCGCCGGGCGCGGTCCGTCTGAAGGTCGATAATCTCTGCGGCTCCGGTGTGGAAAACGTGACGTTTACCCTGCGTCAGGGCGAAATCCTTGGCGTCGCTGGGCTGATGGGGGCCGGACGTACTGAACTGATGAAAGTGCTGTACGGCGCGCTGCCGCGTAGCAGCGGTTCCGTGACGCTGGATGGCCATGAAGTTGTCACCCGTTCACCGCAGGATGGTCTGGCTAACGGCATTGTCTATATCTCCGAAGACCGTAAGCGTGATGGCCTGGTGCTCGGAATGTCGGTCAAAGAGAACATGTCATTGACCGCGCTGCGCTACTTCAGCCGGGCGGGCGGCAGCCTTAAGCATAAAGATGAACAGCAGGCGGTCAGTGATTTCATTCGGCTGTTTAATGTGAAGACGCCTTCAATGGAGCAGGCAATAGGTCTGCTTTCCGGCGGTAACCAGCAAAAAGTCGCTATTGCTCGCGGGCTGATGACCCGGCCAAAAGTGCTGATCCTTGATGAACCAACCCGTGGCGTCGACGTCGGGGCGAAGAAAGAGATCTACCAGCTGATTAACCAGTTTAAAGCCGATGGCCTGAGCATCATTCTCGTCTCTTCGGAGATGCCGGAAGTGCTGGGCATGAGCGATCGCATCATTGTGATGCATGAAGGGCATCTCGGCGGTGAATTCACACGCGAGCAGGCCACCCAGGAAGTATTGATGGCTGCCGCTGTGGGCAAGCTTAACCGTGTGAATCAGGAGTAAAAAAGATGACTACCCAGGCTGTTACTGGTCGCCGCTATTTCACTAAAGCGTGGCTGATGGAGCAAAAATCGCTGATCGCCCTGCTGGTGCTGATCGCGATCGTTTCGACCATGAGCCCTAACTTTTTTACCGTTAATAACCTGTTCAATATTCTGCAGCAAACTTCCGTTAACGCCATCATGGCGGTCGGGATGACGCTGGTCATTCTGACATCGGGGATCGACCTGTCCGTCGGTTCTCTGCTGGCATTGACCGGCGCCGTCGCGGCGTCTATCGTCGGTATCGAAGTGAATGCGCTGGTGGCCGTTGCCGCCGCGCTGGCGCTCGGTGCGGCTATTGGCGCGGTGACCGGGGTAATTGTCGCGAAAGGTCGCGTGCAGGCGTTTATCGCCACCCTGGTGATGATGCTGCTGCTGCGCGGCGTGACGATGGTTTATACCAACGGCAGCCCGATCAACACCGGCTTTAGCGATAACGCCGATCTATTTGGCTGGTTTGGTATCGGACGCCCGCTGGGGATCCCGACGCCGGTATGGATTATGGCGATTGTCTTCCTGGCGGCCTGGTACATGCTGCACCATACTCGCCTGGGCCGTTATATTTACGCGCTGGGCGGTAACGAAGCGGCGACGCGGCTTTCCGGCATCAGCGTGAATAGAGTGAAAATCATCGTCTATGCGCTGTGCGGGATGTTGGCTTCACTGGCCGGTATCATCGAAGTGGCGCGTCTTTCCTCTGCGCAGCCAACGGCGGGGACAGGCTATGAATTAGACGCGATTGCAGCGGTCGTACTTGGCGGCACCAGCCTGGCCGGTGGTAAGGGGCGCATCGTCGGCACGCTGATTGGCGCGTTGATCCTTGGCTTCCTGAACAATGGTCTGAACCTTTTAGGCGTTTCTTCCTATTACCAGATGATCGTCAAAGCGGTGGTGATTTTGCTGGCGGTACTGGTAGATAACAAAAAGCAGTAACTGAGAACTCTACAGGACATCTTAACTATGAATATGAAAAAACTGGCGACCCTGGTCTCTGCTGTTGCTCTAAGCGCGACCGTTAGCGCAAACGCGATGGCGAAAGATACCATCGCACTGGTTATCTCTACCCTGAATAACCCGTTCTTCGTTTCTCTGAAAGACGGCGCGCAGAAAGAAGCCGATAAGCTGGGTTACAACCTGGTGGTGCTGGATTCCCAAAATAACCCGGCAAAAGAGCTGGCGAACGTACAGGACTTAACGGTGCGCGGCGCTAAGCTGCTGCTGATTAACCCAACCGACTCCGATGCTGTCGGCAATGCGGTGAAGATGGCGAACCAGGCTAAAATCCCGGTCATTACCCTTGACCGCCAGGCTTCTAAAGGCGATGTGGTAAGCCATATTGCTTCCGATAACGTGCTGGGCGGTAAAATGGCCGGCGACTATATTGCGAAGAAAGTCGGCGAAAGCGCGAAAGTGATTGAGCTGCAAGGCATTGCAGGTACCTCTGCGGCGCGCGAGCGCGGCGAAGGTTTCAAACAGGCCGTGGCGGCGCATAAGTTCAACGTACTGGCCAGCCAGCCTGCTGACTTCGACCGTACTAAAGGTCTGAACGTGATGCAGAACCTGCTGACGGCGCATCCGGACGTGCAGGCGGTGTTTGCGCAGAACGACGAAATGGCGCTGGGCGCGCTGCGTGCGCTGCAGACTGCAGGAAAATCTGATGTGATGGTGGTTGGATTTGACGGCACTCCGGATGGCGAAAAAGCAGTAAATAGTGGCAAACTGGCAGCGACTATCGCCCAGTTGCCGGAGCAGATCGGCGTTAAAGGCGTCGAAACCGCTGATAAAGTGCTGAAGGGCGAAAAAGTGGATGCCAGCTATCCGGTTGAGCTGAAACTGGTCATTAAGCAGTAAAATGCGATTCGGGTCGGCAACGGCCCGAGGGACAACATAAAAAGAAAAGCAGGGCATGCGCCACCGGAGTCCGGTGGCGCGCTTTCCCGGGAATAAAGATGATGAAAACCGCAGGCAAACTTGTCGTCCTTGGCAGCATCAATGCCGATCACATTCTTAACCTTGAATCCTTCCCTACTCCAGGTGAGACCGTCACCGGAAACCACTATCAGGTCGCATTCGGCGGTAAAGGCGCTAACCAGGCGGTGGCTGCCGGGCGTAGCGGCGCGGATATTGCCTTCATTGCCTGTACCGGCGATGACGACATTGGCGAACGCGTCCGCCGCCAGCTAGCGAGCGATAATATCGACGTGGCGCCGGTGCGCGCCGTTGCTGGTGAATCTACTGGCGTCGCGTTAATTTTCGTTAACGCGGAAGGTGAGAATGTCATCGGTATTCATGCCGGCGCTAATGCGGCGCTATCGGTTTCTCAGGTTGAGGCGGAGAAAGAACGTATCGCCAGCGCGCAGGCATTGTTAATGCAGCTGGAGTCGCCGCTGGAGAGCGTGATGGCCGCCGCGAAAATCGCCCATCAGCATCAGACGACGGTGGTACTCAACCCCGCACCGGCGCGTGAACTTTCGGATGAGCTATTGGCGCTGGTGGATGTCATTACGCCCAATGAAACCGAAGCGGAAAAGCTGACCGGTATTCGCGTTGAGAGCGACGACGATGCCGCGAAAGCCGCCAGCGCGCTTCATGCGAAGGGAATTGGTACGGTGATGATTACTCTCGGCAGCCGCGGCGTATGGTTAAGCTGCGAGGGCGAAAGCCGCCGGGTTCCAGGATTTAAAGTTCAGGCCATCGATACGATTGCCGCTGGCGACACTTTTAATGGCGCATTTGTCACCGCGCTGCTGGAAGGCCGCGAAGTGTCAGACGCCATCCGTTTTGCCCATGCCGCCGCCGCGATTGCCGTCACCCGTAAGGGGGCGCAACCGTCTGTGCCGTGGCGCAAAGAGATCGACGAATTCTTGCGTCAACAGGGGTAATGCTTGGCTACCATGAAGGATGTGGCCCGCGTCGCGGGCGTTTCCACCTCGACCGTTTCTCACGTCATTAATAAAGACCGCTTTGTCAGCGAGGCGATTACCGCCAAAGTTGATGCGGCGATCAAAAGTCTTAACTACGCGCCTTCGGCGCTGGCGCGTAGCCTCAAGTTAAATCAGACGCGAACCATCGGCATGCTGATCACCGCCAGTACCAACCCGTTTTATTCGGAGCTGGTGCGCGGCGTGGAGCGTAGCTGTTTCGAGCGCGGTTACAGCCTGGTGCTATGTAATACCGAAGGCGATGAGCAGCGGATGAACCGCAATCTGGAAACGTTGATGCAAAAACGCGTCGATGGTCTGCTGCTGCTGTGCACCGAAACGCATCAACCTTCCCAGGAGATCATGCAGCGTTATCCGTCGGTGCCGACGGTGATGATGGATTGGGCGCCTTTCGACGGCGACAGCGATCTGATTCAGGATAATTCATTGCTCGGTGGCGATATGGCGACCCAGTATCTGATCGATCGCGGTCATACCCGTATTGCCTGCATTGCCGGGCCGCTGGATAAGACGCCGTCGCGACTGCGCCTGGAAGGTTATCATGCGGCGATGGCGCGCGCCGGGCTGGATGTCGCCGAAGGTTATGTCATTACCAGCGATTTTGAATTTGGCGGCGGTTTTACTGCGATGCAGCAACTGCTGGCGTTAACGCCACGGCCGCAGGCGGTATTTGTCGGTAATGATGCGATGGCGGTCGGCGCTTATCAGGCGCTGTATCAGGCCGGGTTGCGTATTCCACAGGATATGGCGCTGGTGGGGTATGACGATATTGAACTGGCGCGCTATATGACCCCGCCGCTTACCACCATTCATCAACCCAAAGATGAACTGGGGGAGTTGGCTATCGATGTGCTGATTCACCGCATGGCGGAACCCGGGCAAAAACAACAGCGCGTGCAGCTTACCCCCGAGCTGGTGATTCGCGGTTCAGCTTAATGCTTGTGCCGCTCCGTTATCAGGTTGCGGCCATCTTTGGCTCTGAGCAGCATAAACATCAACGCTGATACCACGGTGATCGCACCCATTGTGATAAAGGTATAGTGGAATTGTTCGATGGTGCTGGCGTTGTCAAACCCTTCATAAAAGCGCAGGACCGCCGCGCTGATGGCCACGCCCAGGCTAATCGACAGCTGCTGGGTTACCGCGAGCAGGCTGTTGCCGCTGCTGGCATTGTCATCGGTTAAGTCGGCAAGCGTAATGGTGTTCATCGAGGTGAACTGCGTGGACATCGCCATCCCCAGTACAAATAGCGGCAGTAGTAGCAGCCAAAGCGGCATTCCCGGCGACTGCAGCGCAAACTGCGCGATCATCAGACCAATAAAGATGGTGACTCCCACCAATGTTTTGCGATAACCAAACCAGCGCAGGATCTGCGTGACGGTCGACTTGGCGATAATTGAGCCGATGGCCGTCGGCGCAATCATGCAGCCGGCGATAATGGCCGGGTAGCCGAAACCGACTTGTAGCATCAGCGGCATCAGGAACGGCACGCAGCCGGTACCTAACCGTGTCGCCAGGTTACCGGCGATTCCGACAGAGAAGGTATGGGTCTTAAATAGAGAGAGCGAAATCAGCGGAGTGGGATGGCGACGAGCATGTCGAATATAGGCCAGCATGAGCACGACGCTCAGGGCGATGACGGCCAGCGCCAGCCAGCTGGCGACAATTTTCTCGCCAAAGAGCTCAATACCGCTGGAGAACAGCACCAGGCTTAAACCGAAAAGCACAAAACCGCTGGTGTCGAAACGACGGCGGGGCGTGGTGAAGTCCGGCATATATTTGCGGGCGTAGAGAATGCCGATGATGCCAATCGGGATATTAATCAAGAAAATCCAGTGCCAACTGGCCCAGGTAACTAACACGCCGCCAAGTACAGGACCGAGGATGGGGCCGACCAGTCCGGGCATGGTAACGAAGTTGAGTACCGGCAGCAGTTCGCTACGCGGATAGGCGCGTAACAGCGCCAGACGCGCAACCGGCATCATCATCGCGCCGCCGATCCCCTGGATAACGCGGAAGACAACCAATTCGGGAAGCGAAGTGGAAAGCGCGCAGGCGAGGGAGCCCAGGGTAAACAGGCTAACGGCAACGATAAAGACTTTGCGGGTGCCAAAGCGGTCAGCTAACCAGCCGCTCACCGGAATCAGCATCGCTACCGTCAGGGTGTAGCTGATAATGGCGGATTGCATCGCCAGCGGGGAGTGACCGAGGCTATGCGCAATCGCGGGAAGCGCGGTATTAAGAATAGTGGCGTCCAGCGCCTGCATAAAGAAAGCCATGGCCGCAATCCACGGCAGTCCGGCCATACTCAGCCCTTTCTTCCCGGTCATGCCATTTCCTTCTTTATTTACCTGTATGGTTTGGGGTATTCAATAATGTCTGGCAGGCAAGCTGCGCGCGCGGGCCGTCGCTTTCCTGAATGGCGTCAACAATAGCCTGGTGCAGATCGAGTTTAACGACTTCATTTTGCGTAATCGAGGTGAAATATGTCTGGTATACCGAATGGAATAATGACGCGAAAGAGGTGAGAAACGGATTGCCGCTCATCGCATAGATATGTTCATGCCAGGCCATATCAACTTCAATCCAGCGTTCGCGGATAAAATGCCTTTTTAGTTCGATCATTTCTTCCATTAGCGTATTGAGCTGCGCTTTCTGCTCGGAGGTGCCGGTTATCGCCGCCAGAAAACAGGCCTGAGGCTCCAGGCTGCTGCGCATCACCAGGAAATGGCTAACCACCTCGGCAAAATTATCTTCCGTCAGCCACCAGGCGAGCAGCTCTTTATCCAGAAAGTTCCAGCTGCTGCGCGCCAGAACGCGAGTACCGATACGCGGACGCGGAAGCAGCATGCCTTTAGCTGCCAGCGTTTTTACCGCTTCTCGCACTGCCGTCCGGCTCACGCCAAACTGTTCACCCAGTTCCATTTCACCAGGAAGGATGCTCTCTGGCGGATATTCGCCGGTGAGGATTTTTTGGGCGATCTTCTCCGCGATGACCCAGGAGATGTTTTTTTGTGCCGCCAGCTGCTGTGCGCTTATAGACATGAATGCCGTTCCTTTCTCTTTTCTACTTCATCAGTATGCCATCTGGCGGCTTGTTTCGGTGGTTAAAACAGCAAAAGGGCGTTTTTTTACGGTTTTAACACCGCCTTTGGCGAAAAAAGAGACGGTTGAAAAGTTTTTTGAAAACAGGGCTTGTCAACGTCTCAGAACTCCCTATAATGCGCCTCCACTGACACGGAACAACGGCAAGCAAGCCGCCGGGTCAGCAGGGTTTCAGCGGTAAATAACAACGCTGAAAACCGACAGAGAAAAGTGAAAATAAACGCTTGACTCTGAATGAGGAAAACGTAATATACGGGACCTCGCAACGGTGAGCTGAAAGCCGCGTTGCAACTGCTCTTTAACAATTTATCAGACAATCTGTGTGGGCACTCAAAGTGACATGGAT